>JAQWSQ010000040.1 GCA_029243145.1 Planctomycetaceae bacterium | reverse complement strand
CTTGTCATTCTTATCAACATCAAACAGCTTGAAATATGCTTTGTGTTTCGGATTCGTCAATTCGTCTCGGCTGATGAACTTGTCTTTATTGCTGTCCAGCTTCAGGAACATCACCTCAGCCAATTTACTTTGAATTCGTTTTTTCGGTGTCACAGAGAGTCTGCCCGCGGATTCGTCTCCCACGATGTGAACTTTATCGACCACGATGTCGAAGTAACCGATCATCATCTCATCATCAGTTTGATCACCCCATTTGACGGTGGAAGTGGGATCAGGATTGGCAAAGTTTTCGGACGAATTGTCGAAGTGGGCCACACACTCAATATACCCGCCAGCAGGGACCGTTTTCGGCTCGGCTAAGCGATAGGTATTTTGCCAGTTGAAGTCATAAGCGGGGACTTCCAGTAACACTTCACGCGAGTTATCCGGTTTGACCAAAGTGTAAGAGAACGACTTGCCACGCAGGTGCATGTGAGGCATGAGATTCAGAATTTCGATTTCTACGGGAGCCGTTGACGATCGCGATTTGACTTCATAATTATTGTCATGAGGGGGAATCGCAAAGCGATGTTGGATGGCTTGTTGAGTGATGACAACATCGGTGACATCTTCCGGTTCGGAGAAGATAAAGCCGACTTTGCTCAAGTCCAAATGTTCGGTCCCCGTGGGAGTGTAATGAACCTGGAAAATCAGTTCGGAACCTTTAGGGACCAGCTTTGCCATACCTTGGGGAAGAGGTTTGAATCGTGACCCCGGCACATAGCCGACCAGGAATTCACCGCCACCTCCACCGAGAGGGAAGCGTTTTCCGGGTGGCTTTGCGAAGATCAAAATATGATGGACGACCTCTCGGTTACCGGGAATGATTTCAGCCGCCGAGATGAATTTGTCTTCCGTAAATCCGGAATCGACTTTGAAGTATTGATATTTGACTTCACCTTCCGTAGCGACTTTGAACGGTGTGTCACGCATGTTGAAGACAACATCGGGTTCGCGGGGGAGTTGCCAACCGGTGGTATAAGTGATTGGTTCGGGAAGATCGGCGGGGTCACCTTCGGGCGCACCATTGCGGACCCACAAATCGATTTGTGCAATTTCCACAGAGGTGAGACTGAAATCGTTTTCAAATGTCCCGTGTGCCGGGTCTGCATGCCACGGAGGCATTCGCTTTTCATTGACGACTTCACGAATCATTTCTGCCCAGCCGACGACTTCGCTGTAGTCCGTCAGTTCAAACGGCCCGATTTCTCCCGCACGGTGGCAATCGACACATCGATCTCGAAAGATGCGAGCAATCTGTTTGGAATAGGTCACGGGGGAATCCGCTTTTGGTTCTTTGACACGACCAATGTGGCAGCCGAGTGCCTCGACGGTTGTTACTTTGGGAGAAGCCTCAGAGAGAACCGCATCAATGGCGTCCTTCAACCAGGTATGATCCAATTTGTCGCGGATCACACCGATGCCATATTGGTCATCAATCCGTCCACGATACTGCACCTGACGGTGTTGATCGAGCACGAAGACTTCCGGCGTGCGAATCGCTCCCAACAAATCGGCGACCTTATTGCGTTGATCTTTCAGAATTGGAAACGTCACTTTGTGTTGACGAGCCCAGCCTGCGATTTCAGTGAGTGTGTCTTGCCGGTTGGCGTTAATACCGATGAATTGAACATTGCGATCCGCATATTCTGCCGACAGTTCTTGTAAACGCGGACCGTATAATTTGGCCAAGGGGCATTCAGTTCCCAGAAACGCCACGACGACAACATCGTGAGAGGCGAAGTCGTTGAGTACGACGTCCTTGCCACGATAGTCCGTCAATTGGAAGTTGGCGACATTCCGTCCTAGCGATGATGCAGGAACATCTGCTGCTGATAGAGAATCGGCAGTCATCATGGCTAACATCAACGTGATGGTCATCAGCATGCGAACGTACAAATTCATGAAAAAAATCCGTAAAAATTAGGACCGCAATGAGCATTTGGGACAACAACAAAGTACCCGAGAACCGAGGTTCCGGTTTCAAAAACTTTCGGACATCTCCGGTATAATCGCAACAGGTGGACTCATAAACCCCAAACTGCTTCCATTGATTCGTTGTTCCACGGTTTTCACACAGAATTCGTGAAATATTTCGTATCTTGGGGGAATCCCTGACCTTAATTGTTACACGACCCATGAATCCGACATTCTCTGTTGTCATCCCGATTTATAATCGCAGTGAGTTTCTCGCCGAAACGCTGGCATCGGTCCATGCGCAAACAATATCACCTGTCGAAATTCTGGTCGTCGATGATGGCTCTGGCGACAAAGAGGCGAAGATAATCTCTCCGATTGTGGATGAGGCGGGGGCCAAACTCATTCAGCAGGCAAATGCCGGTGCGGGTGTCGCTCGAAATCGGGGGACTCAGGAAGCCGTGGGTAGTTACTTGGTCTTCCTGGACTCGGATGATCTGATGGTTCCAACCGCGATATCGACTTACACAGAGATCATCAATAATAACCATGCTTCGTTACTGGCAGCTTGCGTGATTGAGTTCAGCCAGGATTCCTCATCGAGTCGAGAGATCGTAAGTGACATCAAGATGAACCGATATGCTGATTATCTCGCCAGTTCGCGAAACTCTGAGGTCACGCTCGGAGCTGGCATGATGGTAGTTAGAAAGGATCTCTTTCTCGAATCGAGTGGCTTTACGAAAGAGACGATTAACGCCGAGGATCATGATATGGCCATGCGTCTCGCCACGGCTCCCGTCTTTGTGCAGATCATCTCGCCAACCACTTTGATGTATCGCCGCCACACAAACTCATTAACAGCTTAAACGAACAAAACTCGCGCGGGGATTGAGTTCTTGTTGGCGCAGGAGAGGGAAGGCAATTATCCCGGTGGAGGTCGACGTTCTGGCGAACGCTGGCGGATTCTCAATCGGCATGTGCGTCCCGTATCGTTGGCATGCTTGAGTGAAGGTGATCGAGCGGGAGCCTGGAAGTTATACCGGGCGTCGTTTAACGCTCATCTCAGACAGGGAGCGTTCAAATATTTATTCGGCTTCCCATTGATCGCCCTCTCGTCGTTCTTCAAACGCTAGTTGCTATTTCTTGCCGAGGATTACGGGTGCATAACCAATGGCACAACCGGCAATCAAACCGATCAAGTGGGCGGCGTTGGCGATGTTGCCCATCATTCCAGTCATACACAGAACCAGCCATCCCAGCATGAACATGATGGTTTGTTGCGGCAGAAAATATCGCTCTTCAGGGAGATAACGTGACCTCATCCAGATGTAGCCCAGCATGCCGTAAACAACGCCCGACATGCCACCAAAGATGGAGAAATGATTGTTCCATTGTGCCCAGGCGAACTCACCATAGTTTGAGATTCCTGAAATCACGAGGACGATGATGAGGTATTTCCACTGCCCGAGACGCGGTTCCATCTGATTCCCGAGTTGGTACAACCACATCATATTAAACAGGATATGCAAGGGGCCGAAGTGGATAAACATGGGTGTGAAGATTCTCCAGACTTCACCCTGCATAATGGCTGTCGTCCCACTTCTCAGAAATCCATCTTGGACCGGTTGCAGCTTTTCGAACAGTAGGAGAAAGAGAGCCTCGTTTTCGGAGGTCCCCAAGCCCGTCAATAGTGCGACCAGAATACTGATGCCAATTAACGACTTGGTGACCGGGCCGGCTTTCACTCCCGTGCCGTTCCCACGCCAGCGGGTACGAACATCGACCTGACGTTTTTTGAATTCGCGAGCGGCTTTCTCTTCTGCTTTTCGTTGTTGATCGGCTTTGCCGTGGTGTCCCTGATAGCGCGAGTCGTTTGGATTCTCGCAAAACAGTTCGAGTTCTTCTTTGATGCGCGCGGCGGCGTCCTCTTCAATCACCCATAATGCGTACCGCTCTCCTTCTTGCTCGAATTGGGTCTTGATACCCTCCACGAGAAGGTAATCAACAAACTTTTGTGCCTGTTGTTCGGTGGGAAGATCGCCGACGTGTCGCATGTTCGAGAGATTTTCTGAAGAGCTGTTAAGGCTGAGAAGGTGATTCGGTGATTTCGGAAGCAGAAGGGGACTCGGCATCTTCTTTCACGGCGGTAGGACCTTGAGGTCGCGGCATTTTCATCTCGGGGTTGAGATTGACCTTACAGATATCGCGTGTCTGCGTATCGAGAATCGTTACGTTGGGTTCTCGAAAGAACCAGCCCCCCGTCTCACCTGGATTGATAAACATGCGACCGTGCTTGTCGGTCACTTCACTCGGGCGATGAGTATGGGCGAAGATCACCACATCAGAACCATCGACATACCCTTTGAGCTGCTCCAGCATGTGAGTGACAAGAAACTTTGTGCCATCTTTTGCGACGAACCCGAACGGAGGTTCTGCGAGTGTGCCGACAATCTTCATTCCACCCTGAATGCCGATCTTGTTCCCGTCATTATCACCAAAACAGGCAATCATGGGGCAACGTAAGTTTCGCAACGGTGGAATGACAAGGGGCGATACGAAGTCTCCCGCGAAGACCACCAATTCGCAGGCATACTCGTTAAAAGTATCAACCGCACGGCGGACATGGTCGAGATGATCGTGAGAATCGGCAAAGATGCCAACACGCATGGAATGGCTCCTGTAACTGGCCAGAAAATGGTCTTACAGACTAATACAATCTGCACCGGATGCCCAGTGGACCACTCTGTGACGCCTGACAACCGGTAGAGTTTACCAAAATTCACTCTCTCCCGTCTCTCTCGTAACACACTCGGAATCACTCAGAAATTTGAGAAGAGACGATTTTGAGTCGCTTTGACCGGCAGAAATGACCGATCTCCATTATGCTCGGGAGCGTTTTGCTCCTTCCTGATTGAGTCTCCGCCGACTGATGGCGGATGAATAACTCAGAGTGCGATCTCGGACCGGAGGCCGGAGTGCTCATACACCGCCTGTGATTCTGGTCTATGTTCCGTCGACTGTTATTGCTGACGGCTTTGCCGGCACTGTTTCCACTGATGGCCTGCGCACAGCCTCCCGCTCCTGCGGTACTGGCAGATTTGCCGTCACCTGCGCAGGCAGAATCTCCGATGGTGTCAAACTATGTGGATGATCGTTTTTGGATTGTCAGCAGTCGACGTGTACCTCAAGGCGATGGACAAATCGGTTCTGGTCCACTCGATGTCTGGTCGGTCGATTGCCCCGACTGCCTGTCGCCTTCTCCATCGGACAAAGTGTCAGTACAAATCAATCGATGCCCGAATCGAGAGTCTGTACTCTCACAATCACTCACGCCCGGTGTTCCGGTTTGCATTGTCGTACATGGCAGTTATGTGAAATGGCAAACTGCCATCGAGTATAGCTGGAAGACTTTTCGCTGGTTGAGACGCGCACGCCCCGGCCAGCCGTTGCATGTGATTTTCTACAGTTGGCCCAGCGACGCCATGACCTATCTTCCTCATGTCGATTTCACCGTCCTCGGTCCACGCGCCGCCCGGAATGGGTTTTATCTCTCACGTCTTCTCCAACAGGTTCCGACGGAGTCTCCTGTGTCGTTGATCGGACACAGTCAGGGGACACGATCAATCACATCGCTTTTGCACCTGATGTCAGGGGGCAGTGTGCAAGGCTTTCGCTTGCCGAGCGGCGTTGATCGCGGGCATCAAATTCGTGTGGTTTTGACCGCCGCTGCCATCGATCATGACTGGTTAAATCCCGGTCAACGATATGGTGGGGCATTGTGTCGAACCGAAGCGTTATTGAATCTGGTCAACCAACGCGATTGGGCGCTTGGTTTCTATCACCTGCGCTCGCCAGCCAGCAAACAAGCCGTGGGGCGTGCCGGCTTTAGAAGTCGCGATTATCAAGCAATGGGGCCTCTCGCGCAACGTATCCATCAAATGGACGTGACACGAGAAATGGGCACGCATCACAACTGGGAAGACTTCATTTCTCGCCCCGATCTGGCGGCTTCTATCTCGCCGTACATCTATTTCTCAACACGCGCACCCGCCGTCCCCGAACGAGTTCTCTCTCCACCCTACGATATGACTCAGACACGTTATCGCTGATGGTTAGATGGCGAACTCTGTTGATCGATGGATTTGTTGGCGAGATTAAGAGTTCAAAAACGAGAGCGAGTTAGAATTATGCTTTCTTTCTCATTTCGGTAGCGACAGTACGAGCGTCTTCGAAGTTGGAGTCAAATCACACAGCGGCGCGGAGTCCCAGGGAAAAAACAAAAAAAACGACTCACACGCACCTGGGTAGTACCGATCTCTTGTGTATTGGCGTGCGCGTTTTTCATAGCCCGATCTGCGCAAGCAGTCGGGATGGTTTCGGTCAACATTTCGTATTGAGATCGCTATTTGAGCCGTGAGCAAATAACGGAACTTTAAGCCGCTGGCGCGAACCAGCCGGGCCTTGGAAAGTTTTATGAACCGCGGAGTTCGCTGAGTACGCAGAGAAATATGAGGAAGACAACGTCTTGTTGATGTGTGGCTTGGGCTCTCAAAATATGAAAAAAATAGAACTCTCAATTCCCAAGCAGTCTTCGAATTTTGGAACACAAGCATAGCCCCAGAAGAAAAAAAGGGTGGCACTGGTCGGCTTGTCCGCCAGTGTGAAATACACTCACGCAAGCGAGAGCGTGGCACCCGGCCACGAAATGATCTTCTTTGTGACTTTTTGTGTTTCTTGTGGCCATCTGAAATGAGAACCGCGTGAATTGGAAATCTCTCTTTCTTGCTTGTCGTTAACCCTCCCTTGGGGAAGGTTTAGTAAGTTCTCCCAGCAGTTTCGCTTGCCGCAAAAGAAAAAAGTGACATTTCGGACTCGGATGGTTAACATGAGTGCTCGTTGATATATCTTTGGCTGCCTGTCATTTCTCAGTAATCCGCAACGAAGCGAGGTTGATTATGAATCAGTTCGAGATGAATCGACGGCAGGCTCTTATTGCCAGTGGCTTGGGGACGATGAGCCTCGGGATGCCCGGCATGGTCATGGGGAGTGACGAAGTTGACGCTTCCGGGAACGCGGTCGCTTCGGATAAGTCTTGCATCTTCATTTTGTTGTGCGGTGGACCCAGTCACGTTGACACTTGGGATATGAAGCCCGATGCTCCCATGGATTATCGGGGGCCGTACGAACCGATTGAAACCAAAGTCCCCGGAATGCGTCTCAACGAGATGCACGCAGAACTCGCCAAGCTGACCGATCATTTTACGCTCATCAATTCGATGTCTCATCCGGGAGCGATCAGCAACCACTTCGACGCCATGCATAATCTGCTCAGTGGCCAATCCGAGAAACGGGTGCAGCAGGGTGTCCCTAATGAACATCCCTATCTCGGATCGTTTGTCGCCAAGCACAAACCCAGCACACGTAATTTCGTCTCTAACGCCTGGCTGATCAAATGCGTGGGACCACCCGTTTTCTGCGCACCCAATATCGACATCGGTGGCTACCTTGGTTCGGCCTACGCTCCCGTCTTTGTCGGCTCGGCAAACAACCATCCCGCGATGGACGATTTCATACCGCCACAAATTTACGACGCCTACGACGAAGACCGTTTCGAAGTCCGTAAAACTCTTTTGGGGCAACTCGAATCCAACCGACTGGACAAGGACCAGAAAGTCAAAGACTGGTCCGACATGCGGGCCAAAACTTACGAAGCCCTCACACGATCAGAAGGTCGCCAAGCCTTCAATCTCAGCCAGGAACCGGACAAAGTTCGTGACCGCTACGGCAGACATCCTCTCGGACAAAACCTGCTCCTCGCCCGCCGCATGGTCGAATCGGGAGTTCGCTTTGTCACCGTCAATGGTTGGACCGGGCAAGCCGAGCATGATAAACAGGGTCCGCCCAGCAGCAGTTGGGACATGCACGGTGGCAACATGGGGATGGGCAATGCCTTCGGCAACGGCTCTTACGGCATGGGGTTCTGTTTGCCACGATTGGATCAAGGATTATCGGCACTGCTCTCTGACCTGAAAGAAAGTGGCATGCTGGATAACACACTGGTCGTCGTGACGGGAGAATTCGGTCGCACGCCGTACGTGCTCAAGCAGGATCCCCCCGGACGGCAACATTGGCCCAAGTGCTTTTCCTCCATCATCGCAGGGGCGGGTATCGCAGGAGGAAAAGTGTATGGCAAGTCGAACAAATACGGCGAACACCCGACTCACAATCCGGTCCGTCCCGAAGAGCTTGCCGCGACCATCTACCACGCCCTCGATATCCCGATCAACGACCCGACCGACGCCAGCGGCATCTCACGTCAACTGACGACCGGCCAACCCATCATAGATCTCTTTGGTTGACCGCGGGGAGTTTAATTTGTAGGTCAGGCTGTGCCTGACATGATGAAGAATGACTCACGCAGAGGCGCGAAGACGCAAAGAAAGAAAGAAAGAAAGAAAGAACACTCATTCATGCTCGTTAGATGGCATTGTCCTGATTAGTGAAGATGAGCGTTCCAGAATTTGTAGGCTGGGTTAGTCCGAGCGGAGCGAGTCGTAACCCAACAAGCAGTTCGATGACCAGATCATGATCGTAGACACTAACCCAACCTAGATGTCGGGTGCAATCGGGTGAGGCACATGGCTCATTTTATTGAACGATCATGATGATTCATCTTGTTGCTGAAGGACCAGTCTTAATCAGACTGGTCGGGCCACCCCTTTGAGTGGTCATCTTACTCTCTTCAAATCACCTTCCCAACAAAAAAACCGGAACTCTCGTACCGGTTCGTAAAATGTTCAGGTTGGTGAGGTTTGGGGCATTGAACCGATCCTTGGGAAAAGCGATGAAACCACAAGGATCATCAACGTCCCCTGCCTGCTTGCGCAGGCGGCTCAAAACTAAACCTCAATCATCCTCTCTCAGCTTGTCCAGAATGCTGCCGTCTTCGAGGGTTGTGACATCGCCCGAGACATCTCGGCCGGCGGCGATGTCGCGTAGTAACCTTCGCATGATCTTGCCCGAGCGGGTTTTCGGTAATTGCGGGGCGATTTTGATTTTGTCGGGAGTGGCGATGGCTCCGATCTGTTTGCGGACGTGTTGTTTGAGTTCCTCTTTCTCTTCGTCACTGCCTTCGCCCGATTTGAGGGTCACGAAGCAGCAGATCCCTTCTCCCTTTAACTCGTGAGGGAAGCCGACGACGGCTGCTTCGGCGACATTGGGGTGAGCAACCAGAGCCGATTCGACTTCCATTGTGCTGAGGCGATGGCCGGAGACGTTGAGGACGTCGTCCACACGTCCCAACACCCAGTAATAGCCGTCGGAGTCGAGACGCGCTCCGTCACCGGCGAAGTAATACTTGCCATCGAACTTGCCGAAGTAGACATCGACAAAGCGTTCGTGGTCTCCGTAGAGCGTGCGGAGCATGTGGGGCCACGGCTGGGTCATGACGAGCAGTCCCCCTTCGTTGGGGCCGACCGGGTTGCCTGCTTCGTCAACAATGGCCGGCACGACGCCGGGGAGTGGTTTGGTACAGGAGCCGGGTTTGGTCGCCGTGACGCCGGGGAGCGGGGAGAGCATCATGCCGCCCGTTTCGGTCTGCCACCAGGTATCGACGATAGGGCATTTTTCGTTGCCGATGACTTTGTGATACCACATCCAAGCTTCGGGATTGATCGGTTCGCCGACGGTGCCGAGGAGACGGAGTGACGAGAGGTCGTACTGATTGGGGAACTGATCGCCCCATTTGATGAAGGCGCGGATGGCGGTCGGGGCGGTGTAGAAGATGTTGACCTTGTACTTCTCGACCAGTTGCCAGAAACGACCTTCGTCGGGCCAGTTGGGGGCTCCCTCGTACATCACCGAAGTGGCTCCGTTGGAGAGGGGGCCGTACGTGATGTAGCTGTGTCCGGTGATCCAGCCGATGTCGGCGGTACACCAGTAAGTGTCGTCTTCTTTGAGGTCGAAGACCCAACGGGTCGTCATGGTGGCCCCTAGCATATAGCCAGCGGTCGTGTGCAGGACTCCTTTGGGTTTACCAGTCGAGCCGGACGTATAAAGGATGAACAGCGGGTGTTCGGAATCGAGTTGAGCCGGTTCGCAGTCGGCATCGACATCGTCCATCAGATCGTGCCACCAGTAATCGCGGTCGGGAGTCATGGTGACTTCGCCGCCCGTGCGTCGATAGACGACGACTTTTTCGACGGTGGGAGACTTTTCGAGTCCTTCGTCGACATTGGTTTTCAGGGGGACTTCTTTACCACGGCGCCAACCTCCGTCGGCGGTAATGACAATCTTCGACTCGGCATCGTTATTCCGGTCGGCGATAGCGTCGGCGGAGAAGCCTCCGAAGATGATCGAGTGGACGGCTCCGATGCGAGTGCAGGCGAGCATGGCGATGGCCAATTCGGGGACCATCGGCATATAGATGGTGACGCGGTCACCCGTTTCGCAGCCGAGCTTTTTAAGGACGTTGGCGAATTTGCAGACTTCGCGGTGCAGTTGTTGATAGGTGAGGATGCGGACATCGCCCGGTTCACCTTCCCAGATGATGGCGGCTTTGTTCTTGCGGGGGCCGTTGAGGTGTCGGTCGAGACATTGGTACGAGGCGTTGATCTTGCCGCCGGTGAACCATTTGGTGTTCGGCATCTCGCCTTCCATGACGGTGTCGAAGTCTTGGAACCAGTCGAGGTTTTCTTTGGCGAGCTCGCCCCAGAAGCCGGCGGGATCGTCTTTGGCTTTGTTCCACATCTCCATGTACTGTTCTTCGGAGCCGATATTGGCTTGAGCGGAGAACTCGGACGAAGGGGGGAATTGACGATTCTCAGAGAGGACAGATTCGATATTCTGGCTGGCGTCGTTCATGGTGCTATCTCTTACGAAAGTGCGAAATGTTGCAAATGTGTGAAAGGTACGAAAAGTTATCTGGTCATAGCCCTGCGGCGCAAGCCGCGGGGGCTTTAGTGAGCATCACTACTGGTCGAGCCAGCAGTGGCACCCGTGTGGTATTGTTGATGATTGCTTCGGCAGCGGGAGCCTGCCCTACGGTGTTTCAGCCCACCTGCTTGCGCACGGAGGCTATGATTCCGATGTTAAAGCGGATCCTGTTACGAATCAAGAACTTGGGACGACAAACCGGATTCTGGATTCGGCTTGATAAACTGGGGCGACTATTCCAAGCTGCAAGTGTGAGATTAAGGCGGGATTCTCGCCTGTCTCATCAGGTTGCCCGGATTTTGTCCAGCAAGGAGACTCAACATGTCTGACGCGAAAAGCAATGTCGCAGAACTGATTACTGTCCTCAAACAGCAGCGGGACGAATTGCGGGTCAAAATGCATCTCGCCGGCATGGAGACCAAGCAGGAGTATGATCGGCTTTCCGACCGTATCAACGAACTGAACAAGCAATACGAACCGACGAAAGACGCCGCCGTCGAGACAGCCGAAGGAGTCTTCAAAGCTCTCAAGCTCGCCGGAGAAGAAATGCTGAACGGGTTTCACAAGATTCGGAAATCTCTATGAGCGTCCCCGGTTTGGTGCCGATGATCCGTAACGTCGGACGTTTTCGCGAGATCGTCAGTACGTTGATGAAATACGGTCTGGCGGACTGGCTGAACTCGGTCCCCGGCGATTGGTTGAAGTCGTACCTATCGACGGCCGATGGAGAACGCATTTCGGACATGTCGTACCCTGTCCGCTTGCGATTAGCGCTCACCGAACTCGGCACGACATTTATCAAACTTGGACAAATCCTCTCCACCCGGCAAGATATTGTCGGACCAGAGTTCTGTGAAGAACTGACGAAACTCCTCTCGCATGCTCCCGCCGATGATTACGAAACCGTCTCCACAATTATTACCGCAGAATTAGGACACCCGCCGGAGGAGATCTTCGGTGATTTCGATCACGAGCCGTTAGGGTCGGCGTCGATTGGCCAAGTCCATCGTGCGTTTCTGAAAGACGGCACTGAAGTGGTCGTGAAGGTTCGCCACGATCAGATCGAACAACGGATCAACAGTGATCTGGAGATCCTCGACATCCTCGCGCAGCTCGCCGAGAAGCATTCGTCTCTGTTACGCCATTATCGCCCGATAGAGACGGTGGCCGATTTTCGAAAAATCTTGCTGGCCGAACTCGATTACGGACAAGAGTATCGGAACCTCACGCGGTTTCGGGCGAACTTTGAACAGCAGGATAAAGTCCGTTTCCCCACGCCGTATCAAGAATTCTGCTCCGATCACGTGCTCACGATGGAGCGTTTCCAAGGAACGAGTGTCGACGATTTGAAATCGCTGGAAGGGGACCACGATCTGCCCGGCTTCGCTCGCAACGGTGCCAACGTCTATCTCGATATGGTCTTTCGCGACGGATTCTTCCACGCCGACCCACATCCCGGCAACCTGATGATCTTGCCTGACGGAATCGTAGGAATTCTCGATTGCGGCATGGTGGGCCGTATTGATGAGCAACTGCGCGACAAAGTCGAAGACATTCTCATGGCGATTGTCGAAAAAGATGGGGAATGGCTGACGAGCACCGTGGTCGAACTGGGACAGGTGCCGTCATCGCTCGACCGGGATCGTTTGCTTCGCGATGTCACAGATTATGTCGAGGAATACGTCGGTCTGGAGTTGGACGACTTTAATCTCAGCGGAGCGCTCGAAGATCTGATGAGGATTATTCGCCTGCATTACATTCTCTTGCCGCCGCGAGTCTCGCTGTTAATCAAAGTGATGGTGATGCTGGAAGGGACCGGGCGTTTATTGCAGCCGGACTTTTCTTTGCTCAGCCTGATTGCTCCCTACCGAACCGAAATTCTGAAACGCCGCATGTCGCCGATCCGATTATGGCGTCATACCAAACGCGCGTATCGCGAGTGGACACAGTTGTTCGAGATCTTGCCGCGCGATACCCGCGAATTATTGCAATCGGTCAAACGGGGCAAGTTTGAAGTCCATCTCGATCACCGCCGATTGGACAAAATCATCAACCGCATGACTTGGGGAATTCTGACCGCCGCTCTCTATGTCGGCTCGGCTCAGATCTTGAGTATGGAAGTGCCTCCACGATTGTGGGGCGTCTCGGTCCCCGGCTTCTTGGGGTGTGCGTATTCGATGTATTTGTCGTGGCGACTGTTCCGCGCGATCCGCAAGTCGGGCGATTTGGGGTGACGAGTGGAGACGCTTGCCCTCAAAAACTGAGCATTTCACGAACCGATGCAAGAGTTCCGAGCATTTGTTTGGTGTGAGAGAATCACGCAGATAAGATGACCACTCAATGGGGTGGCCCGACCAGTCTGTTCAAGACTGGTCCTTCAGCAACAAGATGGTTCATCATGATAGTCCAGTGACGTGAGCCATGTGCCTCACCCGATTGCACCCGGACGATGAAGCCTCTTGTCGCTGCGCGACCCGTCCTATTCAGGACGGGTCACCCGGGTTGTGTGTTCCTCTGTCTGACTGATTTGCTGATTCAAAAATCTGGAACACTAATCGACGCTGATCTGCACTCATCAGAACAATACAATTGATGAGCGTGAATGAATGCAGATGACTTCTTTTCCTCTGCGTCTCCGCGCCGCTGCGTGATGTCAATTTGTAGTTCGTCAATCTGGGGGCTCACTGCGTTCGTCCCCAGACACCGATCTTGCAAATCCTCCGCGTTTTCAGCGAACTCTGCGGTTTTACAGAAACAACGACCCTTCGGGAAAAAATGCGATGATTCTTCTGTCGCAGTCATGTCGGTTGGATTAGCGTAGCATAACCCTACACCAAAACGGTTGTTCC
This sequence comes from Planctomycetaceae bacterium, assembly GCA_029243145.1. Taxonomy (GTDB): domain Bacteria; phylum Planctomycetota; class Planctomycetia; order Planctomycetales; family Planctomycetaceae; genus JABURQ01. The sequence goes on along the minus strand of JAQWSQ010000040.1, from coordinate 36,775 downwards.
GCCTCATACAGAAAATGTCTTCAAGCCATCGTAAGTTGCGATCATGATCTGGGCATCGAACTGCTTGTTGGGTTACGACTCGCTCCGCTCGGATTAACCCATCCTACAAATTTCTGAGAGATTAACGGGCAGGCAACCGGGAGTCTGCCCTACAAAAACTGCACGATTATGTATCAAATGGGTATTCAGATGATCTTATCAAACAGGTGTCCCCAATTTGACATGAGGAACGGTTCGCATGAAGCCAGATTCATTCTTTTCAAAACTGATGTGGAATCTCACGCCTGTGAACCTTTCTTTCGGTCCAGTCTTCATAATGATCGGTTCCAGTGAAAAACTGGGCATGTCCAATCCATTATTTTGGGGAGGAGTGATGCTGATGTTGGGATTGATGTCGGTTCGTCATAAACTGAATCAAGTTCTGTTGCATCTCCAGTCTGACTCGACCGACCTATCGTAAAGTATGAGTCGTGTCGTTAGCGCAGCGTAACTCAACACAAAAATGCGTGGCTTGCTGAATACAGAAAATGTCTGCATACCGTTTGTGTGCTACGATCACGACCTGGACATCGAACTGCTTGTTGGGTTACGGCTTAGCGATTCTTGGCGTCTTGGCGTCACAAAGCAGCCGTGCGAAACTCATCTTCCCAAACACTCGCTACCAGAGTTAGCGTTCGTGGTTCGCCTGACCGCGACTCGATCTTTGGTAATTTGAACGTCATCACAGCCTATTTATGAGATCAGAATCTCGTAGCGTGTTGATGAATGACGAGTGCTGCAACGTGAGAAAGGAGACGATCTCGCGTGACGTGGAAAATGCGCCCCCAGACAAAACGGTACCGCACCAAGATGAATCGATCCGCGTAAATCGATGAGAGCCAACAACTTGCTCAAGAGTATGGAAGATTTGGAATCAAGATTCGGCACCTTTTGTTCAAGATTTGGTCAACATTCGGTCAAGGTGTGTCCCCCATTCACCGAATCTTGACATCTTGAAACGGCTGTTGAGTGTTCGGGTATGAGGGGTGCGTTAAAGTCGTTGAAATCAGTCGAGGCCGAAGCAGTACAGCGACTGTTTCGTTCTCACAAACAAGCGACCGTCGATGGCGGCGGGTGACGCCATGATGTCGGAATCCAGTTTGTTGGTCGCCAATAGACGAAACTCATCACCCGACTCCAGCACGAGCATTTCGCCCGCCTGATTTCCGACGAAGATCTTGCCGTCTGCCAGTAATGGCGACGAGGAAAACTTTCCACCGATCCGTTCGGTCCAGACAGCCTCACCATTTTTCAGATTCAAACAGGTGGCCACGCCTCCATCGGCCACCATCAGTAAACGATCCTCAAACAACACTGGTGATGGCATCGTGGGAACTTGCCGTGCGACTTCCCATTGCACGCGAGACGCTCCGTCCTTAGACGGCGAGCCGGACAGATCGACCGCCAGCATACGTCCTTTCATGAATCCCGTGGAGAAGTAGACTTGCTCCTCACGAACCACGGGGCGGGGGACTGTCGAGAAGCCGAGTCCACCGTAGGGGACTTTGAAGATTTCTTCGCCGGTGGCGGGATCGTACAGGTACATCCAGTCGGCACCGGTGGAAATCAACCGAGGCTGTCCCTTGATGGTGGTTAGCAAAGGCGTACAAAACGCTTTTTTCATTTCCGGTTGATCGTTCATTTCACCCGAGCGTTTGGTCTGCCAGGCGAGTGAGCCGTCATTGGTGTTAAGAGCGACAATCGATTGCGTGTCAGTTCCATCGGCATGGAAGATCAGTCGATCTTTGTAGAGCACCGGTGATGATCCCGGTCCCGTGGAATGACTCAGGTGAATTTCGTCGTTCCGCCACAACACGTCTCCCGAGAGAGCATCAACGGCGGCGGTCCCGAAGGTTCCGAAATGACAATAGACAACCGGGCCGCCATTGGCTCCGGCACCAACATAAGGAGTGGGTGAAGCATAAGTGTTAAGACTGTGAATCGTGTCTGGCTGATCGACTTTGAACAAGGGGACTTCGTTGGTTGGCTTTCCCGTTTTGCGATCAAACGCCAGTAACAGCAAGTCAATCGATTCGTAGGTGAATATCTTGCCAGCCGAGCTATTCTGTTCGGTTCGCTCACCATGCGGACGCGCCACCGTGATCCAGACTCGATCGTGTGTCAGCACGGGCGACGACCAGCCGTCTCCTTGAACGGATGCCTTCCATAAGAGGTTTTTCTCATCACCAAACTCGACGGGTAGTTTTCTCGCGTCCTCGGCGACACCCATACCATTCGGCCCTCGGAACTGAGGCCAAGGTGAAACAGTAGAGGACTGTCCCCACGCGGAGGAGACTGCGAGCGAAAGGCCAATCAGAAAAAAGGGGAATTGTCGAATCATCAAACTGTTTCCTGAAACGGAGAATTGCCAAGTTGGAGTCAGTAGTTTATCAGAATAGCAGAAACAGAGCAGGGGTGTTGCGGAATAATTCGTCTTTCGTGGCTGACGATGTCCGCAAGAGGTTGGGCCAGTATTTCCTTTCGATCCCTCTGGATAAATCTGGGAAACGGAGGCGAGAATTGTTATGGTGAGAGGGTTGTTTTACTCTTCTCAAGCTCACCGTTTCCACCACATCGGACAAACTTATGATTTCCCGCATTGCGCTGTTCACCTTGGGCGTTTGTTTCACATTCTGTTTTTCTCCTGCGACTCATGCCGAGGATGCGAAACCATTGAAGGTGCTGCTGATCACCGGCGGTTGCTGTCACGATTATGACTTTCAGGCGAAGGCTCTCCAGAAAGCGGCCTCTGACCGAGGCGTCAAAATCGATTGGACCGTGGTTAACGATGGCGGCAAAGGGACCGAGGCTGAGATTGATCTGTACAAAAACGAAAAATGGGCGGACGGCTATGATGTCGTAATTCATAACGAGTGCTTCGCCAACACCAAGAATCCTGAATACATTCGTCGTATTACCAAGGCTCATCACGCAGGCGCCAATGCGGTCGTGATTCACTGTGCCATGCACACATATCGAGGCGCGGAAATAGACGACTGGCGGAAGATGCTGGGTGTCACCAGTAAGAGGCACGAACATCAGAGCAACTACGTGGTTAAGAACGTGAAGCCCGACCACGCCGTGATGCAGGATTTTCCGAAGGAATGGACCACGCCTAAAGACGAACTGTACATCATCGAGAAAGTCTGGCCGAACACTAAAGTGCTGGCGACATCGGTCAGTGAAAAGACGGGTGATTTGCATCCTGTGATCTGGACCAATCTGTATGGTAAAGCACGTGTCTTTGGGACGACTTATGGCCATGCGAATGAAACCTTTGCAGACAAAGTGTTTCTGAATGTGGTCATCAATGGCGTCAAATGGGCGGCTGGGAAGTAGAGGAATCGATTTTCGATTTTGGATTGGTGATTTTAGAGCTGGGTGCCCCACATGCTTGCGTGGGCATGTATGGGCGCAATCTTCGAGTTCTGCTAAGAATCGGGCTGATCAGTTGATGTCTTGTATTCACTTGCGTGGTCCGCAAAAGGAGTTGCGATGCGACAGGTTTACCGTTTCTCGATACTGATGCTGGTGGTTTGGCCATTGTTGTCTCTGGACCGCATCGGAATGGAATTACAGAACCCGTTTGACACACGGCGGAGCGATCATCTTCCCTTAGACACTCTTTGTCACACCATCGAGAAAAATCTGATCAAGCTATTACGTACTGACACGATCTTCTCGCAATCTGAAAAAACGCTCGAATCGACGACATTTAACCCCGAGATGATCGACAAGCTGAATGAGCAAAACAAGACCGGCGAGACGTGGATGTCGTGATCGAACAAGATTCTTGACCGGTTGATTTTCCGAGTCCAGAGAGCAGAAACGCTTTGTGGCGGCATTCCCTCGTCTCACGGTAGAAAATCGAGACTCAATCCGTCATAGTTTGAGGCTCCGATAACTCTTGCGAAGGAACGAATTGATGACAACGCGTGCGGAACAAGTGGAAGCTCTCCGTTGGGAGAAATTCTCGGTATTGGATGATGGATTTGTCTGTCTGGTTGATGTCATGGGAGACGACAGTTCCATCGTTCAGGCAGCCCGGGTTTCTTATGGGGAAGGGACGAAAAAAGTCTCTGACGACCGTACTCTGATCCGATATTTGTTGCGTCATCGTCATACCACGCCGTTTGAAATGGTGGAGATCAAGTTTTTGGTCCGCGTCCCAATGGACTGCTGGAGACAGTGGATTCGTCACCGTACAGCCAATGTGAACGAATACAGTACCCGCTATTCACTGGCCATCGATTCGGCACAAACCACGCCGACAGACGAATGGCGAACGCAGGCAGCGTCGAATCGACAAGGTTCGGGAGAGCCTCTTCCCCCAGAAAAGGGCGAAAAAATGACCGCCTCTGAACAGGATTTTCAGGATCACGCTCGACGACTGTATCAGGAGAGAATTGACGGCGGCGTGGCCCGAGAACAGGCTCGCAAAGACTTGCCGCTGTGTACTTACACGGAAGCCTATTGGAAGGTTGATCTGCACAACTTGTTGCATTTTCTGTCCTTACGGATGGATTCACACGCACAGCAAGAAATTCGTGATTACGCGACGACCATCGGCGAAAAGATCATCAAGCCGTTGTTTCCCGTCGTCTGGGAAGCGTTTCAGGATTATCGGATGCAGGCGATGTACTTCACACGTCTGGATGTCGGTGTGATGACCCGTTTGACCCAAGCCGCCGCAGAGCAGGGGGTTGTTTCACCCTTTTCCGAGGAATTGTTCCTGGCCTCGCAGGATGACACCTGGAAAAAGCTGAAACGCAGCCGAGAACGAGATGAATGCCGGTCGAAATTGGAACGTTTGGGGTTGGTCGAGCCCAAATCGGGCGAATAACCGATTTCACCCGGTCTTCTCTGCCAGAAGTCCCTGTTTGGTTTGCGTTTCAGCCGATATCTGTTATTCTTGGATTCTCCACTGCCGATTCTTATTGGTGGTGAACAAAACATTGATTCCGGCGACACGAGGTGTGATCGTCGCTCCAGCCTGTCGGCTGTCGAAGACTCTCATTTGAGGAGGTTGTTTGTGGTTAAGTTGCGTCTACGAGACAACGAAAACATTAACGATGCGGTCAAACGATTTCGTAAATTGGTCGAACATGCCGGCATCAAAAAAGAGATGCGTCGTCGGGAATTTTACGAGAAGCCGAGTGACGAGAAACGTCGTGCTCGCCGTCGTGCAGAACGCCGTAATAAATTGCAACGGCTCTCTGGTGGACTCTGATTTCAAGCGGATTTGAGTCCCCGTAATCAATCAAGATAGACAGCCGAAGTGTTCAGCTCGAACGCTTCGGTTTTTTTCGTGCGATTTTCTACAAGACGCTCTATTCATCTCCGCCTACTTCGGACATGTCGAGATGCTTCATTTTACGGTATAGATTGGAACGGTGTACTCCGAGTAATCGGGCCGCTTCGCTGACGTTATCCTGCACACGTTTGATGGCTCGACGAATAAATTCTCGCTGAAACTGCTTGGTGGCATCATCGAGAGGGAGATCTTCAGAAGGTTCCAATCCGCTTGCTTGCCGTTCGGGACTCAGAATGAATGCTAGATCGTCGGCTTGAATTTTGTCTCCGACAGTCAGAAACGAGACTCGTTCCATCAAGTTTCGTAATTCGCGTACATTGCCGGGCCAAGCATGGGATTGCAATCTCCGACGCGCATCCATAGTGAGAATCAACGTCGGCCGATTGGCTTGCCGACAGAATTGCTTCAAAAAATGTTCGGCCAGTGGGAGTATATCTTCTGGTCGTTCTCGTAACGGCAGGAGATCGATTGTCACAACGCTCAATCGATAATACAGGTCTTCCCGAAATTTGCCTTCGGCCACTTTCCCGGCAAGATCGGAATTAGTCGCTGCCAAGACTCTGACATCAATGGGGATCGTTTGCGCTCCCCCCACACGAGTAATCACTTTCTGCTCCAGCACGCGTAGCAGTTTTGCCTGACCACCGGGTGACATGTCACCAATCTCATCGAGGAACAGTGTGCCTCCATCTGCCAGTTCAAATTTGCCTTCACGAGTTTCTTTGGCGTCGGTGAAAGCTCCTTTTTCGTGGCCAAATAGCTCACTTTCGAGGAGTGTTTCGGTCAATGCTGCACAGTTGACCGCAACGAATGGTTGATCTTTGCGCGGCCCCTGATAATGCAGTGATTGGCTGATAACTTCCTTGCCGGTGCCGGATTCCCCCAAGATCAAGACCGGGAGATCGGTTCCCGCTAATCGATTGACCGTATCCTTCAGTGCTTCCATTGAGGAACTTTCGCCTACGATTTGAACTCCCTGCGTCACCTGCTTGGAGAGTTGTTGATGGGAACGAATCAACTCTTCCCGTTCACGTGTCTGTTTGAGGGCGTTGGCGGCTTGAGTCCCCAACAGAGTTAGGATTTCGCCATCGGTCTCGTTGAACCGTCCCGTCAGTTTATTGATGACTTCAAAGGCACCAATCAATTTTCCGGCACCATCCTTCAATGGACAGCACAATAGCGAATCTGTTTTATACTCGCTTTGTTGATCGACACTTTGGTTAAATCGCGTGTCTGAGTAGGCATCATTGACGATGATCGTCTTTTGTGACTGGATCACTTCCCCCACGATTCCGCGGTCGTCGGGAATCCGTAAAGACCCTCCTGCAAGGCCGAGTGCCGGGACCGCGACGACCTCGTGCTGGTCCTGGTCCCAGAGGAAGATGCTGGCCCGGTCAGATTCGAGAACCTGAGTGGCTTTTTCGGCAATCACCTTCAGTAATGATTCGGTGCTGGACTCGCTCGCAAACGCGACGGACACATCAATGATACTTTTCAAGCGTGCCGAAAATGTTCGGTCTTCGGAGAGTCGCTCGCAGAGTTCGACGGCTTCGGCGAGCATTTGTGCGGCTTGCCAAGCGGTCACGGCACGTTCGTCGTCAATTGACTTCCCGCCCAAAGCTAGAACGCCCGTGATTCGCCCACCACGATGGATTGGGACAACCAGCCAGATCAAACCCAAGTGAGCAGCGAAGACGGCTTCTTCACGATCGAGGACATCATCGCGCCACGTCAGGTCGAAGGCATCATCGGCCTGACGACCGCTGCTTGCGAGTAACGACCACTGTTCTCCACGCATCCACCATAGGCAACTCTGCGCAGAAAACTCCGCAGAGAGCTCCGGTAGCAGTTGTTTCAGCAGCGAGTGACAATCTGGCTCTTCGAAAAGACCTCGCATCAGTCGTTCGGACCAGTCGGCCAGGACGGCATCTTCTCCGCCTTGTAACTCGGCTCGCGAGATCCAATGTGGTGAGGTAACAGACATGTATTGACTTCCGTGAATGGCTGAACGGCAAGAGAAAATCGATTCGACGACAGTCGAGTTGTATTCGATCATTCCTTTATGTCAATTTGACCTGCTCGACCGGTATAGAATCAAAAAGAAACTGGTCAATTTTGAATCTTTTGTATGGATGTTTTTTTGGAAAAAAAACCGTATCCTGTCACAAAAGCGTTGTGTCGGGCAAATCAACATATACTGATTTATTGAAGGGTACTCCGATGATCTGTCTCAATGTAATACTGACCGTTAAGAACGAGGCTGATATTTCGCAGGTGAAAGACCTGTTAGTTCAACAAAGTGAGATGACACTGAAAGAGCCCGGATGCATTCGTTTTGAAGTGTATCATTCGGAATCCGATCCCCAGATATTCATTCTGAATGAACGCTGGGAATCCGCAGAATCTCTCGATGTTCACCGGAATGCGGAAGCCTGTTCGACAATCTATTTTCCCAAAGTCGTCCCACTTTGTGATCGTGTCCCACATCCCTCGACTCTGGTCGAATAAGCCAACATCCGATCATTAATTTCCAAATAATCTCCTTTTTCAAAATTAGACGACCATGACCGAACTCAATAAATACTCCCAACGAATCACACAACCCGCCTCGCAAGGTGCCTCGCAAGCGATGCTCTATGCCACCGGCATGCAACCGGACGACATGAACAAACCACAAATCGGCATTGCCTCGATGTGGTACGAAGGCAACTCGTGCAACATGCACCTGAACGACCTAGCCGCCAAAGTGAATGAAGGGGTCGAGAAAGCCGGTATGGTTGGCATGCGTTTCAACACGATTGGCGTGAGCGACGGCATCTCGATGGGAACGGAAGGCATGTCGTTCTCGTTGCAGTCACGCGACTTGATTGCCGACTCCATCGAAACCGTCATGTCGGCTCAATGGTACGATGCCAATATCTCAATCCCCGGTTGTGACAAAAACATGCCGGGCTGTCTGATTGCGATGGCTCGCTTAAATCGACCCTCGATCATGGTGTATGGTGGAACGATTAAGGCGGGTTGCGGGAGCTTGGTTCGCGAAAAGCTCGATATCGTATCGGCATTTCAGTCATACGGCCAGAAACTTTCCGATTCCATTACTGAAGAAGAACGTAAAGACATCGTTGAGAACAGTTGTCCCGGAGCGGGAGCGTGCGGTGGAATGTACACCGCCAATACAATGTCCTCCGCGATTGAAACACTCGGAATGTCGCTGCCTTATAGTTCTTGCACGCCGGCTGTTGATGGTGGAAAGATCGACGAATGTCTGGAAGCGGGTGAAGCGATTAAGGTTCTATTGGAAAAGGATATCAAACCTCGCGACATTATGACTCGTGACGCTTTCGAGAACGCGATGGTGATCATCATGGCTCTCGGCGGCTCGACAAACGCGGTTCTTCACCTCATCGCCATGGCGCGTGCGGTTGATGTCGACCTGACCATCGACGACTTCCAATCGGTCAGTGACCGAGTTCCCTACATCGCCGACTTGAAACCTTCCGGGAAATACGTCATGGAAGATCTGCATGCCATTGGCGGGATTCCAGCCGTTCAGAAATATTTGCTGGAGAAGGGCTATCTCAAAGGGGATTGCCTGACTGTGACTGGTAAGACTCTGGCCGAAAATGTGGCCGACTTGCCGGGACTTACCGAAGGTCAGGACATTATTTACACGGTCGAAAAACCGATTAAAGCGAGTGGTCACCTGCGAATCATGCGAGGCAACTTCGCTCCAGAAGGAGCCGTTGCCAAGATCACCGGTAAAGAAGGTCTTGTCTTTACAGGAACTGCCAATGTCTTCGATTCCGAGGAAGACATGCTGCACGGTCTCGAAGAGGGCAAGATCCAAAAAGGAGACGTGATCATTATCCGCTACGAAGGCCCCAAAGGTGGTCCCGGTATGCCGGAAATGCTCACTCCCACTTCGGCCATCATGGGGGCCGGTTTAGGTTCGGATGTTGCCTTGATGACGGACGGTCGTTTTTCGGGTGGATCTCACGGCTTTATTGTGGGGCACGTGACTCCAGAAGCTCAGGAAGGTGGCCCGATTGCTCTCGCAAAAAATGGCGACACGATTACCATCAACGCGGAAACCAACACAATCACGATTGACGTTGACGCGGAGGAATTGAAAGCCCGCAACGACTCGTGGACGGCACCTCCGTTTAAGGCAACACGCGGCACATTGTATAAATATATCAAGTGCGTGAAGTCGGCTTCCGAGGGATGTGTGACGGACGAGTAGGTCTAGTAAGTAGTTACTAGCAATTAGAAATTAGCAAAATAAGAGAAGGAGCGGTCAATGATGAAAGTCGGAGCCATCGATCTATAGCGCAGCGATGACACGAGTGGCTAATTTCCAGTTTCTAATTCCTAAAATTCCATCCCATGCACGGCCCACCTGGACATCATCATGATCATTCACATGATCACGGTTCACAGAACCGAAAACGTCTCGGCTGGGCCTTTGCTATGTCGTCCATCTACATGGTGGCAGAATTCGTTGGTGGCTGGCTGACGAATTCTCTTGCCCTGCTGGCTGACGCCGGTCACATGTTGTCGGATGTGGGCGCTCTCGCGCTCAGTTATTTTGCCATTTGGATTGCGGCACGTCCTGCGCCGTCTCATCGCACCTACGGCTATTATCGAGCCGAGATTCTGGCGGCATTGGTGAATGGTGCGTCATTAATCGCAATTGCTTTAATGATCTTCTGGGAAGCCATCCAGCGATTTCAATCTCCTGAAGAAGTTGCCGGGCCGATGATGATGGGAATCGCGATTGGTGGATTGATTATTAACTTGATTTCCATGTCGATCCTGCATGGAGGACGCGATGAAAGTCTCAATCTTCGCGGGGCATGGTTGCATGTGATGATGGATGCCTTGGGGTCGGTTGGAGCGATTCTCGCAGGTCTGACTATCTGGCTGTTTGATTGGCAGTGGGTCGATCCGCTGGCCTCAATTCTGATTGGTCTGTTGGTGATTTATTCCTCGTGGCGACTATTGGCTGAAGCCGTTTCGGTGTTGATGGAATCTGCACCCGCGAATATCGATGTTGATGAAGTTCATGACGCAATGACTCTCGTGACTGGCGTTATAGAAATTCATGATTTGCATGTCTGGACAATTTCCAGTGGTCTGATTTCGTTATCTGCCCATGCGGTCGTGGCAGATCATCAATTGGATGCGGAGACATTACGGGCGATGCGAGAGATGCTACACGACCGTTTCGGCATCAATCACATTACCATCCAGATCGAACCAGAAGGATTTGAGGAAAGCCCGATTCCTGTCTGATGCTGTCGCGCTGAATCATATTCTTATTGACAAGACGGGTTTCGGGTCGTAAACTGGATAGAAGCGTCCAGAATAGTTTGGCGTTGTAAAATACGTAAGATTGTTCCACATCCACCTTTTCGATTCGACTTACCGGAGACAGTCATGAAGTCTTCAATCCGCTTGTCTTTGTGTGTCATGATGGTTTATTGCTTGAGCCTCTCGTTGTTCGCAGACGAAGCGAAATCTGTGCAAAAAACGGACGGAGAAGCCGCGGAGGCCGAGATCGATCAGAAGGTGGTCAAGCGGCTTTCTGTGAAAGAAGCTCGAGAACGATCCAAACTGCTCCACAATGTCTATTCTTCAACATTGGATGTCATGCATCATCACTATTTTCGTGAAGATCGGTCGGCGATCCCGGCGCGAGTGATGATCGATATCTTTGCTGAACTTGAGGAGAAAGAAAGCATCAAAGCTCGCTGGATCAGTGTGAATACGAACGCCATGAGTATCGACCACAAGCCCGCCGATGAGTTTGAAAAACAGGCGGCAAAAGTCATCGCCTCGGGGAAGGAAGGCTACGAACTGATTGAAAACGGAGTTTACCGTCGCGCGGGAGCGATCTCATTGATGAATCGAGGCTGTCTCGGCTGTCACTTGGGATTTGGAGTCTCCGCAAAGAAAGATCGTTTTGCAGGGCTTGTGATCACCATTCCGATTCTGGATCAATGAGTCACGGTTCTTTTCTAGAGCAAAAACATGATTTCCAGTTGTAACAACGCCTTCGTGACATCGATGGAGTCATCCTCAATCGCCTCGCGCTCTTTGGACTCGCAAGTTTTAAGCAATGCGTGAAGTTTCGCCCAATCACTTGCTGTGTTCTCGCAGCCAGCTTTGATCGCTGCCCGGTCTTGATTCAACATCGAGAGATTCAACTGTTTGCTGGAACGAGAGAAATCATCCATCGCTCTGTAGAGTTGATATTGAAATGCTTGGTTCGGTTTTTTGGGGCCTCGGAACCAGTCTTGAATATGCTCGGCAAGGTGGCCTGACATATTTTCCAGCAATGCGGCGTGTTGTCTGGCATCATTCCAGTCCAAATCCGGGTGATGCCCGAGTGTCTGTTGGATGGCCACGATTCTCGTCTCGATAGATCTTAAAATATCGAGAATTTCTGGGTTTTGCAGATTTCTGAACGGCCTCGAAAAGGAGACCCAAGAAGTTGGCAGGTAGGAAAACGCTTCGATGATTTCTTCACGACTTTCTCTCCGTGCCACACAATCAGCCAAATGTGAGCAAAGTCCGTTCAATTCATCTGCGGACGCGGCAATTCCTTCGTTGTTGGGAATCGTGATGAGAAAAGAAAGAGTAATTCGGTCAAATAAAGAATTCAGTTCTAATTGAAGACTTTTTGAGAGATGAATGAGAGTTTCTCGATCTAATTTTTTTTCTAACCATAAGTGGTTATGAAGAGTGGAGTCGAGAGAAATCACGCGGTTCAGATGGCGAATCAGGTGCGAGCTTCCTGACGCACGAAGATGGGGGGCTAACGAATTCCACAATTTGAGGAAATTGCCATATTCGTCAACGATTAATCGATAGCCCTGTTTGTTGGCGATGGATTCAGAAAAATGGCTGGCCTCTTGGTGTGCTTTACGAGCGAGTAACAACACTTTGTGGTTATTCTGGTTCCGCTGCGAATACCCAAGTTCCTCCGAAATGGCTTTCATTTCATAAGTGAGTGCATCGGCAGAACGCATCAACTCACGCCAGTCGAGCTGTGGTTCGATTTCCAATAGCGTACACATCGCCTGATTGTGCTGTGCAAGCTGAGTCAATGATTGACTCATATTACGGCTCAACCCCGGAACCAATTGCAGTTTATGCGAAAGCCCGCGCCAACTGGTATCCACTTGTTGGGCCTGATTCTGTAAGTGATGCGTGTGCTTGGTTTGCTGACTCGCTTGCGCCAACGTGATGACCTGCGCGCGTAGCTGATAGCATTCTCCAATGCTGGCACGTAATTCCGGTTTACGCGAAATCTCTGCCGCATAGAGTGTTGTCAGTTTTGTGATTTCTTGAGCATAATTCGCCAACACTTTTCTCGTCTGGGCCATATCTCCATGATGCTGTGGTTGGTTGGGAGGCGGGTTTTGTGGACCTCTTCCCGGAGGGCCTTGTCGACCGGGGCGATTGTTTTTGTTCTGTTGAGAATCGATCAAAATCTTCAGAATGCCGATCACCTCTTTGGTTTTATCGTCTGCGCTGGCCTGATTGTGCGGAGTGACCACTACCTGAGTGAGAATGACACACATTGCAAATAGGATAGATCCCCGATTGACGAAGAAATATCTGGAGCTTGTGAGGGGGTGATACATTTCCATGATCCTGCTGGCAGTGAAGAGCGTTCAGCAGTACATTTATTATTCTGCCCGCAATCGCATCGCACTGCCAGTCTCATTTGTTACTCTATTTATTCTTACCTGTCGAATTATCATTCATTTCGATATCTCCGCATAGTGAGTCGATCATGCACCATCTGATCCGTTTACTGATCTTTTCTCTTTTCCTGACACTCTCAAGTGCTGTGTCATTAGATGCGGCAGAAAAGCTCTCGCTCCTTTTTCTGGGAGGCAACGGCCCTCACCAGCCTTATCAACGGTTTCAACAGCTTTCTCCCGTGATGAGATCACGCGGCATCGATCTCACTTACACCGACGATATGCGGGAAATCAATCGCGAGTCTCTGTCCAAGTACGATGGACTCGTCATCTATGCCAATATCACCCAGATCGCTCCCGAACAGGAAAAAGCACTGCTTAACTTTGTCGCTGGAGGCAAAGGGCTCATTCCTCTGCATTGTGCCAGTTACTGTTTTTTGAATTCTGAGAAATACATCGCACTGGTGGGTGCTCAGTTTCAAAGGCACGGCACGGGAGTTTTTCGCACAGAAATCCTTGCCCCCGATCATCCGGTCACGAAAAAGTTCCGCGGCTTTCAAAGCTGGGATGAAACCTATCTCCATCACAAACATAACGAAGAAGACCGGACAGTCCTCGAAACGAGAACCGCAGACAGTCATGCCGAACCTTGGACGTGGGTGAGAACGCACGGTAAAGGACGCGTGTTCTATACCGCTTGGGGACACGATGGCCGAACGTGGAGCAACCCCGGATTCCATAATCTCATCGAACGAGGGATTCTTTGGGCCTGTCAATTAAATCCACAATCTGTCGAGCCGTTCGTTGATCGTCTACCGATGACAAAACTCTCAGGAGACTTGAAGCCGTTTGAATACATCGATGTCGGTCCCAAGATTCCGAACTATACGCCGGGAAAGAAATGGGGCGCTCAAGAAAAACCACGAAACATGATGCAGAAGCCGCTCTCTCCCGCAGAGTCGCTCAAACATTATGTGACGCCGGAAGGCTTCGAGCTGCAACTATTTGTCTCCGAACCGGACCTCAAAGGCAAACCAATTGCCATGAACTGGGACGCTCGTGGCCGCTTGTGGGTCTGCGAAACCGTCGATTACCCCAACGAACTGCAACCTCCCGGTCAGGGACGAGACCGCATTCGTATCTGCGAAGACACCGACAACGACGGCAGGGCTGACAAATTCACCGTCTTCGCCGAGAAGTTGAGTATTCCCACGGCCATTGAGTTTTGGGACGGTGGAGCCATTGTTCAAAACGGCGTCGAGACACTCTGTCTCAAAGACACCAACGGCGATGATGTGGCCGATACGCGTAAGGTCTTGTTCGATGGCTGGGCGTTGGGAGACACCCACGGCGGGGTCAGTAACTTCCGCTATGGTCTCGATAACTGGATTTACGCCATGCAGGGTTACAATAACTCAGCACCGACCATCGATGGCGAAGAACAACAACGATTCCGCATGGGATTCTTTCGCTTCAAGCCGGATGGCTCGGAGATCGAATTCTTAAGATCCACCAATAACAACACTTGGGGACTGGGAATCAGCGAAGAAGGACTAATATTCGGCTCGACCGCCAACCATAACCCCAGCGAGTTTATGCCGATTCCGAATCGGTATTACGAACGAGTCAAAGGTTGGGCACCCGAGCGATTGGAAGGGATCGGCGATACCTATAAGTTCAATCCGATTACGGACAAAATCCGACAGGTCGATCAATTTGGTGGTTACACAGCCGCTGCCGGGCATGCCGTCTACACGGCGCGCACCTATCCCAAATATTTCTGGAACCGGACGGCATTCACCTGCGGACCGACCGGGCATCTGGTCGGCACGTTCCAGTTGAATCCCGATGGGGCTGGGTTTCATTCGACCAACCCCATGAATCTGATCGCAAGTGACGACGAATGGTCGGCCCCCATCATGGCGGAAGTCGGCCCCGACGGTCATGTCTGGGTGATCGACTGGTACAACTACATCGTCCAGCACAACCCCACGCCGCAAGGCTTCGAGACCGGCAAAGGGAATGCGTACATGTCGGACCTGCGCGATAAGAAACATGGTCGCATCTACCGCGTGGTCTATAAAGCCGCCGAGAAAAAGCCACAAATTGATCTCACGAACGTCTCTCCTGAAGAACTGGTCGCGACGCTCAAGAACGACAACATGTTCTGGCGGTTACGAGCGCAACGATTGCTCGTTGAACGAGGTAAGGACGATGTTGTTCCGGCCTTATTGGAATTGATCAAAGATAATTCGGTTGATGAGCTTGGTTTGAATCCCGGAGTGATGCACGCGATATGGACACTAAAAGGGCTGGGGGCAATCACCCGTCAAGAGAAACCCTTACATAATGCCGTGGTTCTTGCTTTGGCTCACCCATCTCTCGCTGTTCGCAAGGTGGCTATTCAGTGTCTACCATTGATGGAGAGAGCGGACGAAATTGGGTATGTCATCGTTTCACAGCCGTTCGTTGAGGAAGATTCTCAACTTCAACTCGCCGCAATTCTTGCCATTGCAGATGCGACCCCTTCTGAACAGTATGAAAGTGCCGGTGATCTCATTGCCCGTTTGAGTTGTCATCAAGACACTCTTGAGGACAGGTGGCTTAAAGATGCACTCATCAGCGCAGCGGCAAGACACGATCTACACTTTCTGGCAACATTCTCAAAACCGGGTGTAACTCCGAGAAAAGAAACTTACGATATTGTTTCAACAGTGACCGAACATCTCGCCCGTTCAGAACCATCTGACGAAATAATCAGCCAATTGCTGACGGGTCTACAAGATGCAGAGCCTGTGTTGTTACAAACTGTACTCACAGGACTGATGAATGGTTGGCCGAAAAATCATACCGTCAAGATCAGCACAGACGCCGAACAAGCACTCAATGTCTGGATCGCAAAACTCCCCGCTGGCTCTAAAGGCCAACTCATTACTCTCGCCTCCAAATGGGGAACTGATCAACTTGATCGCTACGCGGCAGAGATTGTCGCGGATCTATTGAAACAACTTACAAACGATAAGATTGCGACAGAGAAGCGAATCGAGTCGGCACAAGACCTGATCACATTTCGCAACAATGATCCGAAAGTGGTGATTCGTCTGCTGGAGTTGATCACCACGCAGACAGAACCTACATTCGCAATCGGTTTGCTGGAAGTCTTGCAGCAATCGCAGGCACCGGGAGTCGGTAACTATATCGTCCACAAACTCCCCGGACTGACGCCAACCGTCAAAGCGACCGCGTTTCGTGTTCTGCTTTCCAAGCCTGGAACAACGGCTGCCTTGCTTGATGCTGCCAAAAACGGCAAAGTTTCTCTCTCCGAATTATCGCTCGATCAAAAACAGGCGTTGGCCAATCATCCCAATGAAGCGATTCGCGACATGGCGAAACCGTTGCTCGCGATGGGGGGAGGCTTACCCAATCCCGACCGCCAAAAGGTCTTAGCGTCACTTTTGAGCGTGACCGAAGAGACCGGCAATGTTGATCGTGGCATCGAGATCTTCAAGAAGCATTGTGCGAAATGTCATAAGCACGGAGACATCGGCGAAACGATCGGTCCTAATCTGACCGGCATGGCCGTTCATCCCAAAAAAGAATTGCTGGGGCACATCATCGACCCCAGCAAAGATGTCGAAGGCAACTTCCGTATCTACACCATCGTGACGGACGAAGGTCGTGTCTTTAATGGGCTGCTTGCCGGTGAATCTAAAACGACTATTGAGTTGATCGATACCGAAGCAAAGAAGCACACGATCATTCGCGAGGAAATCGAGGAAATGATCTCTTCTCGTAAATCATTGATGCCGGAAGGATTCGAGAAACAGGTCACACGTGCCGAAATTGCGGACCTGTTGGAGTTCTTGACGAAGAAGGGAAAGTATGTTCCCTTACCGCTCGCCAAAGCAGCCACCGTTGTTTCCACTCAGGGGATGTTCTTCGAAAAATCGGGCGTCACCGAGCGGATGATCTTCTCAGACTGGTCTACTAAACTGTACAAAGACGTTCCCTTCCTTCTTGTCGACCCGCAAGGGACTCGCGTTGCGAATACGATTCTTCTTAACGGTCCCAACGGCAACATCGCTCCCACGATGCCAAAGAGTGTGATGCTCCCCTGTAATGCTCCCGCCAAAGCAATTCACTTTCTCTCGGGAGTCTCGGGTTGGGGATTTCCTGTGGGACAAAAAGGGACCGTCTCGATGATCGTCCGGTTGCATTATGTGGATGGTTCGCAGGAAGATCACGAACTCTTAAACGGTATTCACTTCGCCGATTACATCAGGCGCATTGATGTGCCAGAGTCGGAGTTTGCCTTTGCTTTACGAAGCCAGCAATTACGGTATTTGTCGGTCACTCCCAAAACAGAGAAAGTGATCGAGAAACTTGATCTGATCTCGGGAGGCGACCAGTCGGCTCCCATCGTGATGGCAGTGACCGTCGAAACACCTTAAACTATTTTCATGACTGAAGAACTCTTTGATCTCGTTGACGAACAGGACCAGGTGATCGGCCAGATGCCTCGATCACAGGTGCATGCGGAACAGCGTCTGCATCGTGCCGTGCATGTTTTCGTCTTCAAGACAACGGGCGAAATGCTGATTCATCTGCGTGCTCCTGATAAAGACGAGCAGCCGAACAGGTGGACATCGTCTGCGTCAGGTCATCTGTCAGCGGGAGAAGACTACACCGAGACGGCACACCGGGAACTGCAAGAAGAAATCGGTCTTTCAGGAGAGTTGGAGTTTCTGCACAAGTTTGCTGCCTGTCCCGAGACATCGTTCGAGTTCACCGGTCTTTACCGACTGGTCACCGACGACGAGCCGACGTTCGACCCGGTGGAGATCATGCGCGGAGAATACGTCACGCTCGACGAACTGCAACATCGAATTGAGACAGACCGCGAATCTTTTTCGACCGCGTTCTTGGTGCTGTTCGAGTGGTATTGTCGTGAATCGCTCTAAGGCTGTTCGTCCGATTCTCGAATGTTCACATCAACTTTGAAGCGTGACGGGCTTGGCGTCCCGGGAGATCGGGAATCTCCGATTTCTGACCGGAGGGATCTTTGATGGTCGGCAAATCGAATTGCCGCAGGAATTTCGGTTTATCGTGACGACCTGCACGGTGGAAATCTCGCCAGATTGATTCCGCTACCGTTTGACCTTCAACCTGTTTGATTATGGTCAAGTATTGGAACATCAATTCGACCAGTCGATTTAGAGATATGGCATGCGACCTGCCAACTTGCTCCACCGCCCAGTCACTGAATGCAAGAAACGATTCAAACGGCGAGGACTCAGCCCATAATAATGTGACTGTTTCAACGAAGTTGCCACTGTTAGACGTGCGGTCCCAGAGCTGCGCAAAGCGGCGTATCCGCTGGATGTCGTGAAACGAAACGAGCTTCGTTTCCAAAATCTCATAAGGTGGTGCAGTGGCGTACTTCATTTCCCATTCGTCGTCATGTCGGACGATGGGAGTCCCTTTGAGTCGCTTGAGAATCCCCACCTGAATCTCGTGCGGACTCATGGTGAGCAGTCGATCAAATCCCTGGCCGAACGATTCCAGCGTCTCACCCGGCAAGCCGACAATCAAGTCAGCGTGAATGTGGACCCCGGTCTGTGACGTGAGGTTGGCAAAGTTCTCGACGACTTTTTCGTTATCCTGCTGCCGAGAGATTAAGTCGGAGACTTCATCGTTGAAGGTTTGGATCCCAATCTCGAATTGCAGTGCTCCGGGCGGGAACTGAGCAATCAGTTCTCGTAAGCCGTCCGGTAATCGGTCGGGAATCATTTCGAAATGCAGAAACATCCCGGCTTCGTAACGGTCGAGAAAGAATTGCAGAATTTGTTTGCCGATGCGTATGTTGAGATTGAAGGTGCGGTCCACAAATTTGAACCAGCGAGCACCCCGATCAAAGAGCGACTGCATCTCTGCCAAGAATTTCTCGACATCAAACTGCCGAACCGGGATCTCCAACGCAGACAGGCAGAATTCACACGTAAACGGACAGCCTCGCGAGGCTTCGACATAGAGTACGCGGTTCTTTAAGTCTTCCTCGTTATAGAGGTCATACGGCATCTGAAGCTGATCGAGTTGCGGGAGTTCGGCCGAGATGACTTTTTCGGGTGGATTTTGACCCGCGAGAATCTGTTCACAGACTTTGCGACAAGTGAGATCAGCTTCGCCTTGAATGATGTAGTCGGCATGTGTGGCAATGGGGAGATCGTCCAGTTCGTAGCTGACTTCCGGTCCGCCGAGAATGATTGTAATCTCAGGCCGCAATGTTTTCAGTGCGGCCACAATGCCCGTCAATGGTTCGACATTCCAGATGTAGACTCCGAAACCGACAATGCGGGGAGACTCCGCTAAAATCGCATCCAAGACTTCGGTTGCCGACTCTTTCAAGCCAAATTCCAGAATCACCGATTGCGCGCGCAAATCTCCCAAATTGGCTTGCAGATAGCGTATTCCGAACGCCGTGTGCTGGTAGCGAGCATTGATAGTTGTGAGAACGATTTTGGGCATGGCTCAATTGTAGCGAACTCTGCCAGTATCCTCGATGCAACTTGTGTTCCCGGTTCTGTGGAGGGTACGATATTTATTTCAGATGACCCTTATGAACGACCCCAGCGAGGATTCTTCAGATGCGCACCTGTTTAACTTTCCTGATTCTTCTCACCTGTACCGTCTCGATTCAGGCAGATGACTCAAAGTATCAACTTGGTCTCGATTCCCAACGCAAAGAGGAAGTCCCCAAGGGGAAAGTGACCATGCACGAGTGGAAAAGCAAAGTCTTCGAAGGGACAAAAAGAGAATATTACATTTACGTGCCGGCCCAGTATGACGGCAAAACTCCGGCTGCCGTGATGGTTTTTCAGGATGGTCATACTTATGTCAATGAAACAGCCCAATTTCGCGTGCCGATTGTGTTCGATAATCTGATTCACGCAGGAGAGATGCCAGTCACGATTGGCATCTTCATCAATCCGGGACACCGGGGCGATAAGTATCCCGAGAGTCGCTGGAAGGATAATAATCGGAGTTTCGAGTACGACACTCTCAGCGATCAGTATGCTCGCTTTCTGCTGGATGAATTATTGCCACACATTGAAACATCGTACAAGCTGAGTCATCGCCCCGAAGACCGAGCGATTTGTGGGATTTCTTCGGGTGGGATCTGTGCCTTCACGGTGGCTTGGGAGAAACCGGATCAATTCCACAAAGTTCTCAGTCACGTGGGAAGCTTCACTTCGATTGCGGCCAACTTTGAAGAAGGGAAACCGGGTGGACACGATTATCCGGCGTGGATTCGCAAAACGGAACGCAAGCCGATTCGCGTCTTTTTGCAAGATGGCAGTAATGATTTGAACAACAAGCACGGCAACTGGTGGCTCGCCAATCTGGAAATGAATGCGGCGCTCAAATTTCAAAAGTACGATTACAAGTTCGTCGGTGGAGAAGGGGGACACAACGGAATCCATGGAGGAGTCATTCTGCCGGAATCTCTCCGCTGGTTGTGGCGCGATTGGAAGGAAGCCAAATAGAGATGAGTCATACAAACTATCTCCTCTTACTCACAGCATTCTTATTCTTGGGGAGTCCGAGTTTTGGAGCCGAGCCTGTCGAATACAAAGTGACGGCACCTCCTGTGGGTAAGTACGATGCGTTTTACACGAAGTCTGTCTCGGCCAAGGGATTTCCCATTGTTTCGTCCGAGAAGGTTTTGGATTACGCGCTGCTCGAGGCGGCTTATTTGATCGATATTATGTTGGAAGGTCGAGACGACGTTCGCAAAGCCATCATCAACAGCGGAACTCGGTTTGCCATCATGGCACCTGATGAACTATCGACGGATATTCCCGAGCACAGTGATCTTAAGCCGAAAATCTTCTGGGATCGCCGAGCCCGCGGACTAGGAGCGACAAAAGTTCGTCCTGCTGTCAGTTGTGGAGAAGAAAATCTGCTTAATTATCCCGGAGATCCCTACCACAAAGAAAATATTCTCGTGCATGAGTTTGCTCATGTAATTCATCAAATGGGAATGAATAATATCGACGACCAGTTTCAGTCGAAATTAAAATCCACTTTCGACACGGCGATGGAAGAAGGACTTTGGAAAGACAAATACGCTTCCAGCAATCCTGCCGAGTATTGGGCCGAAGGTGTGCAATCGTGGTTCAATAACAACCGAGAAAACGATCACGACCATAATCATGTCAACACCCGGCAGGAATTGAAGGAGTACGATCCTCGATTGGCCAAACTGATCGAATCGGTCTTCGGACCACGAGAATGGACTTACGTTCGACCGGCGGATCGGAAGTCGGCTCCCCACATGGTCGGTTATGACGCGAGTCGGGCTCCCACGTTTGCTTGGCCAGAAGGATTGCAGGCAAAGTACGACGAGTATTTGAGTCAAACTGAAAAGCCACCGGCTCCGACTAAAAAAGTGCCTGCCACGAAGAACTCAAAATGACGGAGAACACCGTCACGTTTGCGGACATCCAGTCTGCTGCGAAAATGATTGCACCTTTAGTTTTTCGCACACCCGTGATGACCTGCGAGACGATAAATGCACTTGTGGGCCGCGAGTTGTTTTTCAAGTGCGAACATCTACAAAAAGTGGGCGCGTTCAAGTATCGCGGTGCTTCCCATGCAGTGGCTCGCCTTTCTGCCGCCCAGAAAAAGAACGGCGTTTGTACACACAGCTCCGGCAATCATGCACAGGCATTGGCTCTCGCCGCGAAACAACAGCAGATGCCGGCTTATATCCTGATGCCAGAGACCGCACCGCGGGTGAAAGTGGACAGTGTTCGCGGCTATGGAGCAGAAATTACATTCTGCGAACCGACTCAAAGTGCGCGAGAAGAGACCGCACGTATCATTGTGGAGCAAACCGGAGCGACATTCATCCACCCATTCGACAATTCTCACGTCATTGCCGGTCAGGGAACGGCTGCACTGGAACTCCTAGAAGAGATCCCCGATTTGGATGCGATTATTTGTCCCGTCGGAGGTGGAGGTCTGGCGAGCGGGACTTGTCTAGCCGCTCATGGCATCAATCCCGATGTCAAGATATTCGCAGCCGAACCCGAAGGAGCCGACGATACATTTCGTTCTTTCCAATCAGGGGAACGGCAAACCGTCGGCATACCAGACACCATCGCAGATGGATTACTTACATCGGTGGGGGAACTGACCTGGCCGATTCTCAAACAACATCTCTCTGATGTCCTGACGGTCGACGACGACCAAATCACATCTGCAATGCAGCTTCTCTGGTCACGCATGAAACAGGTTGTAGAACCAAGCGGAGCAGTGCCATTGGCGGCGATTCTCAATCATGATCTGCCTAACGATCTCAAGAAGATCGGCGTGATTCTCAGTGGCGGAAACATCGATTTGAACAAGCTTACATGGTAGCTTGTTAGAAGTTGTTTCCTCTCTCCGAAAGTCTGATCCATGCGGAAAATTGCGCTGTCCTTTGTTTTTCTCTGCATTATGGTCACTTCGCTATCCGCCGAAGAACTGTGCAAAATTACGGTCATCGATGCACAAAACGGTTGGCCTGTCCCTTTGGTTGAATTAAAAACAACGAACAACATACGGTTCTATTCCGACAATGCTGGCGTGATCGCTTTTGATCTCCCTGAAATGATGGGAACTCTGACATGGTTCTCGATCGAGGGCCATGGATACGGAGTCGAACCGGATGGTTTTGGGTTTCGCGGTGTTCGAGTCACTCCCGATGCTGGCAAAGAACTCATTGTCAAAGTAAATCGCAAGTTACCAGCAAAACGACTCGGACGAATCACGGGGGCAGGGCTGTTTGCCGAGAGTCAACGCTTCGGTGATGACACCGATTGGAAAGACCAGGGCATTGTTGGTTGTGATAGTGTCCAAAATGCCGTTCACCACGGGAAGATGTATTGGTTGTGGGGAGACACAAAACTGGCCCGATACCCTCTGGGATTGTTTGACATGTTGGGGGCCACTACCGACCAAAAACCGATCACGTCTTTCGAACCTCCTCTCAAACTTGTCTACGACTATTTGACTGATGAAAACAATCATCCGCGTATCGTCGCAGACATGCCTGGGAGTGGACCCACTTGGCTCAACGCGTTCATTAGTCTTCCTGACCGGACAGGACGGCAGAGACTCTGCGCCACTTACACAAAAATTATCAATCAACTGAGCCCCTACGAAATGGGACTCTGCGTCTGGAATGAAGAGACCGAAAACTTGGAGCAATTCAAAGTCTTGTGGGAAATGAGCGAAGATTCTCCCACACCCCCCGTTCTTCCCGAGGGACACGTCGTTCGCTGGAGCGACGAACGCGGTCACCCATGGATTCTGTTCGGAGATCCATTCCCACGTCTCAAATGTCACGCAACATTTGAAGCTTGGAGCAATCCAGAGGCTTGGACGTTTCTCGAACCGCAAAAAAAAGTCAAAACACTCGATGGCGAAAATTCAATCAATCCGCATCGCGGATCCATGGCTTGGAATGAATACCGAAAAAAGTGGGTGACTGTGTTCACTCAATTCGGTGGCGACAGTTCTATTTTAGGAGAACTCTGGTATGCCGAGGCGGACTCTCCCTTTGGGTCCTGGAAAGACGCTGTCAAAGTGGTCACCCACAACAACTATTCGTTTTATAATCCGCGACTTCATCCCGAATTTACCGCTGAAAAGTCACCAATTCTGCTCTTCGAGGCCACATACACGGCAACATTTGCCGACCATGCTATTCCCACCCCTCGGCATGATTACAATCAGATTCTCTATCGATTGGACTTGAATGACCCCAAACTGATCGGTGATTGATCAATTGCGATCAGCCATTGATTTGTGGATACTGCCAACATCTCGGAACGCATTCCATTCATTAGTAAATCAGAGGGTGCCTCAATTGAAATTATCATTCGTTTTTCTGTGTAGTTGCATTGCTTCTTTCGCTTCTGCCGCTGACAAACCTAATATCTTGTTTATTATGTCGGACGATCACGCGGCACATTCGATTGGTGCTTACGGCAGTCGCTTGGCGAAGCTCGATCCGACGCCGAATCTTGATCGAATCGCCAAGGAAGGGGCGCTGTTGGAGAACTGTTTCTGTACGAACTCCATTTGCACTCCCAGTCGAGCGACAATTATTACGGGTCAGTACAGTCACACGAACGGAGTGACGACACTCAATGGCTCGATTGAGCCGGCACGGCAGACTCTCGCCCTTGAGATGAAAGCCGCCGGCTACGAAACTGCGATGGTCGGCAAATGGCATCTCAAGAAAGAACCAGCCGCCTTCGATTATTATTGCGTACTTCCGGGGCAAGGCGCTTATTTCAATCCGACATTTCGAGTTCGTGGGAAACAAGAGTGGCCGAATAATACTCGCCAATTTGGTGGATACGATTCTATTCATTCCTCGGATGCCATTACAAAATTGTCCTTGGAATGGCTACAGAAACGGAAAACGAAATCAAAACCATTCTTCCTGATGCATCACTACAAAGCTCCGCACGATAATTTTGAAAACGCGGAGCGATATGACTGGTTGTACAACGATGTCGAAATTCCCGAACCGGCCAGTTTGTGGGACCGAGGCACGCATGGCCCTCTCGAAAAAGAGCTTTTTGGAACCTCCGTATCGCCTCGCAATAAACGTCGTAACATGGGACATCACATGTTTGTCGATGAATCACTCTCGGATGAGGAATACACTCGCGAATCGTATCAACGCTACCTCAAGAAATTCCTGCGTTGCGTTAAAGGTGTTGATGATGGCGTCGGGCAGGTGATCGAATATCTTCGTGAAACGGGAAAACTTGACAATACGTTGATTGTCTACACGGCCGACCAAGGCTTCATGCTAGGAGAACACGACTACATCGATAAGCGGTGGATGTATGAGGAATCACTTCGCATGCCGTTTCTTGCCAGATATCCAAAATCGATCAAGCCGGGGACTCGACTGAAACAGATCGTCAACAATGTCGACTTTGCCCCCACACTGCTGGACTTTGCCGGTGTTCAGCAAATGCCCAAACAGTTTCAAGGACGTTCCCTCAAACCGTTGCTGGAAGGTGAAGATGTCGCGGATTGGAGAGACAAAAGTTACTACCGCTATTGGATGCACATGGCTCACCACGATAACCCGGCTCACTATGGGTTACGAACACAACGGTACAAACTGATCTTCTTTTACGGCTTGCCTCTCGATGCTCCCGGTGCCGTGAATGAGCCAACTCCCGCTCACTGGGAACTATACGACCTGGAAAACGATCCGCACGAGATGAAGAATCTGGCGGAGACCCCAGAATATGAATCAATCCTTGTCTCTCTCAAGAAAGAGTTGTTGGCCGAGAAAAAACGTGTCGGCGATTTGGACGAAAAATATCCCGCGTTGATGGATGTCCGCCAACAGGCGTGGTGATTATTTCGCGTAAAAGTCGAAGACCAGCACGTCATCGAGGCGAGGGCCGACCAGTTTGACAAATTCCTGATGAGCCGGGTGCGGCAGGTAAATATCGCGTCCCTTTTCGTCATCAAAGGAAACTATAAAGCCGTGTGTGAAGCCGGCCGCTTTGTTCTCCACGCTGACATCGGTTCCCGCTTCGTAATCGACGATGGTTTCGATCTTGCCCGGCAACAACTCAAACGCGTCAACAATTTCTTGAACTTGCCCCTCGGTGATTTCTTCCTTGAATTTGAAAAACACAACGTGACGCAGTAATTTTCCTGATTTCATCGGGGTGACTCCAAAAGCGGACAGCATCTGTTCGGCGACAAATTGGTTTCCGGAAGCATTCAGGTGAACGCCGTCGGTGGTCAAAATTCCTTTTTCAGCATTTCGCTTGTTACGAGCTTCAATTTCGTGATGAAAGGCTTCTTGAAGATCAATTAACTGCACATGCTGCTCATAAGCGACTTTCCGACTGACACCCGCATATTGAGCCAACATTCCATCCATCGGATTTTCGCCGGCATGCTTTTCTCCGATGACACTGGGTGTCGCCAGGATCACGCGTGCTTCTTTTTCGCGAATCTTTTCAATTAAATTAACGAGGCCATCTTCAAAATCATCAATCGAAGTCCCTTGGTTGCGGATTGAATGCCAGACATCGTTGATGCCGATATAAATTACCACGACGGTTGGCGATTTTGAGAGGACATCTCTCTCCAATCGTTTCTGAAGGTCGGGAACTTTGTGTCCGCCGATTCCTGCGTTGATCACTTCAATATTCTTTCCCTTCAACTGGTCGGCAATCTGTTGCTTGAAGACTTCGACATACCCGCCGGGTCGAGCGCCCTGTTGAGTAATAGAGTCACCCAGAAAGACGACGCGGTCGCCACTTTTCAGAGGAGTCACGCCTTCGGCAGCAAAAGAAATGTTGGTCATGAGGGCAATCACAAGTAACAGAGAAAGAATGACAGATTTCATGGGTGATCCTTCTGGAGTGGGTAAGCGATGTGTGGAGGTTAGCCGTTGTGTGCGCCAGATTCCAGTCATGGTTTTGGAGATCGTCGGGATTGGAGATATCCGATCATATCGCGAATTTCGGCTTCGTTCAGTTTCTCGAACAAGCCATCCGGCATCAAAGACAGGTCGGACTTTTTGATCAATTCGATGTCGGACTTGGAGACGATCAGCTTGTCTTTAGCGGTTTGAATCTCGACCGTCTGGCCGTCATCTCGACCAATCACGCCCGTCAAGACGCGACCGTCTTCTAAAACAATTACCGAGACTTTGAAGGCTTGTGGTACGACTCCACTCGGGTCGAGAATATTCATCAGCAGATAGTCGAGGTTATCGCGATTAGAGCCGGTGAGATCGGGAGCCACGGAGGCGCCTTCCCCAAACAGTTTGTGACAATTAGCACAGGATTTCGTATATAACTTCCGGCCATTTACAAAATCCACTTTTGTAAGATCGGCATCGCTCAGCCGTTGTTTGTAATCGACGATCAATTTCTGTTTTTCGGCGGGCGTTTGACGCAATGTTCCCCAGACTTTGGCCAATTGCTTATTGAGTGCCGAGTCGCCCAAGTTCTGGATTTCACGGGCTTGGGCGGCAGAAAGTTCACTCGACGGGATTTGTCCCTTCTCAATGGCCGACAATAACTGTTCGGCAAAGGTGACACGAGAAGTGAGTGTCTGAATGGCGAATGGTTTCCAATCGGTCCGAAACGAACCAAAGCGTTTGATAATTTCTTGAGCAGCAGCCGGATCGTCGATATTCACCATCGCCTTTAAGACTGCCAACGTGACGTTACGGTCTGAGAGGAGTTTAATCAGCAGCGTGTTTAAACCTTCGATGTCTGTCTTCGCCAGCAGAGAGACAGCTCGCTGACGAGTTTCATAATCAGCATTCGTGTCTGTGGCAATCTTGCGAAGATCGTCCATCGCCCGGCCATCGCCGAAAACGAGTGAGAGTTCTTGAGAAAGTTCTCTGATGTCTCGGTTGTCAGACTTTGACAATTTGATTGCAACATGCGACCAGTTTCGTGGAGCCTCCGTTTTCCGCCATCCGCGAAGTGCCTGTGACATCCCCAGCAACAGTTGTTCTTGTCGATTGGGTGATGATGTTTGCAATGCGGCGACGAGTTGCTCTGTGTGAGTCGGGTTATTCTCAATTTCGGAAGTTAATCGACGTGCAATGAACCGTTGTAGAAGCGGAAGTTTGGTGAATTGAGTGATTGCCAATGATTCGTCAGGATGATCAATCACCAGCGGTTCCAATCCGTACCAGATCATGAGTGGCAGATTGTGGTCATCGGGATCAATATCGGAGAGGGCGAGTTTCTTCAAAATATCCATCGCGAGTATGGAAGGCAGTTTTTGAGCGACGGACGAGAGTTGCAAGCGATCCTGCAATGTCCCCGCATCGGCCATTGCCAAAACGGTTGAGCGGAACCGTGGAATTTCTGAGGCAGGTAGTTGTGGCAACAATTTCAGTCCATAATTACGATGCGACTGATCCGTATGAGAAATCATTTTTGTAACGGACTCTCCGTTCCAGGCATCAAGCGTGACCAATGTCTGAAGACAGGCCAAGCTCACTGACAGATCTTTTTCTGCAATGATCGCATCGTTCCATGATTCATTCAGAAACTTTTCGTCACGCTGTTGTCGATTCCAGAGTTCTCGACGCGCGGTACGTTGATACCAATGATTGGGATGCTTGTGCAGTTCAAAAAGTTGATCGAGGTCCAGCTTGGCAACGTCCAAATCTTTGGGGACTGGCGTCGGATCACCGTAACTGATGCGATAAATCCGTCCGCTACTGCGATGGATCCCATCGTGATCATGACATTCTCCGAAGTCGCACCAGTCGCTCACGTAAACAGCACCATCGGGACCATATGTTAAAGAGACACCTCGAAACCACGGTTGATTGGCAAAGAAGAAGTCGGGAGCGTGACGGATTGTGTAACCGGAACCTTCCGGTTCGATGATGTCCTGATTGAGACGTCGTCCATGAGTATTGCACATAAACATGCGGCCTCGATATTCATCCGGGAAATTGTCACCCAGATAAATCATGCCGCCGCAGTGGGAATGCCCGCCGCCCAGTTCACCATGAACGCCCGCTGTTTCACGCGAATCGGTCCAGCTTTGTGAATGATCCCAGTGATAATGATCGGCGTGCTGATCCATCAATTCATAGATGTGAGGATTAAAGTCTGTGCCGTACATCCGTGTGTAATGAACGCCGGGAATGACATGCCATAAGTGACCGATCACATTGTTGGTGAAGAAGAATTCTCCGTCTTGGTTATAGTCGAGTCCCCATGGATTAGTCGTTCCATGAACAACAGGTTCAAAGACTTCGCGTACGGGATGATAGCGCCAAATGCCAGTGTTTATCGGCACTCGCTCGTCCATTGGGACATGGGGCGCTGCGGGATAAGAAGTCGCTTTGATACCGTGTCGTCCATAAATCCATCCGTCCGGTCCCCATAATAAACCACTGACAATATTGTGACCGATCTGCTTGGTGTCGAAGCCGTTCATCAACGTGACGACCTTATCGTCGGCTTTGTCGTCGTGATTGGTATCAGAGAGAAACTGCAATTCACCATCGTTAAGAATGAAGAGGCCTTCATTGCCGAATTCGAAACTGGTCAGAATGTGTCCCTTGTCCCAAAAGACTTTTGCGGAGTCGTGCTGCCCATCGCGGTTTGTGTCTTCGAGAATCACAATCCGGTCGCGAGCATCTTCGTCAAAGTTATGTCCGTTGTAGGCATAACATTCTGCCACCCACAATCGTCCCCGTGAGTCGAATTTCATATCAATCGGTTGGCGAATGGCCGGTTCGGCGGCGAACAGAGTCACCTTAAATCCTTCGGGAACCGTGATCATCCCCAACGATTCCTGCGGTGTTGGCGGTCGGTCTCCCGGCTTTTGCGTATCGGGAGCAGGAACAAAGTCCTCACCAGCAACGACTGACAACGAACCGAGCAGTATGGCTAAGAAAGAAAGAGCACGAATCATGGAATCGCCCGTAATGTGTGTGTGTGTGTGTGTGTGTGTGTGTGTGTGTGTGTGTGTGTGTGTGTGTGTGTGTGTGTGATAATGGATCATCACTCATCATACCCGGCAGAAAATCCCAAGGCAAAGAATCTCTGAGGCCGCAATCACTTAAAATGTCACTTAAACTGCAAGCGGCCAAACTCATCGACTGTCGGATGGTCGGTGGTGACCCCCGACTGCCAGCTTTCCCAACCGATCATTGGTAAGGTGCGACGAATTGCCAGTCCCCAGCTATGACCGGGGACTTTGGCGGGTGGTGCAAGTTCTTTCAGAGGGATGGCGGCTTCGATTCGCCAATGCCCGCGTTCGTGATGAGTGGCAATGAACATATTCGGATTCCACACTGGGAATCCCCCAAGTGATTCTGAGGTCCAACCCCGTTCGTCAATCGTCAATTCGTAATAGAATTCGGATTCGCGGTCGATGTCGAGGGCGAAGGTGATGCGGTCGTGTCCGGTCAGTTTGGCATCATGATGACGGCCGGCCAACTGAGTTCCCTGCAAAATCACCGCCGGGTGTTGTACCAGCGAGGCCGCGATATAAAGATACTCTTTGTCGTAAGCCATCTTGATAAAAGAGGCTCCCTCTGCATAAACACGTCCGCTGCCTTGCTGAAGGACTTCTGCGTCAGCCGACTTCCAACATTCATCATCGAAAATACCGTCGAGGTGCGGTCGCGACGAAGTCATTATCGCTGAAAGGGATTTCTTCACACTGGGTTCGCGAGGTGGGATATACCAGTTCGTGGGAACGTCACGAGGGAGATGGTGGGTCTTCTGAAAGAGTTCATCCATTTCGCCGGCAATTTCAGGATGTCGATTAATGACTGCAAGTGATCGTTGAATTGTCTCATCACGCAATAGGGCCGGGTTTCGTTGAGACAATACGATGCCCAGAAAGCCGGCCTGTCTCAGCCAGCGGTCTCGTACACCGGAATGCCAATCTTGAGGACTGTTTTCCAAGGACGATGCTTGCACGATTGGACTTCGGGAGATTTTTTGCTTCGATTCATTTCCCAACTCGTAAATATTGCTAGAGAGCTTGACCTCGGTGGGATTACCCAATGCTTGCAGCACCGAGTCTTCGTTCGTTGAGACACTGATGTGGGACGACCCGATCTGACGAGAACGATGCCAGGCGATTTCCTCCGATGCCCAAAATTGAATGAGCTTCTGCATTCCCTGTTGGCCGGCCAGTGTGGCCTCGTAATTGTTCACCAGCTCGATCCAGATCCCCTCCGCAGCCGTCATGTCACCCATGCTGAGAGCCTGTTCTCCCATCGATAGCAACATTCGTGCGGCTGCTTCAGGATCCATTCCCTCCAATTGCTTTGGTAGAAGACCAATTAAAGACTCTGCTGAACCAAACTGCTTCCTGGCTCTGAGGGCCATGTTTTGGATTTGTCGAGCGTGTTTCGGGTTGGGATTATCCTCTTCCACCATATCGGCAGTCAGTGGAATCATTCTTCTGCGAGCATCTCCCCCCGTATCGAGTCTAAGGTCTCGAAATAACTCTGAGAGTTGTAACCTCTCCTCTGAGCCATTGACTTGCATCGCTCCATGATTCTGTGGAGTAACTTCATTGTTGAGACGCGATATGGATTGATCTGTTGATTCACCCAAGGTCATTCCCAAACGGACCAATGAGCGGTCGGGAGAAAAGAACGCACCGCTCGGACCGGCAGCCGGTTGCAAGGTGACAACACGCGACACTTGCCAAGGCAGCAGTCCTAGATTCTGGCTCAATTCTAGATGTCGTGTTTCATCGGCAGATTCTTTGACAGCTTGATTCACGGCAAGATTCAAGAGTTGAGTTGCCTGATCATCTTCGGCTGCATGATCGAGTACAATGACTTCAGGTCGCCATTGCCTGATTTCGGCCACCAAGCCGCCCAGTAATACTTGTTGCAATCGTCCGTCCGTCCGAGCATTCCATTCGGCGATTAACTGTTCGCGATTGGTCGTCAGATCGGGTAATCCGACCGGTAAGCGATGACCGGCATAGGCGGCATTTCCACCGACAGAATGAAACGCGGATGAGAGTCGCAAATCAGTTTGCAATAAGTCGCGATTCATGTCTTGCTGAACCGGTATCAAGGCGATACTTCGATAGCCATTCTCTCCCGCATACCAGGAAATTAAAGGAAATGAGAGTGACTCCGGGGAGGATGAAATCAACATCATTCCCGCTCGCCGTGGTCGTTCCAAGCGTTGATTGTTCCAGGTCTGACCGCCGTCATCGGTCAACAGAATTGTCCCCAGGTCGCCTATCGCAATGCCGAACTGATCATCGCGAAAGTGGATTGCCCGCAGTGGCGTGTTGCTCTTTGTGACTTGTTGTTTCCAAGTCTGACCCGCATCGGCTGAATGCCAGATCACCGTTCCCGGTTTCCCCGCAACCCAAACTTTGTCGCCGCGTTGTTCCACGGCGAGAAAATCAACGACATCCCGTAATTCGGGAGGTAATTTTCCGGGGGGAGATTCCCAAGTGACACCGGAATTCGGCGACTTCATCAATAATGCCTGATCGCCCACCAACCACCCAGTTCCGTTGGGGTCAAGTTGAACATCTTGCAGATGACTGCGACCGAACGAGAGTTGTTGCGCCGCTGAGAATTCATTCCCTCCCCAAGTGGAAAGAGCACCCCGACGACCGACTATCACGCCACGTGTGGGTGAGACGAAATCGCCCGTTCGCCATGCCGATCTGATTTCAGCCTGAGAGGAGGTATCGAGCCACGATTCACCGCCATCTTCGGTCGACAATAATCCTGAACCGTATGGCCCCATCTTTCCCGCGACTGCGACGCCAAATTCCAATGAGAAGAATTTGACTTTGTGGAGAAAGGGAAGATCGGCTGTGGTGAGATCCTGCCATGTCTGGCCACCATCATTAGTGGCGAACAGCACACCGCGTTCGGCTTGTGTGTATGGTTCGATAAAGCCGCCGGCCACCCAACCGATATGATTTGTCAAAAAACAGACGGACTGTAACGAGGCCGGTCGCGGAGATTGTTCGAGACTCCAAGTGAGTCCTCCGTCGGTCGTGCGACGGATCACCCCATGCTCGCCAACCGCCCAGCCAGTTTTCCCGACAAACGTAACATCGTTCAGTGTGGCATCATCGAGTAAGGACACCCGCCATTCTGGCCTGACTCCGGCCATTGCAGAGCTTCCCGTGACGAGGAAGGAGAGCGTCAGAAAAAATAGGATCAGTCTGAATTGATGCAACATGCTGTCATCCGTGACAGGGAGAGTGGATCTGATTCAATAGGCAGAAATCGTAGTGAATTATGCTAATTTCTGCGAGAGAGATGTGGGTTATCGCGTGTTTAAAAGGCTTGAACCCGATCGGAAAGGTGTTTCTGACGACTCATTGCCATGCGCGGAAGACTCCAGCAGCGAGATGTCCTCCAAATCCCAATGATAATTTCACGGCAATGTACGGGTTGGCGACTTCTTGCGACTTACGGATAAGGTTCAATCGGCATCCCTCGAACGGGGTTTTCAGCGTGGGATTCCCCGGCAATTGCCGATGTTTGAGAGCCAAGATCGTGAGTGCCGTCTCAACACTGCCTGCCGCTCCTAACAGATGCCCCAATGATCCTTTGAGGCTCGAAGTCGGGATGCGTTCGGCTTCTGTCCCCAATACACGTTGAAGAGCGTTCACTTCACAGACATCATTCATGACGGTACTCGTACCGTGCAAATTGAGATAACTGACATCGTTCCAATCAAAACTGCATTGCCGGGGTAATTGTGTCAACAAATGCCGTAATGCGGGCGACTCGGAATCCAATTGTGTCAGCCCCAAAGTGTCGGCCGTTTGATTTCCTCCCAACCACTCGGCATAGGGAGTGGCACCTCGTGCGGCGGCATGTTCGGCTTCTTCTAGAATGAGCACCGCGGCCCCTTCGCCGATCAGAAACCCTTCGCGTGTATCGTCAAATGGACGACAGGCGATTGCCGGATCCTCAAAGTTTCTGGCCAGAACTCCCAACCGATGATACGAGGATTGGATAATCGGCAACAAACTGGCATCGCTACTGCCGGCGAGCATCACATCACACTGGTCGTGTTGGATGAAATGGGCGGCGCGTTGGACTGCCACCAGGCCCGTCGCGCATGCCGCGACCGGACACAGGGCAGAGGCTTTGAAATTGAATTGTTTGGCCAGCATGAGAGCCGGTGTGTCTGAGAGGAAGTGTGTCCAGTGTTTCCCTGAATCGTTGTTGTGTTTCTCAGCGGTCTCCACCTGTTGTGATCTCATAAATTGATCAAAACTGCGGAATCCTGCTTTGCTTGTCCCGAACACGACACCCGCTCGATAAGGATCGATCTCGAACCCAGAATCTCCGGCTGCATCCTGCACGGCTTCTTTGGCGGCGTGGAGAGCGAGATCGACCATCGGCTCACCGGTCGTCTCCTGAGTCGACAATGATACAGGAGG
Source organism: Planctomycetaceae bacterium (assembly GCA_029243145.1). Classification (GTDB taxonomy): domain Bacteria; phylum Planctomycetota; class Planctomycetia; order Planctomycetales; family Planctomycetaceae; genus JABURQ01. Next base: position 2,719 of record JAQWSQ010000040.1, on the reverse strand, counting down.
ATGAGGCCCACCATGTTTGATTCCGGGAGGAATCGGTTCCTCTTTGAAATCGAAAATGTCTGCGAAGTGTTCGTCGGGAAGGCGCCTCAGACCCGATTCACCCGCGATCAATCTGGTCCAAGTGGTTGCGCAATCCGGTCCTAAAGGCGTGATGACGCCGAGACCGGTTACAACAACTCGACGAGGTGCAGAGGGCATAATTCAGAGTGAGATACGAAGTGAATCACGAGTGGGATCCCAGTTTAGCATGCGATGCGTGTGTTGTCGTGTGTAGAGAATGACTTGTCAGGATCGACCTAATCACTCATAGCCCAATTGCGCAAGCAATCGGAATGGGTGCGGACAAAAGTACGATCCAAAGCGTGGATCGTGAGAAGTTCCTCATTTTGGCTTCTTTGCTAGAGACAGTCCCGCGATTAACAGAATGACGGCAGGTAAACAGGCACCGACGATGTATCCGGTATTGTAGGAACCACCACCGCCATCATTCAGTGCTGTTGAAACATTGACGACCGCAGAAATGGTGAAAAGGAGCAGCTAAGGCAAAACAAATGACTGCACTGGTTCGCATACTTGGCTCCAAGTGTTGAACAAATAAATGGGCTTTCACCATTCTGTGGCAGATACTATCTCAATGTCAATTAGAATATCAATAGTCTGGCAACACAGACCTCACCAAATCATTTTCCTCTCACTCCAAATCCGCTATGATGCGAAGCATCAAACAATAGTCCTGATTGAGACCACCACCCATGATCGACCCCATGCGTCACGCCCTCGAAAAACTGCTCGTCGGAGAATGCCTCTCCGTCGAAGAAGCACATGCCGTCATTCTTGAAATCATGAATGGTCAATCTTCGGAGGTTGAAATTGCCGCATTATTAACGGCTCTACGCATCAAGGGTGAAACAGTCGAAGAGATTGCCGGAGCGGCCAAGGCGATGCGCGAGAAAGCAGCCCCGATTCCAACTCAAGTGACGGGAAAGCTCGATACCTGCGGCACGGGAGGCAGCGGGCTGCACACGTTTAATATCAGTACAGCCGTCGCGATGGTGGCCGCAGCGTGTGGTGTCCCCGTGGTTAAGCATGGTAATCGGGGCGTGACCAGCAAAAGTGGTTCGTCCGATGTGTTTAACGCATTAGGTGTCAATCTCGATCTGACCGCCGAACAAGTTGGACAATGTTTCGATAAGATCGAGCTCTGTTTCTGTTACGCGCCGATTTTTCACGCGGCGATGAAGCATGTTGGTCCGGTCCGAAAATCGCTCGGTTTTCGTACGATCTTCAATTTGTTGGGGCCGTTGACCAATCCGGCTGCCGCCGAGTTTCAGTTATTGGGGACAGCGTCGAATGAACTGGTCCGCAAGTTGGCTCCCGCTTTGCAGGAATTGGGAGCCGAAGGAGCGACAGTCGTTTGCGGGAACAACGAATTGGACGAAGTGAGCTTGTGGGGAGAGACACTCGCTTGTCGAGTGTCGAAATCTGGCATCGAAGAATTGACCTGGAAGGCATTAGATTTTGGTCTACCGGAGTGTCACGTCGACGATTTGCGGGTCGATACTCCTGAGCAATCGGCAACACTGCTTAATGCGATATTCGCTGGAGAAGAGACGGGAGCACCGGCCAATATGGTGCTTGCTAATGCGGCTGCCGCGTTATTGACTGTTGGTAAAGTGGACGACCTGAAGGCGGGCGTTGAATTGGCACGGACGGCGATAGCCGAAGGCCGAGCTCAAGCGAAGCTCGCGGAATTAGCCGAGACAACAAACGCGGTATGATCAAATCGCTTTGATTGTCTAAGCCGCGTTGATCGATTCCTTCTCCTCCTCAGGAGTGTAACTGAGACCACAGAGCAATTAGAGAGGAGAAAGGGGGAGGACGCACGAAATCGCAACTCCCCTTAGGTGCCAGAAGAGCGGATGAGGAGGTCGTTGCTGTTTGTAAACTCCCATCAGTTCAAGAGAGTTGTGAATAATCCAATTCATATTTCGGTAGCATCACAAACCTCTGCGCCTTAGCGCCTCTGCTTGCCAATGATTTTTAGGGACTCACGCAGAGGCGCGGAGACGCAAAGGAAACTATTATTCGTTTTCTGGCAGCCTATTGACGACACGAGTAATGCCGTCTTTGATGAGTTCCGATCCAAAGTTGACGAGATATCCCAGCCGGTAATCCAGTAGCTTTAAGTATGTGAGAGCCTGCTTTGAATGGACTCGACTGACTGCTTCGACAGATTTCAGTTCGATGATGACGCGATTCTCCACGATAATATCTGCTCGAAAACCTTCATCAAAAATCAATTCTTTATATCGGATTGGGATTGGCTTTTGCCGTTCGATGCTTAAACCCAATGACCTCAGTTCATCTGCGAGAATCACTTCATAGACTGATTCAAGAAGTCCGGGGCCTAACTCTTGATGAATCTGAAAGCAGTCATTCACAATCTCGCTACCCAGTTGCTTTTCATTCATGACAAATTTTTCTCCTCTTTGAAAGTGTGTTATTAGTACACTATTTCGAGTTTGGCATGAAGGATCATTTCAAACCTCTGCGCCTTTGCGCCTCTGCGTGCCAAATAATTAGAGCTCGTGAAGTTTAACTGTAGCGGTAGCCGCAGTGCTTCAGGTAGTTCCGACATTCCGATTCTGTGATCCGATCCACCAATTTTCCGCAGGCATCCCATAACCCTTCCACAGTCCGTTCCTGCGCACTTTTGATC
>JAQWSQ010000025.1 GCA_029243145.1 Planctomycetaceae bacterium | reverse complement strand
GTTGTCGTAATCTCAATAAACTCTCGACTGGATCGAACCTCTTCCACAGCGCGGCCCGAACTTCATGGATGCAATTACCGGCTGGCTCATTCTTCTTCTAATATTAAGCTGTGTTGCACAGTCGGTCGCGATTTTGACCGACAATGAGAGATTCTTCAGGTTCAGTTTTCTCGCAATCACCGCCACCCTGACGTTACTCTCTGTGGCGGTATTCAGAGAAGCTGTGACCTGGAACGGTCCGACAATATTTACACTCGATTCCTTTCATCAAGTGCGTTGTCATTTCAGAGTCTCTCTTCTCCAACTACCACTGCTTTGGATGATTTGGTGGTGGATGTTGGAGAGTCAGCGAGATCAACGAACCTTAGAGAGATTTTGGTTTCTCGCAGTGCTTATAATCTTTCTATTGTGTGATGACGTCTGGCTGTGGGTGATCACACTCATTGGTTGTTCCTGTCTTCAACAATCTTTGCTCGTGTCAAAAAGTCGATTTCAGGAAGGGTTAGCACTTTTACGCGGTTGTCATTGGACGGCAATCTTGTTTTTGCTCGTCGTTGTCGGAATATTCTCTTTCGATTTTGGCATTGGCTCGTTTCACGAAATCCCCGAGACGCTTCAAAACTGGGAAAACTTCACATCCACGCAGCAGGCCGATCTGCTTCTTGCGGCAATGCTGGGATCACTTTCGCTGATCTTGCTGACTGCGGTGTACCCCATCTCGGTCTTGCGTATCGACTGTGAACCCGAAAATGATCTCGAACCATTGAGCCTGATTTTTGCTGCTGCCGTTTTCGTCAAACTGATTCCGTTGTTTGTGATCACAAACGTCACCTCGATTCACTTAACTTTGATTCTGTTGACCGTTGTTGTCTCGATGGTTTGCAGTTGGGGACTTGTTAAGAAAAAAACAATTCGCCGGGCATTGTTGACGGCTTTTTTAATGCTGGGATTATTTGGCATGTTTTTGTCCGAAGATCGGGTGTTTAATCATCTCGGGCTCGAACAATATCTGCTGGTGGTCATCATGTGGCGACTGTGGAATAGTGATGACGAGCGTACTCATTTTCAGCGCGCGGCCCTCTTATTCTCAGGGTTGTGGATCATGGTAGGAATGTCTGGCTGGGCCATTGCCGTCCAGTCTTCGGGGCTCTTGGGAAACAACGAAAATATGACAAGGCTTTTCCCTGGAGCCATCTCTGCCGGTTTGATGGTTCCATTCTTCCTTCAAATATTGGCTGACTGGAAGAAGTTACCCGCAGACATTCATCCCACGGGACAGATGAAAGCGTCTGGATTATTGATCATCCCGATTGTTTTCGTGATTGCGACAACCCGCTATTGGCTTGTGAAACAAGGTGAACCGTGGCTGATCGTGCCGGGCTGGGAAACAATTGTTGGTATCGTTGTGGGAGTCGGCATTGCCGGTATTCTCGCACGTCGTTCGAGTTCGAAAGACGTCTCGCGTCAGCGTTTGGGAAGTTTTCAACTTTTGGCAGAATCGCATTTCCACGGCCTTACCATTTGGAAAGGCATAGCAAGTCTGCCGAGAGGAGTTGTGACTGCGTGTGCTAGCCTCATCGATCTGTGGAGAAGTCGCGTCGAGCGACGATTCATTCACACAGAAAAAACTGTGCAGTCCCCCGCGCCATTTGTCTGGGAAATTACCTTAGGCGGAATTAGTTTCCTGCTACTCGCCAGTCTATTTCTCTGGATGAAAGGGTAATCCAGTAATGAGCGGACTGACGTCAATTCTCAATCAGATGCCGATGCTCTTAATCTGTGTCCCTCTTTGTGGTTTGTTCAGTCTGGGAATGTCACGATGGTGGGGTGAGCGGTTTATTCAACGTACGTTACTGCTCAACGGTGGGTTGTCGATGTTGTGTGCGTTGTTGATGATCGCAAATTTTGCACATGGCCCACAGCGGACACGATTAGATGCTGCGGAGAGTTTTCAATCGATCAATGTGTTCGTCATTCAGCAGAGCGAAACTTCAGGTTACCGATTTGGTGTCGATGGTTGCTCGCTACTTCTTATAGTCTGTACGGCGGCATTCCCATTTCTCATCGGGTTGGAAAAATATTTATTGAGTGACCAGCAAACACTAGCGACTCGACCTGTCTCGCCTCCAATCTCACTCAGTCGTGCGATGGGATTGTTGCTGTTTCAATTGTTGATGTATTGTTTCTTGCTCACGATCGATCGCCGTGTGCAAATGGTAACGCTGTTTTTGATACCTCTTTCCGTTCATTTTCTGTTGGCAACTTTTGTCTCCCCCGTACATCGTCGACATCTCAGCCGACGAATGAGACAACTCTTGCTAAGTGATTTTTTGATTGTGGCTGGGATCCTCAGCACATTGACACCATTGATGCGATACACGATTCTCGGGAATGACCCTGCGGAACTCTTTGACATTCCTCGAATTCTGGCAGCTATCGACCTCGCACGTTTTGAAGATTTGACGGGATACGACCGCTTGATGCGTTCTGTTTCACCGGCGTTGAACGTCATGATTGTCGGCTGTGTGATGCGTTTTGGAACGTTTCCATTCACGAGAGACAGTCGGGAAATGTGGAGCGAAACGGCCCCCGTAACTCGCTTGATCTTTTGGTGTTACGGACCGGTACTCGGGACGGCAGTGATTTTAAGAGAGTGCCAGTTGTTTCCGTTTGTTGCCTATCGGATGTTTTCAATCCTCACTTATGCCTGGTGTGTCGGTCTCCTCTGGTTGGCAATCACATCGCGAATTCGATCAGAAAAACCGGATGACTCTCAGGGCTTTCTCTTTCTTTCGACGATGTTGGTTCTGACCCTCGGCGGTTCCAACAGAACCTCGTTGGCAGCCGCAATGCTTTTGTTGATGGCGATTGGCTTGAAAGCCTCTGTTCCACAAAATATGAGGAGTTCTCGCTTCTCGCCCCTTTGGCTTTGCCAGTGGACGACTTCTGTCTTGCTGATTTCGGGTATGACCTTGGGACTTGTGGGGACATGGCAATCCACGGGGCCGGGTTCGCGCGAGGTGGGAGCGGCGTTGATTGTGGGCATCGCGATCATTTTGAAGCGCAATGGTCACAATGCCCATGATGATCACGACAGAAACTCTACTTCCTCTCATCGACTGCTGGCACAAAATTCACCTCGTGTACCCGTAAGGAGTGGTGAACTGCCGGTTTGGGAAATCGGCGAACACTCAACGACACTCGAACCTCAAAATGGCTTTCTGAAGACAAGCGTGGTTCTGATTGCTGCGGTGTTAATCTTGTTGCTGCCACAAGTGATCTGGACTCACATTCGTTGGGATCTGCAAAAGCTCGAATACCCGGTTTCCGCAGGTGGGTTTTCATTAGGGGAGAAGCAACCATGATTTTCTCTCTCCCTGTTTTGTTAATCATGCTGGTTCCACTCTTCGCCGGGATTGCCTGCTGGGGATTCGTTCGAAAATCACGACTGTCGGAAATCGCTCGATCCCTCACACAAACCGCTTTGACGTTTGCGCTGGGGACATGGTGGTTACACGCCGATCAACTTCTCTCTGAGACCACTGGCTCCTTCGCGCTTCCTTTAGTTCCCTGGATTTTGGCGTTTCACCTCCTGCTGACAATTCTCATCGTCAAACAAGACGATGGTACTTTGACTCTTCATCCGACGGGCTTGTTGCTTTCGTCCACTTTTCTTTGCGGTCTGTGTTTCTCGACAGATTTGAGATTCCTTTTTCTGTTTGGAGAAGCAATTTCCGTCACGACCTGGTTGACTCTTCCGGCAGACCAGCGTCGTTCGGCAATTTTACGCTCGATTGTTACCTTCGGAATGATTGCCGCGGGGGTGTTGTTGATCTCCTCTGAAATGCAAACGGGTCAATTCGACACTTGGAGACCGTTATCTGAGTTGGACACGGATCAAAGTGAAGCGGCTGTTTATGACGAATCGCCTTCAAATTCGGGAATGGCTTTGAGCGCAGGGGTCTTGTGTCTCATATTCGGTTCCGCATGGAGAATGGGCTTCTTTCCGTTTCAATGGCCGTTCTCGGACGAAAAGTCATTGAACGGGATTCCGCGATTAACGGGACTGGTTTCTGCTTGCGTATTGCTACCAGCCATTGCGCTCCCCAGCATTCCCGGAATGGAGTCCAGCGGGCAAATGCTGTTAGCAACATTTGCGGTTCCGACATTGATTCGCGAATCTCTCAAGTCAGGTTGGGTCGATAACATGAGTTTCCGCTTGCGTGGTTGGTTTCTCGCGTCGGCCGCGTTGATGTGGTTGGCGATTGGCCAGGAGCTGTTTCTGATCTCTCACTCTGTGGAGTTAGGCTTATGGCTTCCATCGGGACTTGAGCTTTTTCAGATCGAATTCGTTAGCAGCATGTTCTCCTACATTGTGCTGATGGGAGTACTTCATGAGCTACTTCGATTAGGAAAACCGTGCCTGCAAAAAGAAGACTTGTCGGGATTCCTGTGGACTCACCCACTCCCTGCATTAGTAATTTTGGTCTCGATGTTCGGTTGGGTGGGAGTTCCCGGACTGATGGGATTCGAAGCGCGTCTGGGACTGATCGCGGGTGCGTTTGAAATTGCCGGAGCGGGGGTGGAGTCGGCTGCCGGGTATTCGCTGATGGGAGTGATTATTGTTAGTAGCCAAATCGTACTCTTCTACCTTGCACTCTTGATGCTGCAAACGCTGTGTGATGTGAGTGTCGGTCACGGTTCACCATCAAGGCGGATCTCTTGGCGCCTCTGCGTTCTGGCTGTTCTGATTGTGGCCTTGGGAGTCTACGGATAAGCCGTTGCTCATAAGATCGTGCAGGGGACTCACTCAAAATGTTTGAATATTATTGAGCCTAATCCCCATAGGTATGACACATGGTTGTCACCCTCATGATGTACAAATTACCCCGAGACGGCTTCATGCCCTCGCGTACCGCTCTGGGAGATGGAGAGGCTGCGCGGCATTTGCCAGGCTGAAGCCGTCTCGTTTTAAGTTCTCGCAATTTGCAAACATCTTCTGCATGTTATTTTAACAGCAGTTTCCCAGCATGAGGGGGACCAATTTCTGCTTTGCGAGCGATGAGGTCTGCTTCATCCAGAGCAAAACTGGGTTGTATTTCAACCCTCACGTCTTCACCCACTTCGATCCCCGCTGCGATCAACCATGACCGCCAGATTCTCTCGAGTGCTGCTTGAGAGGTAGCCGGAGAATCACTTCCCTCCGCATTTTTGACGGGATTGAATTCTCGCTCTCGGGAGGTTTCTACAACCAGCGCAACTTTTGCCGACGGTAGTGCGTCGAAAATAAATTTCTCAAACTTGAAGGCATTGGGAGACTCGGGAGATTGTGACATTCCCGTTTCGTCGATGTATGACACTTTCTTCGAGGCTTTATGGAAAGAGAGCGCGGTGGCCGAAGCGGCTAATGACTTTAAGAACTGAAAGGAGAACGCATGGCATGCGGTGTTACCGGCCCAGAACTTCAGACGGCCATCCGCTGTCGTTTCTGCCGCCAGATCTTCCGGGAAGTCAGAATATTCAATGATTTGAGTCTTACCGTCGATATCGACGAGTAGTCCCATTTTTTCTTCGGGCGTCACCTTGCGCACAACTTTTGTGGACATTTCAGAATCCATCTGACGATGTAAGCCGAGAAATTCGGGATCGCACATTTTGACACACGGGTTGTCAACTTGATGGTAATAGACCACTTCCAGGCCACGGGCTTCTATATCACGAAGCACGCCTTGTTTGTCCAGCGCAGCCACCATACCGCCATGACCGTCCGGGCTGAGTGCGAGTGAGTCTTTCGCTGCTAGCAGCAACTTTCCACTCTCCGCATCAACGGCCGGCATGTGTCCCTGTTTAAAGAACATCACCTGATTCGGACTCAAGCCAAACCAATCATGCCCTCGAAAGGCCTCAGTGACCTCATCGTGGGTCGCATCGCTGGTCATGATGTAATAGGGAATATCGACCTGATAGCGTTTCGTCAATGCGGCAATTTGCCCGCACAGAAAATCGAACAAAGTGGCATTAGAAATCGGCCCGATGGGAAAAAGTCCTTTGGCGTGTTCGAATCCCAGCCGACTTCCCTGTCCACCCGCGACGACAATCGCACCCACTTTTCCGTTTCTGAGCAGCGTTTCGCCACGCTTTCGAAGGTCGGCTCGATTTTCCTCCGACCAAATTTGATCATTCAGGCCGACGAGTGTTTCGGGAGGGGTCGCTGTTTTGGCACGCTCAATTTGTTGAGACGCATCATCGGCTTCGACGTCATGGAGCAGGTGATTGATTTCATTCCAATCAATCGATTCCAACTGATCAAGCAGCGAAACTCGCTGCGAATCATGGAGTTCGTACCACCACTGGATCAAATGAGTTTGGTTGTGAGCTTCGAGTGTGGTTTTCAATTCGTCGGGAATGTTCATCATGTTGAACCAGCCTGAATGATCAGGCCATCTTTCCTGTTGTCTGAGAGACTTGTGGTGAGTTTCTTTTATCGTAATCGAGAGAGATGATCACAACCAGTCGAGGAGTCATTCAACCGAGCTTGGCACCATTCGGGACATTCTGATCGGGGACTGCGAGAATCACACTGCCGTCTTCCCGATAAAAACCCGTCACCAAACATTCGGACTGTAGCGGCCCGATTTGCTTGGGAGGAAAATTGACGACAGCGATGATCTGCCGACCAATGAGAGAGACCTTGTCGTAGTGATCGGTAATTTGAGCAGACGATTTTCGCTCGCCAATGTCGGTGCCGAAATCAATCGTCAATATCCAGGCCGGTTTGTGAGCTTCGGGAAAGTCATCAACGGCAATGATCGTCCCCACACGCAGCTCAATTTTTTCAAAGTCAGTTCCACTGAATTGGTTCAAATTCGCTCACAACTATCAGGCTCTCAATCAATTACGGACGAGGCGGTGCCGTCAATTGGAGTTCCACGGTCGGAGGATCGGCGGGAGTCTGTTCTTCGTGAGCGAGAACGGAATCGACCAAGAAGTACAGCAGTTGCCGCAGGTCTTCGTTGTCAACTTCATCTGCCAGTGCTTCAGCACGTGCCTGCGATTTATCGACAAGAGATTCCGCCGTTTCGAAGGCGCCGAGTTCGGTGTACAGTTTTTTGAGTTCCTGCAAACGATCAATGGCAGGTCGTTCTGATTCAAACAACTCTTTCAACTGAGCTTTTTGCGCGTCGTTGGCTTCCTGCATAGCAATGGCAAGTAGCACGGTTGGACGGAATGACAAAGCATCCTGACCGGCGACCAGTTTGTTGTTCTCGTCTCCCTGCCAGTCTTTCAAATCGTTGAGAATCTGAAAACCGACTCCGATATGACGACAAAATGAAGAAATCATCTCTTTGTACGGTTTCACATCACCCGCCATGCGAATGCCGGAGTACAACGCTGCTTCAAAAGCGGGAGATGTTTTTAAAGCATAAATTTGCAGCGCATCGATCGGTTTGAGATTCCAGTCGCGGGACTCACTCCACGACATCTCCGCTCCCTGCCCTTCACACAATTTGATATGCGCGGCTGACATCTGTTGCAGGACATCGGCAGTGACTTCGGCACCCAAACTTCCGACGGCTGAAGCGATCAGTTTGTAACCAATTCCAATCAGATAATCGCCGATGTTAATGGCTTGCCCAGTCCCGTGTTTGCGATGTAATGTTTCGCGACCATAGCGATACAAATCACTATCCTGAATATCATCATGAACCAACGAGGCTTTGTGGAATGCTTCTATCGCCATGGCAATCCGGCAAACATCCGCGTCAAACTGATAAGCGGCCGTGCGATCACCGGTTTCGTTGCGTGCGTGATTGGCGGCAGTCGCTCCGGTTAGAGCGTCGTAAGCGGCTAATGTGATAAAAGGCCGGAAGCGTTTTCCACCTTTGGCCAACCAGTCATACGCGACTTCTTCGGTAAACGCGATGGGAGTTGCGGGAGCCTGATCTTTTCCACTACGAACGGCTGGCATTAGTTCTTCAAGACGCTCCTCGAACATTTCATTTGCGGCACGCATGATGGGCAGATAGCTGGAGGTTTGTTGCTCGGGGAGCGGTTCGTATTTCTCGATGACATCCCAGATCCACGATTCGTCGAGCGAGGTGTTTTTGCAGTCACCAGAATGCAGAGGAACGGCATAAGATGGGACGCCGGCGATCAGAACTTTATCAATCGCTTTTTCCAACACATTCAAGCAAGCGACCCCCAAAATTCCTTCCACATATCCTGAAACAATGATTTTCAGAACGACGGGCGATCCTTCGGCGACGAGAACTTTGTAACCGAGTTGTTCCGCGCGAACTTTGTAATCGGCAATCGAACAGGCACCACAAGATTCGCAATCGAGACCAAACTGGTCATATTCAGCAGGGCAACCTTCCGCGTGTTTCAGACAATGCGGCAACAGCAGCATTCGTTTTTCAAACGGGATTGCCAGAAACTGCCGCTTCCAGAAGAAGTTACCGATCAACACCATCACAAAGCCGAGAAATTTCTCAGGCAAATCCATCTGCTTGAGCAGTTCTCGGCTGTGCTGTTCGAGTTCCCCCTTATTGAAAGGGCGGGTTTTGTCCAGCGGCTCCGCGTATTTTTCGGAGGCATCTCGAATCTGCTCACGTTGCGCAAGAGTTTCCGGCACCGCTTTGAGATGACTGGTACTACGGCGTTTTTTCTTCCGTTTCACGGGACGTTCGATATCACCACTCTCAACATCGGTGGAGTGCTGCGAATCTGTCTCGGAGGAATTCAGGGGGGCGATCGACACGTCGACCTCTCTTTATGGATGGACGCCAAGTCGGCATTGATGCTGACTATGGCAATAACAAGTTAATTACTCTCTTCGTTGAACCACGTATTTGACGGAAGCGATTTCCGCATCCGCAGGTGGAACCGAACTATTGTAGTCACTTAGACACGCTGAATGCAGGGTCGAAACCGTAAAAATCACAGGATATAAGTCATCGTAATACCATAACTTGGCGAAATAGAACCCGATTGGCTGCGGTTTTCGGAGATCTCCCGACTCAACGGCATTCATGAGCCAATTAATTCCCAAGCCCAGATGACTGCCACATCGACCGCAACTGAGCAGGATCTCCAAAGCCAAAGCGGTTTCTTCGACGGAAGAGTCCGTTTCCGATCCACCACCCCAACCTCCGTCCGCGTTTTGATTGGCTTCCAGCCAATCGAGACCTCGTTGAGCTTCTTGATCGGTGAGCCTTCCGCAATCCCGATAAGCGGCGAGGACTTTCGCAGTGCCGTATGTTGGGTTCTCATCATCGGGGACACGTTGGTTCCCGAACCATAAGGGCAACCACGATCCATTTGATCGTTGTGATTTTTTCAGATGTCGGAATCCCTTTTCAATCGCCGATTCACAAAGTCTGGCTCGGAATTTCAGTTCATGTTCAATCCCGTCCGCGTCGGGAGAGTTATTGATCCAATATTCGAGAGCACGGATGACATGAGCCGTGATGTCATTGGAACTTCGATCAAAGGGCAACGTCCCCCAACCTTTGCAGAATGTTGGCCAACCACCATCATTATTCTGGAGATCGAGCAACCACTTCACACCGTTGGTCAACGCCGTGTCGATCCGAAATTGAGTTTCTTCAGAACAACGCTCTCGCAAATTCGTGAGAGCCAACATGGCTCCCGGTGTGTCATCGGCATCGGGAACACCTCCTGAAAGGTCGGTCCATGCCCAACCACCGGGATCGGCATTGGTATAAGGATGGACGGTCTTGTATTGCTGGTTGAGAAGCCAATCTGCAATCGGTTCGACCTGCTCTTGGGGGAGTGAATCTTCAAGAGCGTTCACCGAAAGAGTGGTGACCCACGTCGCAAGATTGGTATCAATCGGCCAGCTTCCGTCATCACGGACAGAATCGATGAGGAAATTGATCCCTTTTTGTAACACTGGGTGATCGAGCAATCCCATTCCCGCCAAACTCATCGAGACGAAACTGGTGAGTGGTGTTGCTTCGAGAAAGCCGCCCGATTCCGGTTGGATTCGTTCCAGAACTCGCAATGTCGGTTTGACGGACAAATTGCGGACCCATCGCCAAGGCAAGAACCAAGTTGGCTTGTGATGATGTTTCACTTGCCCGATGGCGATTAAAGCCGGCAGCGCATAACTGACAACAGGCAGCTTGACCGTTTTATAAAAGTTCGCCGGGAGGCAGGCGAGTTCGAATGGGAGAGAAGAGATGTCTGACCAATCTGCTTGTCCCGAGAGTGCGCAATGAGTGAGAATGGGAATCGAGAAGGTTTTGTCTTTCCCATATCGTTTGAGGAGTGCGGGAACGCCGCCTGATTTGTCGATGTACGTTTTCGCAGAGGTCACACATTCGGAAAACTGATCGGTTTGATTGGCAGCATAATAAGCCGCATGACACAACATGGTGGTGGAAATGTTGCTGAGACTTTTATCCGTATCGCCCCAACCGCCATCGACATTCTGATGTTTTTCGAGATAGGCCAGCCCGCCGTCGATGAGTTCTCTCAGCATCAAGGTATCGTAGGGCTGCGTGGGAGTGGCTTCTTGCGATTTCTTCAGAACGGTTTGCATCGCCACAACGGCTGTTGCCGTGGAGAGTGGCGACGAAGAAAGTCGTCCGAACCAGTGGCCGCTTTTGTGATCATATTGATCGAGCAAAATCTGCGTGGCCTGATCGCAGGTGGATTGCAGTCGGTCGCGATCAATTCCAGGAAATTCCATAAGTGGCAAGAGTCCACAATTGCGAGTTTTTTTAGAGGCGAGGAAAGGTTAGAGGCCAAGATTGTCCAGATCGTCTAACATATCGTCGAGATCGTCTCGTTCCGCGTTCTCTTCCGTTTGACGTTTGGGAATACCGACCGTCATTCCGACCGCGTCCCGTCCATCGGCGACCAATTCTGTATCGCGTTCCAAAGCCGCTTGTTCGAGAGCCGTCGGCGCACCGAACAATTGAGAAAGATCAATTTTGAGATTCCCAATCTCCCCAGGAGCGCCGGCAATCGCTGCCGATTTGTGCTGCGGGAAAATGATGGCATTCTCAGGACAAACACGACTGCATGCCGGGCATCCCTTTTTGCAGTTGTCTTGTTCATCGACCAAAATTCTGTCGAGTCCATCGACGCCGTACACTCCAAACAGGCAAAAATCGATGCACTCCATGCAGTTCGTGCAGCGAGAGTAGTCGATCACAGGATACCAGCGGCGAGAAACTTTTTCGGGTTCGCCGTTGGATGCTGTAGCCCCGTCGCCGTTTTGAATTGATCCGTTGTTCGCGCCGTTTGCTGGGGGTGTTCCATTTCCGTTCCCATTCAAAATGGGAAGCGGATTCAGATAGCGTTCGAGTTGTTCCTGTTTTGGGTTGCCTTGGATAAACGACATCAAGTCGACGGTTTGAGTCGTGGCTTCTGAAACAATGCGTTTTACTTCATCGAGATACGGTTCGGCATCGCCAAACGATCGTAAGTCGAGACAGTAAATTTTACGGGGAGGAACTTCGACAGATCCAATCCCGTTCGCCTGCTGCTGATTCTCTTCACTCAGTTCTTCTTCGTCCTCTTCGTCATGCAGAGTGGTGATGCCCTCTTGGCCTCGGATGCCGTCTCGGTCGAGAGTCCAAAATGCGGCTCGGGGATACAACCACGATGCAAATACGATATCGCCGGGGATGCCCTTGAGAAACAACATGCCGCTATGATCGCGAGACATATCGTAGAGATGCGGGACGAGAGAAACTTCGACCTCGCCCGACATCATCAGATCGGCAGCAATCGTCTCTTCGAGGTCTCGGTGCGCAGGGTTTTTGCTCTGCGACTGGGAGATAACGACGGTCAGTTTTTTGCCAGCCATGATAATTTCCGTGAAAACTCTTTGGTATCAGCTTTCGAAGTCAGGATTCGTTGATCTGTCCTTTGATCACTCGTTGTGTTTTTTCCCAAACGCCATCCAGCAATTCTACATATTGTTCGGCAGTGAGTAGCTCTGCCTCGGTCTGAAATTCGTACAGCCACCCTTTTTCATATCCATCAGAGTTGATCAACGACGGGTCGTCCATCAATAACGAATTAAATCTTGTAATGTCTCCATCATAGGGAGCAAATAAATCCGACAAGGCTTTTGAGGATTCAATCTCTCCAATATCCTGTTTTTTACGGACGGTTGTGCCGGATTCAATCTCCCAACTGAGAAAATAGACATCTTGCAGCAGTCGCACTGAATACGCAGTGAAACCGACACGATAGCCGTCTCCCTCTGGTTTTAACCACAGATGGTTCTCGGAATAGAGTCGATCTGTGGGGATTCGGGCCTCGTATTGGCCCATGGCAAAGGTAAGTTCAGGCGACATGAAGGCAGGATGCACTTTCGCGCGGAGGGTCTTCGGAATCAGAATCGGCGGCCCACAGGCCGTCGCTCATCAATATACACTTTTCATCAATTCTAACTGTGAAAAATGTGTCTGTTAAAATAGTAAAAGGAGACTGGGTAAGGATGCAAGTCGATTTGTGATCCAGATTTCGTGGATTCCTCAGAGATCCACGGATCTTTCGGTGTTTTCCTCGATTACCGACTTGGTTGAGATTCTGAATAGACGGGATCGCCCTTTGATTGTCCCCATTGCTTCAGTTCGGCGCGCAACATATTTTCCACGCGTGGACGCTCTCCCGCAAGGTTTCGCAGTTCATAAGGATCGTGTTCAAGATCAAACAATTGAGACGTTCGGAGATGGGGATACTCAATGAGCTTCCAGCGATCAGAGCGAATCATTCGTTGTTTGTCACGGAAGTAGCCGACAACATAAGGATGAATGGCGTCCCGTTCGCCGCGTAATATAGGTGCGAAAGATATCGCCGTGACCGAATCAGGAATATTGATGCCAGAGAGTTCACAGATTGTTGGATACAGATCTCGCAAATAGACCTGTGCGGAAGTCCGTTCGTTTTGAGGAAGTCCGGGACCGGCAACAATTAATGGCACATTGATCGTATGCTCGTACATGCTCTGCTTGCCGCGCAGGCCATGCCGTCCGACACCCAAGCCGTGATCGCTACTGAAAACGATGATCGTGTTGTCGTATTCGCCCGAATCGCGCAAAGCCTGGAGTATTCTACCAATCTCCCGATCCATGTGAGAGATCACCGCGTAATACACGGCAATCGTCTGTTTGACAATTTCGGAAGAGCGAGGGAACGGCAGCAACACTTCATCTCGCCCGGCAAAGTTGCCGTGATCAAACGGATGCTGGGGATAGTAATTCACCGGCAACGGGATATTTTCCGGGTCATACATCTCTTCAAACTCAGGCGGTAAAAAGAGTGGGTCATGCGGAGCCGTAAAATTGACCTGCAGAAAGAATGGCTTGTCGCGTTCTTCTTTGAGAAAACCAATAGCCGCATCGGCAAATTTCTCGGAGATATTCGGAGTCAACCCGACACCTTTGTCGGGATACTTCTCTTTGCCGTCGCCACTTTGAAAAATCCAACCACGATATCCGGTGACGGGCATCCCTTTCCAATCAGTTTGTGGCTCGTACCATTTCCCACCGCCGCCTGAAAAAAGGCCGGGAGTTTTCTCAAATCTTCGGTCAATGGGCCGTCCATCATTGTGCCACTTGCCCACATACCCGGTCTCATAGCCGGCATTCTGCATCGCTTCAGGCCACAATGTGAGGCCGGGATCGATACGACGGCCAAAGTCGATCACACCATTTGTGAAACCGTCACAGCCAGAAAGAATCTCCGCACGACTCGGCGTGCAAATGGGATTCGCACAGATCGCTTTCGAGAAACTTGTCCCTGATCGAACGAGACCATCGAGATGAGGAGTATTGATGACAGAGTTGCCGAGTGCGTGAATGGTGTCAGGCTGCTGATCATCACTGAGCAGAAACAACACATTAGGGCGATTCTTTGCGGGATGATCGTCTGCCAGCAGATGATCTCCCGAGTCCAAGAGAAGAAGGAGAGAGAGGATCGCCAGTTTCCAGCAACTCGAATAATAGATTGAGATCATCGTTTTCTTCGCAATATGAAGACGGGGTTCGTAGCCAGTTTAACTAAGCACTCGATGTTCCAGTCTACCAGAACGACACGACGATCTCTGTTCAAATCCGTCAGAGTTAAATGGAAGAATAATCAGAGTATTCGGCAGAGTTTCACTGGTTTCACATTTCCAGAGTCGTCCCAGTCGTTACATCCGTCAAGATTGCCGGGCGTCACCATGATATCGGCAACATTTGCCGGTTGATTCCGCTCTCATAGTCATTCATCGATTAGAGTTGACTGTCTTAAGAAACCCGTAACATGACTTTTGCATAGCAGGGATTGGCCATGCTTGTACTCAGCCGCAAGAAGGACGAGAAGATCGTCATTGGTGATCAAATTACACTAATGGTGATTGACATCCGAGGAGACAAAGTTCGTCTTGGAATCCAAGCGCCCAAGGATGTGACCGTTCACCGACAGGAAGTCTATGAAGCGATTCAAAAAGAGATGGAAATGGAAAATGCCCCGAGTAACGAATTGAAAGATTCGTCGGTCGGTTAAACGTCCACAACATCGCCCAAATCACGAACGTTCGCTGAAGGCTGCCGGCCAGTCTTCCAAGCGGGCGTTTTTTTATGCGCTGAGATTTGAATCGATTCTGGATTCACGAGGCATCAGCAACACGCCCCCTAAAACAATTCAATGTTACGATCAGCGTGGGCATCTCACCAGCATCTAGCTATGCTATCACAGAGCACCCTCCTCACCCCGACTCTTTCCTCCCGAGGAGGGTAGGTTGGCTCGATCGACGCGGATGAGGAGGACGAATTATAATCAATGCCCCTCACCAACTTAAACCGGTGGCATCAAAATTCATTGATCTCGAAAAATCATGTGGCAACAATTTCAACAATTTCTCTCTCTCATTCGCTTCAGCCATACGCTGTTTGCTTTGCCGTTCGCGTTGCTCTCTGCTGTCCTTGCTTGGCGAAGCACTGATTTTCGTTGGCAAGATTTGGTCGGAATCCTGCTTTGCATGATCTTCGCTCGCTCGGCAGCAATGGCGTTTAACCGACTCGCGGATCGCAAAGTCGATGCAGACAACCCAAGAACGGCCGGCCGTCATCTCCCTGCGGGTTTAATGTCAGTCAAAACGGTGACTCTGTTCACCTTGCTCTCGTGCATTGGCTTCATCGCGTCGACGTTGATTTTTCTTCCGAAAACATGGCCCATCACCTTGTCGGTTCCGGTGCTGCTATTTTTGTTGGGGTATTCTTATGCCAAACGATTCACGTCGCTGTGTCACTATTGGTTATCCGCCGCGTTAATGATGTCACCTATCGCCGCGTGGCTGGCAATCACCGATTCACTCTCGCTGACGCCTTTCCTGTTAGCCGCAGTCATCTTCTTCTGGGTGGGTGGCTTCGACATCATCTATGCCTGTCAGGATAGTGATTACGACCGACAAGTGGGATTAAAGTCAATCCCCGCTCGATTTGGAAATCTAACTGCGTTGCGCATCGCGTTCTTTAGCCACCTGATCACGATCGGTTGTCTATTTGCCTTATGGCATTTCGGCGAGTTAGGCTGGGTCTTTCTGGGTGGCATCAGCCTCGTTTCTCTCTTGCTGATTTATGAGCATTCAGTCGTTCGTGCCGATGATCTGAGCCGCGTGAATCTCGCGTTCTTCCGCATCAACGCCGTGATTTCTGTCGGCTTGCTCGGTGTCGGCTTTCTTGATGTATTGGTGGGGTGAGTCTCGCCTTCTGCTTCGCGAATAAGCACTCATAAAAAGAGTTGACTTACAATTAGTGAAGATCAGCGGTCATTAGTGTTCTTGTGATTGTTCACTTCGTGTGGAGAGTTCGGCGAAGTGAATTCACATGCTCACGCAAGCGAGAGCATCACATCCTACCCTACAAAACTATTATCAGCGTGAGCCAGCATGCAGGGGACAACGGTAGTTGTTTGATACCGCAGAGTTCGCTGAGGACGCGGAGAATTGAGGAGTTGTGTGGCTGGGGCTCTCAAAAGTTAAAATGAATATTGAACTCTCATTTCACATGTCGTTTACGTCAATCGGAACGCAAGCATGGCCCAAGATGAAAATAAAGGTGGCACTGGTCGGCCTGTCCGCCAGTGAGAGAAATTGACTCACGCAGAGGCGCAGCGGCGCAGAGAAATATCCTCCATTGTTAGTTGGGATAGAGAATGAGTATTCCGGCTTTGATGAATCGGATGACTATTTTATAGCAGCTACAAAAAACACGAGAAGCCGCGAAACGATGCACTTTGTGATTTTTGTGGCCATCAAGAAAAAAAACCGCGGATCACGCATTTACCTCTTCCTCATTTTTCTCTGCGTCCTCAGCGAACTCTGCGGTTCAATTCTCTCAAATCGTTTCCAAAATAGCCTCTTGTGTCTTCGGCACACCGAGAGACGAGCAATCGGTGCGACTCAATTTGTCTTTCTCTGCGCCGCTGCGTGAGTCAACTTGAAGTTCAACGCCAGCAGTCAAAATGCGACAACGTCCGGTTCTTTCATTCTTCGTCAAGGTGATCTCTGAACTCACACTGCTGGGCAAGCCAGTGCTCATTGAGATTCTCCAAAAATCTTATCCAAGTCGAATTGCTCTGTTTGAATGACTTGGTTTTGAGCATTTGACTGCTCGGGCAATCACTACTAAATAATCCCATGCAATGGTTTGCTGGGTGCCGCCAACTCATCCACACGGCGGGTCACTTCGGAATCTTCAATCAATGGTGGGGCGTGATGCGGTTTCAACCGGGCATCGATCACCAATGATCCACGACAGCCGAAATGTTTCTGATGGTTGAACGCGCCGATTCCCGAAATGTCGGCAGCCGGGTTCGAGCGCGTGAACGTCACCCACAAAAAGTTGTTGAGCGACGCCGACGTGAACTCGGCATCATCGACGAGAATGATCAAAGGGAATTGATTGATGGGATGGTCGACGGCTAGTGATTCGCAAAAACGAGTCAGCCCCGCTTCTTGACCGTCGCCGTATTCGGTGAATTTCGGTCCGCGGATGGCCAACACGCCCGGCAGGCAGATGCGGACATCATCGAAGCCCTCCGGTAAAGAAAAGCCGCTAGGGATTTCCGTCGGCAAGTCCCGTTGTTTCGAGCCGACGGCCGCCAAGACAAGTTTGGAGCCGGCATTGAAGCCGTGTCCACTGTAATCGAGCGTGTCCATGGTGGTGCGAGTTTGAAAATGGAGATCATGCTGCCAATCAATGCGTTCCAATAAACGCATGAAGAACTGGTCGATCTGTTCGATATCGAGGCCGGGATGATCGGATTCGTTGAGGATCAACAGGTATTTTGCGAGGGACAATTGTCCCTGTCCGAGAATGGCGTTGGCTTGTGTCAACAATTCTTGAGGCCGGGCCGGTTTGTCGTAGGGGACATAGCGCTCACTGCCCATCGCCAGGAGTAGGGGATGAACTCCCGCCGCATCAACCGCGTTGACCGCTTTGACGCCGTTGATGACAGTGGGAATAGCCGGTCCAGTGATCTCGTGAATGATGTGACCAAACGATGTGTCTTCTTGCGGTGGCCTGCCGACAGCCGTCATGGGCCAGATGGCATCTTTGCGATGATAGACCTGATCCACTTTCACCACAGGGAAAGGATGTTGTAGGCTGTAATAACCGAGATGGTCTCCGAACGGTCCTTCGGGCTTGAGTCCGGTGGGATCAATCGTACCGGTGATGCAGAAGTCGGCCTCGGCATAAATGGCCGGGGCATTGTTTTGCTTGATCATGCGAATGGCGCGTTTTTGCAACGCGCCGGCAAAAGTGAGTTCGCTCATTCCTTCCGGCAAAGGCATCACTGCAGAAAGAGTCATCGATGGTGCTCCCCCGATGAAGATGTTGACCTTCAGTGGTTCACCGCGATCAATGGCGGCTTTGTGATGCACGCCGATGCTGCGATGGATCTGATAATGCAGTCCGACCTCTTTATCAGTCTCATAGCCATTACCGGCAATCTGCACGCGGTACATGCCGAGGTTCGACGACATCAAACCCGGCTTGGCAGGATCTTCGGTGTAAACTTCGGGCAACGTGATGAAGGGGCCACCATCATCGGGCCAACTGACGTGTTGCGGTAATGCTGAGAGTGTCGTCGTGAACTCGGTTGCTGCTCCCGAACGGACCGAGCGAGGCAACATCGAGAGTGCCGGACGGACCGCTGAGAAGTATTTCCACGGCGTCTTCGCGTATTGCATCGGATCGATTTTGAGTGCGACCAGTTTCTGCACTGCCGATAGCGCATCGCGAAACAGAAATTCTGTCCGTTCGAACGTTCCAAACAAGTTCGTGACCATCGGGAACTGTGTCCCTTTAACGTTCTCGAAGAGGATCGCTGGCCCTTGTGCCTGATAGACGCGACGTTGGATCTCGGCAGCTTCGAGATATGGATCAACTTCGTCGGAGATACGGATCAAGTGGCCGTGCCGTTCGAGATCGTCAACACACTGCTGCAAATTGCGATACCCCATGATGTGTCCGATGAGTGTTGAGAAGTTATTTGTCTGATTGATTATAGAGAGACCGACCACGGACTCCAATTGCACGCCTCTTTTGATTCAGGGCAGGAAATTCTTGGGTTTGACCGGCCATCTGGTTATAAATGCTGAAGAGACCGTAATTGTGCATTCATCATTTGGTCAGCCCTTTCACACAAAGGGGCGCGATCATTCCTTGACGAACCAGAGGCGCTCGTGGGTATTAGCTCAAAACAGTTTCTGAATTCCTCGATTCGATAACAGAACTCCCCGAAGAAGGGGAGGAGTTGGCCAAGTTGATGGTCCGTCGAAAACTCCTGACGAGATATCAGGCCCCCAGGATCTATAAAGGTCAAACCGACTATCTGACCTTGGGTGACTATGTGATTCTGGATTCGATTGGCAAAGGAGGGATGGGGCTGGTTTTTCTTGCCGAGCATCGTCGTATGGGGCGACGTGTGGCGTTGAAAACGCTTTCCGCGATGATTGTCGAAGATGAAGTGCAACTGAAACGCTTTCAGCAGGAGGTACGCGCCACCGCCAAGCTCTCTCATCCTAACATCGTGACTGCCTACGACGCTGGGGAATCAAAAGGCATCCATTATTTCGTGATGGAGTTTGTCGAGGGTGACGATCTTTCCCGAACGGTGAAACAGCATGGACCGTTGGCTGTGAATATGGCTGTGGAGTTCGTGTTACATGTCGCGCGTGGTCTGAAATACGCTCACGATCATCCCATCATCACTGCCGACACTTAACAGGGCTTTTTTTTCCGTGCGACTGAAGACCCAGTTGACAGCGAACGCGGCCGCATTCTCCTGATAATCGCACGCTTTGCGAAGATCGATCCGATCATTGTCACTCAAATAGGGTTGCCAACTGAGGTTGGGACGCAGTCCAACATACTTTGCTTGCTCTATGTACCCTGATTCCAGGATACCCGTTTCGACAGCCATCAATTGTGCCAACTCGGTGGCGTCTGAAGTTTCCGCTGACGCCACGACGAACGGAAATGGCTCCATAATTTGCCACGACCGAAGATGTGAATGCCCGTGTTGTTCCCAAAGAGTAGAAAGTGAGCGTTCGAGTTCTCCCAGACGAACGCGATCCGCTTCAAACTTGTGACGCTCCTCCTCAAACTCTTGCTGAACTTCTTCGAGTTGCCGAGTCATCTGTTGGGTCGTTTCACGTCCGTCCACAATTTTGAGGCTGGCATCGTTCAACCGACTCCGAGCTGTCTCCAGTTCATCCTCTAATTTTGTAATTCGATGTTGCGAGGTTCGATCGGAGTGACTCATCAGGCTGGTGGTGCGCAGTTGCCAAACCCAACCGAAAATCATGATGAGAAGACACACAAAAAGAGCGATGCGTCCCCCCGCTTTGCGGGAAGGGGGCTCTGCCGTGATCGATTCGAGCGGTTTCTTTTCTACGAGTGGTCGTTCTTCGAGGAGTGGATGGAGGGTAGGTTCGTCGGCTGTCTTAAGATTCTCGGAGAGTTCCGAGTTTGTATCGACTCCCCAGTTTGCTCCGCATTCTGGGCAGTGCTCTTCTGGAGCCTCTTCGCCGAGAAAAATAAAATCGCAGGCTTGGCAACGATGGGAGTTCATGGCGATTCGATGAAAGAATTCACGGAGGTTGGCTGAGCTGGATTGTCTCACAGGATATCGGAGATCCGCATGAAAGCCCAGAAGTCTCTTGAATAAGGAACGAGCGGGGAGAGTACCGCGCATGAAAAAAGCCGGCGATTGCTCACCGGCTTGGTGTTTCACTCTGTATAAGGCTTTGTGTCTTATTGACCAACCCCATCAGACTTCAACATTGGGTTTGGCAAGTTCAGACAACGCGAACGTTCTCTGCTCGTGGACCTTTAGGACCCTGTCCTTCAGTGTACTCCACGCGCTGACCTTCTTGAAGATCATCAAAATGGACACCTTCGAGATTGGACATGTGGAAAAACATGTCTTTTCCTGTTCCATCGTCGATGAATCCAAAACCTTTGTCAGTCAGCTTCTTAATCGTACCTTCAGTCATTTCTACTTCCACTTCACTCAAAACTTATTCCCTCACCAATGCCGCCCGAAACACAACTTCAAAGCCTTAAAAAATCACTGGCTGGGAGAGATTACTGTACATACTTGAAACCATCCAGTCAATTGCGACTGGAAAAGTCAGTGAAATACGTGTTTTCGGGCCTGTTTGTACTTGGTCTGCCGCTTGACGGCATTTTCCACCCAACCTATACTCGCGTCTTGCCTTACGTTGAAGGAGTGCCGACGGTTCAAGGAATGGACCGAAGAGACTCTCTTCGGTTTTTAGACCTTCGGAACCCGATTGATGAATCAACACCAGCGCGACCTGAAAACCAACGAGCTTGAAAAACTGGTCACCCAGGCAGCTCCTTTCCTAGATCAACATAAAGACAAGCTGATTTACGGTGCTTGTGCGATCATGCTGGCATTCTCTGCCTGGTATTATTTGACGCAAACTTCCAGTAATACAAATTCAGCCGGTTGGAGCAAATTCATCTCAGCGGATGATTCCGATGAATACGGCACGGTTGCTTCGCAGCATAAAGGAGAGGCTTCCGGACAATGGGCTCTGCTCAACGAGTCTGATATCTTGCTGAACCAAGGGGTTCGTAGCATGTTCACAGACCGCGAAGCCGCTCTTGATGATCTGAAGGCTGCTGAAGAAAGTTATAACGAACTCCTCAATCAATCAGGTCTGTCGGCAGCCCTCGAAGAGCGAGCTTTGTTCGGCTTGGCACGCTGTCGAGAATCGCTGAGTGGCAAAGATACAAGTGCTGCGGTGAACGCCTATGAGGAATTGCTGAAGCGTTTTCCCGACACCGTCTATGCGGAAATTTCGAACCAACAAATTGCGGCACTCAAAGCTCCCGAGAATCAAGAGTTCTATGCCTGGTTTCAGGAACAGGATCCCAAACCATTACCTCCGAGAACACCGGTTGATGGTATGCCTCCCGGTGTCGATCCGGGAAGTCAGATTCGATTGCCTCAAACACCCTCCGGGTTGAAGTTGCCAAACAGTGCTGCTGCCACGTTCCCGGAAGACTCAGAAGACGCGGGTGGAATTCCCGAACCTCCACCTGTCCCCGAGAAAGCAGGAAAGGTTGAGGGAACGGCTCCTTCACTCCCCGACGATCCGGCTCCCGGAACACCGGCTCCCAAAAAATCTGACGAGGAATGACCCTCAATTGGTCTCTGCCTGTTTCGAGGAGGGGCGAGGGGTTATGCTGAAGATGCCCGAGCGATCATCATCTGGAAGTGATCGCCAACTGCATTGATTCGCAGGAACTGAGGGATCCTATTCCTGCGGTGGTTTCGTTATGTCTGAAGAACTCTCTCACGAACCAATCGAATTGACGGTCGAATCTCGCGCTCACGGTTGGCGTGTTGATCATTATCTCTCTCGGTTGTACGCCAATTACTCTCGGGCGATGTTTCAAAGATCGATCGAGCAGGGGGGAGTTCTCGTGAACGGTTTGCCGGTCAAGCCGGCTCGGCGACTTAAAGTGAATGATCGGCTTTCGGTCAAGCTCCCCGAGTTGCCCGACGAAACAATTCCCGCGGAAGACATTCCGCTGGAAGTTGTCTACGAAGATGATCATCTCGTCGTCATCAATAAAGCCGCCAACATGATTGTTCATCCCGGCAAAGGAAACTATCGCGGCACGATGGCCGGAGCGCTCCAGTTTCATTTTGATGAGCTCAGTGATACTGCTGGCAAGTTGCGACCGGGAATTGTCCATCGTCTCGACCGAGACACCACGGGAGTTCTGGTGGTGGCCAAAAATAATCAGGTTCACAATCGTCTTAGTAGTCAATTTGCCGACCGCGATGTAAAAAAAGTGTATCACGCCATCGGCTGGGGAAATCTGGAGTTCGATGCCGGTGAGATTTCGACATTTGTCAAAACGAATCCCAAACATCGTGAGAAAATGATCGTCTGTGAAGAGGGCGGGAAAGCCCGTCACGCCGACACGTTTTACAAAGTTCTCGAACGTTTCGACGGATTCACATATGTCGAATTGTATCCCAAAACCGGACGCACGCATCAATTACGGCTGCACATGCTCCATCTGGGACATTCCATCGTCGCCGACCGGCAATACGGCGGGCATATCGGTCTGCTCAAATCAGAACTGACTGGTGAGAATCTCTTCGGTTTTCAAACAGCCCGAAAAAGACGCACACTCGAACATATTGATCCCTCAGATGTCTTGATTGACCGACAAGCGTTACACGCCCACATTTTGGAGTTTGATCACCCCGAGACTGGAAAACGGATGTCGTTTACCGCACCATTACCAGACGATATGCAACAGACCCTCGCCGCATTGCGTGATTATCGAAAGACGACCTCATGAAACTCGCCAAAGTCCGCCTCTCCGATGGCACTATCCACATTGCCAAAGTTGATCAGGATCAATTTCTGCTACTCGATATGACAGAAGTCGACAGTGTGAGCACACTCTCGGATATTCTACATTCGCCCGATCCCAAAGGGCTCGTCAACTTCCTCCAACAACCCGACAGCGATCCACTCACCGGCGCCGATATCAAATTGCTGGCCCCCATCGACAATCAAGAAGTCTGGGCGGCAGGAGTGACTTATAAGCGATCACAAGTCGCCCGGATGGAAGAATCCGAAGCGGGTGCCTCACATTACGATATGGTCTACACGGCTCCCCGACCCGAGCTGTTTTTCAAATCAACCGCTTCGAGAGTCAGTGGTCCCGGCGATCCGGTTCGAGTTCGATACGACAGCAATTGGTCGGTCCCCGAACCGGAATTGACATTGGTGATCTCACCCGAGAAAAAACTGGTCGGTTTCACCATCGGTAACGATATGTCGGCTCGCGATATTGAAGGAGAAAACCCGCTCTATCTGCCGCAGGCGAAATTCTACAATCAAGCCGCCGGACTCGGACCTTGTATCCTCATCCCCGAAGAACCGTTCGATAAAGACGGTACGAAAATCATTCTCACCATCATGCGGGATGGAGAAGCCGTCTTCACCGACGAAACGGGAACCGATCAGATTGTTCGTGAATTCGACGAGTTGATTGGTTGGCTCGGTCGGGAGAACGATTACCCGGACGGCGTGATGTTAATGACGGGAACCGGCATCGTGCCCGATGATGACTTCTCGTTGGAAGACGGCGACGAAGTTCACATCGAAATCACGGGCATCGGCACACTGGTCAACCCGGTGGTAAAAACGGCAGAATAATCGGTTTTATCCCGCCACATCGGCGATGCGCCATTCTGTGTCTTTTGGTTGCCCGACTCGCTGTCCCCATTCATACGCCATTCGTCCCATTGTCCAGCGGGCGTTGATATCCATCACCGGGCGAAGGACGAGTTCATTCCCTTGCCGGTATTGAGCGGCATCGATCCCCAACGGACCGAAGTAACCAAGCTGTTGTGCGTGTTGGGCGATTTGTTGTCCCCATTGAATGGCCGGTTGCCAGATGACTTGTTCTCTCTCTGTGAGATGCAATCGACTGCCGCGATACTCGCCCGTCTCTGAATTCAATAACGGGAGTGCGGCGAGAAATTTCACCGGGCCGACTTGGGGAATGTCGAACTGCAATCCCACTTCCGATTCAATCTCCAGCCACGGTTCAAGAAACAGTTGCCCCTGTTCGACTAAGCGTTTATTGACCCAACCTCGTTGTGAATCAGTCAGAGTTGTGCCTGTTCCTACGATTCGTTCCCTAGCCGACATCCCAAAGCGAGCTTTAATGACCCACCGGGATGTCGGAATATTTTTCAGTGCCTCGAACAATGCCACTTCCGATTCAATGAGTGTTGCACCATCAGGTAATGTGCGCCTTTCTTGTTCCCACTCAAATGAAGTCGCTCTGTCATTGAGTTTTTTAACAACATCAACTGGTGGTTGCTCCCAGCTCCAGCCGCGAGCTTCTGCCAGTTCTTGTAACGACAATGTCACACCCCAAGGCACCAGTTTCCAATCGGGGCCGCGAAACGCGACTGACTCACGGACTATTCGTTCTTGAACAAAGCGAATGGTGTGCGAATCGATCTTTGTCTCGGTTTGTTGTTGCGAAGTGTCTGGTAGAACAATCAACTCTCCGTCATCGCAGAGAGCACCAAAGACCGCCGCGAACCGCGCATTCAATTGACGCAGTTTTTCGGTTGGCTGCCAGTTGTAGTTGGCTCCAAGTTCGTGCTCGAAATCAAAATTGGGCCAGAAAAGCCGAGGCATTGTTGAGAACTTTTGTGGAAGGATTGTGATCTGTCGTCATTGAATCGATTTTGAGTTTCACACGTCTCATTTTCGGTTACGATACTCAATGACAATTATTTCAGTGTCTCTATTACAGCGTGAACTCATTCGGAGATATCCATGCGGCTTGTATTCATCGCTTTCAGTCTGTTGCTCGTAGGCACATCTCTATTTTCGCAAGAGAAACCGAACGTACTCATCATTATGGCCGATGATTGCACATTTAACGATCTGCCATTGTATGGCGGACAGAATGCGAAAACACCCAACATCGACCGACTCGCCACTCAAGGACTGACCTTCAATCAAGCGTATCTATCGTCTGCCATGTGTCAGCCTTGTCGGGCTGAACTGTTTTCTGGCCAATACCCTCTCCACAACGGCTGTGCCTATAATCATTCCTCATCGAGACCGACGACTCTCAGTTTGCCCCACTATCTGAAACTGCTCGGCTATCGGGTGGGCATCAGCGGTAAGGTACATGTCTTGCCGAAGCAGGCCTTCCCGTTTGAGAATATCGGTGGGTTCGATGCGAATTGTGTCCGTAACCCCACGCAGGCTCATTCTCTCGATGGGATTTCAAAATTTATATCGCGAGATTCTGAAGAACCATTCTGCTTGGTGGTGGCACTTGTCGAACCGCATCTTCCGTGGGTGATGGGTGACTCGTCCCAATATCCTCCCGCGAAACTCAAACTTCCTCCCAACATTGCCGACACACTCGTGACACGCGAATATTTCAGTCGCTATTTGGCAGAAATCACATACATGGACGGGCAGGTGGGAGACATTCTGAAGACTCTCGATCAAACCGGAAAACGGAAAGAAACTCTTGTGTTATTTACATCAGAGCAGGGATCGCAATTCCCCGGTTGCAAATGGACGAACTGGAACACTGGCGTGCATACCGCGTTGATTGCAAGTTGGCCCGGTCATGTGCCGACGGCAACTCGCACTGATGCCTTGGTGCAATACGCAGACTTCGCTCCCACGCTGATTGAACTTGCGGGAGGCGATCCGTTTGAACAATCGCAGATTGACGGTGAGAGCTTCAAGCCCGTCTTGCTCGATGGCGCGAACGTGCATCGTAAGTATGTCTATCAAATGCACAACAACATCCCCGAAGGCCCCCGCTATCCGATTCGCAGCATTTCCAACGGTCAGTATCGATACATTCGCAATCTCACTCCGAATGAACTCTATATCGAAAAGCATTTGATGGGGGACGGCAAGCACAACAATCCCTATTTTGCGACCTGGTTAGGAGCAGGTCCACAACGACGAGATGTCTATCACCTCTTGAAACGATATATGAGTCGCCCCGCGGAGCAACTTTATCAAACCAGTAACGACTCCTACGAAATGGTCGATCTGGCGGGAGACCCCGAACACGAAAAAATGCGAGTCCAACTCAGTCAAGAACTCGACCGTTGGATGGACTCACAAGACGATCCAGGGGCCAAAGTGGATCTCGTGAAATCACATCAAGCCGCCAAATCGGGTGAGCACCTCTTCGGTGTGCCACACGAATAGTCAAACAACTCTACGTTTTCGTCGGTAGTGATATCCGTACGAAGTTGCCACCAAAAACAATAGGCCGCAACTCCCCGGTTCGGGAACAGCCGACACATCTTGCAATTGGAAGCTCAGATAGGTTTCCGGGATCAAGAATCCATTGTCGGCATCATCGGAAGGCCCCAGCAGTAACGTCCACGAGCCATCATTTAATTGAGGCCCGACTGCCAGACCTTCATAATTACTGATGGTTGTGAAATAGCCGTCTGGATACATCAGGGGATCGAGCAAGCTGCGTTTTGTCACGGCTGTGTACATAGCGCCGTTTAGCGTTCCTTCCGCACTGATATCGCTTGCCGAATTTAGATCAATTTCATACAGACGGATGGCAATATTGAACGAGTCCAGATCGAGATCGCGTTCCATGGCAATCAAGTTACCATTCGGGAGGACGGCAATGTCGCTGAGACCATTAAACCCGTTGGAAGTGTTGCGAGTGTTTTCCAATTCGTAGGCATATTGACCACTGCCAGCTCCCGCTGTGAATTCCTGGAGTCGAACTGCGTTTACATTGTTGTCGACTGTCAGACGTTCTTCGTTGGCCGTGTAAAGCTGTTGAGTGTTTCCATTATAAGCAAGTGACTCCAGAGATTTGTTGGGTTGAGCATTCTGATAGATCGTTGGTACGGCAATCGATCCGACTTGTGCTCCTGATGAATCGAGAATGCGAACCGAGTGGTCGGCCTCGGATGACACATAATATTTCCCAGAAGCTCCATCCCATGCGATTCCTTCGTACTGATTCCCGGTGGCAATGTTCGTGCTCGAAAGAATCGATGTTGCGGTAATTTGGCCATTGGAACTGTTGACATCAATTTGTAATTGATGAAATCGCGGTAGCCCAGTCGTACCATCGATGTCGTCGATTGTGGCGTATTGGTTGCCCCCCAGATGTGTGAGGCCGCTTGTGCCACGTAGTGTGGTTGATGAGCTGGAAACTGCACCCTGTCCGTTGTCGAAAATGACAAATTCCGCAGAGCAGTGTGAAACAGACCAGTAAAGAACAATCAGTGCCGGAAGAATCCGAAGTTTGTCATTCAGAAAACACATATTGGATTGTCTTTAGTCGAGGGGAAGCAGACAGAGAAATTTTAATTGCTAAATCAGGCAATCACATGGGATTTCTGAGGAGAATCCTCCGAATTCCTCTGATGAACGAGTTGGAATTCCGATTATCCGTAATTCCTCTGAGCTACGGTGATTCATAAAGTGTAATATACTCTTGTGAAACGACTGTTGATAGATTTTGATGACACATCTTGATAATGATGTCGATCAAGCCGAGACACGCTCGAAGCGAAAACTCTGAAAGTGAAAGAGACCAACGGTAATGACGACTCAACCCAAAGTTCTTGCCTTTGCTGGCTCCGCACGCAAAGAGTCTTGGAACAAAAAAGTGATTCAACAAGCGGCTCGGTTTGCGGAAGACGCGGGAGCTTCGGTCACATTGATTGATCTTGCTGATTTTGAATTGCCACTCTTCAATGAAGATGTGGAATCGGCAGGAGTACCCGAGAACGCCAGGAAGCTGAAAGAGCTCTTTGTGGCTCACGATGCCTTGCTGATTGCCGCGCCCGAGTACAACAGTTCGATCACGCCGTTATTGAAGAACACGATTGATTGGGTCTCTCGTCCCGATGAAAATCATGCGATGCTGGCCGCATTTTCGGGAAAGACAGCAGCATTGATGAGTGCTTCTCCGGGAGCATGGGGCGGTATGAGAGGATTGGTGCATCTGCGTGATATTCTGGGAAATATCGGAGTCACACTCGTCCCTGCTGAAGTGTCGGTTTCCAAAGTTCACAACTCATTTGATGAACGGGGAAATCTCAATGATGAAGGGACGGCAAAACGCATGGAATCGGTGGTCGAGTCGTTAGTCAGAATGACTCAAAGTCTAAATTGATGGCTTATTTGCCCGGATGTACTTTTTATCTCTCAGTTCACCACATTTCTCGGAGCCTCTCCGATGAGGACTCGTCGGCAGTTTTGGCTGCCTTTGATCCGCATGTCTAATAGCCCCTCATCCGAGTAAAACGCTGAATGAGGATTGATGATCAGTCGATCATGCGCGGGATGTTCAGGGTTTCTCCAAGCGGTCAAAACGGGGTCATCACCCGCAGGAGGTTCCGTTTCGAGGACATCAATTCCGGCTCCCGCAAGATGGCCAGTTTCGATGGCATCAACGACGGCCTCAGCATGAACGACTCCTCCACGAGCTGTATTGACTAGAAAAGATCCCTCGGGCATCCGGGCAATAGCCGCGGCATCGATAATATGGTGAGTTTCTTCATTCAGGAAACAGTGACAACTGACGATGTGAGATTGTGACAGCAGTTCTTTCAGAGATTCCTGCCGCTCGACTCCCAGAGATTTGTCAGTCCCGTCCGGCACATACGGATCGTAATAGACGACTCTCATCCCGAGAGCCTTTGCTCGTAGACCGGCTGCTTTTCCAATCCGTCCGAATCCGATGATCCCGAAGGTGAGTCCGCGAAGTCGTTTGATGCTACCCGCCTGAGAATACGACCACGGCTCTTTGCCGCGTTGTAATCGGCTATTCAAAAAATGAGACCCGCGAGCGAGTGACAATGCCAGACCTATCGCCGAGTCGGCGACTTCTTCGGTCCCGTAGTCGGGGACATTGGCCACGGGGATTCCTTTTGACCGCGCGAACTGATGATCGACGTTATCGTATCCCGCTCCGCAGCGGACGATCAATTTGCAGTTGGTGAGTCGTTCAATCGTCTTCTCGGACAGAGAGATGAAGTGATACAGCATGATGGCATCAGCATCTTCGATTTTTCCGACAAGTTCGTCTTCATGCTCGACTTGCAGTGCCGCAACATCAGCAAGATCTCCCAGAATATTCTGTTCTTCGTCGAGAGGATCGGTGATGAAATCGGTAATAATAACTTTGGCACGCTCGGCCATGAGGGTTCTTTCGTAATGGATCGGTTCTATCCGCGGTTGCGAACATTCCAGGAGTTGGATCACCGCATACCGGTACTTAATATAGTGTCGCCTTCCGAAGCCAGTTTCCACCCTGATGAGGTATTCCATGTGCAGAAACATCTGTCTGCATCTATAGTGCTGATTTCTTGCCCTGCGCGGGCCATCCCATCGTTAAGACGCTTTTGCGACAACGGTGGCTTTCTGAAACTCCATCGAGGGTCTTTTTTCTCTCATAAGAGATACGCCTCGCGCTACATCAATTCGAGTGTCACACTGTCGGCAAAGAAGCGGCCTTCTTTGGTGAGACGTAATGTCGTGTCTTGCCGTTCAAGATGGCCTGCGGCGATCAATTTATTAGTGGCTGTTCCAGTGAGTTCACTCAGCGTATAGCCCGTTTCTTGCGAAAACTGCTCGATATTGATGCCGTCGATTTGTCTCAAACCGAGAATCAACCGCTCGTGCGCTCGGTCTTTGTCGGAGAGCTGTTCGCGATCCGCAGTGCCACTTTCGCCCGCTGAGACATTTTTTAGCCAGGAACTCACGCCGCGGTGATTGGTCTCTCGGACACCATTCAGATAACGCGCCGCTCCCGGACCGAAACCGAAGTAGCCACGTCCCGACCAATAAACCTGATTGTGCTGAGATCGGCAGCCCGGTTTCGCAAAACTCGATATTTCATATTGCGAGTAACCGTGTGCAGGCAGAAAATCCATGACTTCTGCGTACATATCTCGCTGCAAGTCATCGTCGGCTTCTCTCAGGTTTCCCTGCTGCAAGCGAGTGTGGAACGATGTCCCCTTTTCAAATGTCAGGCAATAGGTCGAGAGGTGAGTTGGAGCGAGTGCCACCGCTTCTGATAAGGTGGATCGCCATTGATCGAGCGATTGGCCGGGGATCGCAAAAATGAGATCCAAAGAGACGTTGTCGATACGTCTCTGAAGCCGATTCATGCCGTCTATAATTGTTTCGTGTGTGTGATCGCGTTCCAGAATATCTAACGCCGATTTTTCGAAGGCTTGCACGCCCAGGCTGATACGGTTCACACCGACTTCAGTAAGTACGGCAATTTTGTCATCGGTCAGATCGACGGGATTGGCTTCGACGGTGAATTCTGCATCGTCGGCGAGATCGAAGTATTTGAAGACAATCTTGAAAAGTCGTTGCAGTTCGTCGGGAGAGAGATGTGTGGGTGTCCCTCCGCCAAAGTAGAGAGTATCGAGTGGAATGCGCTGTTTCTGATCTGCGAATTCTCCCCACGCCCTGCGGTCATTCAATTCGAGTTCGAGTGTTGTCAGGTAATCATCAATTAAATGGTCCTTGCCTGCCACCAACGTAAAATCACAATACCCACATCGATGCACGCAAAACGGGACATGAATATACGCCGAGCGTGGTAACAGCAAATGGACAGGATTTTCAATCGAACGCGACAAAGTCAATTTTTTCTGATGGTGATCAGTTCAGTCGATCAATCCTTGGTTGCTCGTAAATCGTCGGCCGCAAAATATTTCATAGTACCCAACGATTCAACCGCTTCGCCGATGCGATTAAGGCCGAGGACATAGGCGGCGGTCCGCATATCAATCTTTTTATTGACCATAATGTCGTACACGTTATTGAACTCACGCGACATAATTTCGTGTAATCGCTGATGGACGGTCGGCAAATCCCAGTAATAGCCGCACTTGTTTTGTACCCATTCAAAATAACTGACCGTCACTCCGCCTGCATTGGCGAGAATATCGGGGACAATCAAGATGCCGTCCTGTTTTTTGAGGATCTCATCGGCTTCGGACGTGATCGGACCGTTGGCGACTTCGATGATCACTTTGGCTTTGATGTCCTTGGCATTTTTCTCTGTGATCTGATTTTCCAGCGCTGAGGGAAGCAGCAGATCCACATCAAGTTCCAGCAACTCTTCATTGGAAATATTGTCCGCATCGATGGCTTCGCAGACGGAGCCTTCACAATAGACGGCTTTGAGGACACGAGATTCATTCTTGGTGTGTATCAGGCTGGGGACATCAAATCCTTCTTCTTTATAGATTCCGCCTTTCGAATCACTGACCGCCACGATCTTATAGCCATCGGCGTGCAGCAAGCGGGCGACATGTTGTCCCGCATTTCCGAATCCCTGAACGGCGACTGTGATTTCGTCCGGTTTCCATCCCCGTTTTTGTTCCAGTTCCTTGATGCAGTAATAGGCTCCGCGACCGGTCGCATCATCACGCCCGAGCGAGCCACCCAGTTGAACGGGTTTCCCGGTGATGACGGCCGGAGTTCGTTGCCGGGTGATCTTCGAATATTCGTCCATCATCCAACCCATGATCATGGAGTTGGTATAGACATCGGGAGCGGGGACATCTTTTTCGGGGCCAATGAAATCGGCAATTTGAGCGATAAAACCGCGACTGAGTCGTTCGAGTTCCATCCGCGAAAGTTCTTTGGGATTGACCGTCACGCCTCCCTTTGCACCGCCGTATGGCAAGCCGACGACCGCACACTTGAAGGTCATCCAGAAGGCCAGCGCTTTCACTTCCGAGAGATCAACATCGGGGTGATATCGAAGCCCTCCCTTTGTGGGGCCGCGGGTATCATCGTGGCGCACACGGTATCCAGCGAAGATCTCTAACGAGCCATCATCCATACGGACGGGAATCGAGACTTGGAGCGTCTGCCGAGGGTGTTTGAGCTTCTCAAGAGCTTCCTCATCGATATTGGCATGCACAAATGCAGTATCGAGCCTTTTGATGGCATCTAGAAATACATCATCGCCGTTCGTCTGATTGCTCACGTTTAACTCCCTGAACCGGATTGATTGATGGAGTGAAGAACTACTCCGAATTGTTACGTTTACCGATCCTCAACGGATCATATTTTATTTACTGCTTTTGCTTTTGTTGAGCCCGAAGACGATTCTCCAGAATTCGTTTCAGCTTGGCAGTCTCTGCGGTTTTCTGTGCGGTCGTCAATTCTTGGGGCGTGACGGGAGAGCGGTCGAGTTTATCCTCAGAACCGAGTTCACGCAGTTTGATATTACGATACCAGACCGGATCGCCGTGATCTTGCAGACTCAGGTTTGCCCCGCGCGCTTCGAGATTTCCCCCTCTTTGCTTGAGCATCTCAACTTCGGCAGCATATTTGGAATCGGTGTAATCGAACCCGACGACTTTTTTGCCATTGAGCCAGTGTTGAATTACGGTCCCTTTGCAAACGACGCGTCCTTGATTCCATTCTCCCGGTTTTTTGGTGGCATCATGTGAGGGGGGCATGCAGAAATATAAAGAGGCCGCAGATGTCCGTGGATTTTTACCATCGGCATGTTTGCCGTTATCGAGAATTTGGTATTCGTATTGAGTCGGTCGATAGTAAATGCCACTGTTAGAGCCCTCAGCCACTTTCCACTCAAACGCGAGTTCAAAATCGTTGGGAATCTTTTTCGCTTTATAGACGAGGCTGCCCCCTTTTCCTTCTCGCGCCAATGTGCCGTCCTCAATCTTCCAGTTCCCTTTGTGCTCCCAGCCTTCAAGGCTACTGCCATCAAAGAGAATTTCAAATTCCCCCGCTGATGCGAAAGACAACATATTCATCAGTAAAACGGGAATCACGAATGAGCACATGAATCGAGGCATGTGAGTGTCTCCTGAAGGATTTGTTGTGTGTGTGTCGAATTTGTATGGGATGACATTATTCGGTTTTCGTCGGGGGCGAAGGTTCTGGAGCATCGGGAACGAGTACCTGGATGTCGTCTCCTTCAACGCGGGTTTCGTAGCTATCGGTTTTAATTTTAGGATTGTCGCACCAGGTGCCATCCTGAAGGTCGAATCGCCAGGCATGCCAAGGGCACATCACCTTTCCTTCTTCGACCCACCCCGCAGAGAGGGACGCCCCCATGTGTGGGCAGAGATCGTTGATCGCCAGGTATTCCTCATCAATCAAAAAAACACCCACCAGCTTTCCGTTGACCGGAAATGCACGTCCTTCACCAGTCGGGATGTCGCCAACTTTGGCAACGGTCTGAAAGTCAGCCATGTTTCTTCGATTTCCAGTATGTCAATTGAGTCGATTTACTTTTGATGCCGCGAGTTAATCCGAACACGCCATTGCGATGTCTAGTAGCGTGCCAAGTCGCCTTGTGCTGGTTGCATGTTGAGATCGCTGACAAACTTCTGCGCCGACGTCAGCATCATTTTGAGTTCGCTTTGCAATGCCAGAAATTGCCAACCTTCCTCAATCCGTTGATTCACTTGCTCAATTGTTTGCAGATGGATGCCGACGGGAGTCCCTGTTTTCTTTCCGGCGGCAAGAATTTTCTGCAACTCGGCTTCAAATTCTTCCGGCGTCGGTGGTGTGCCGTCGGCTTCTTTCATCTGCCAGTTGAGGTCGTTGGGGCCAACGAAAATCGCATCGACTCCCGGCAACGAATAGATTTCTTCGGCGTTCCGAACTCCTTCAGGAGATTCTGTTTGCAGGATGACCAGAATTTCATCGTTGGCATGCTGATAGTAATCACCGGCGTTTGCATCAAAATTAAGAGCGTGCATCGCACCACCAATTGAACGATTTCCTTCTGGTGGGAACTTCGCGGCGGCAATGGCCACCTTCGCTTCTTCGACGGTATTCACCATCGGAACGATGATGCCGTGTGCGCCGGCGTCGAGTACTCGTTTGATCAGATCGTGATCACCTCGAGGAACCCGAGCTAACGGGACACAACCCGCATCCGAGATCACGGCGAACAAAGTGGCTGCTTGAGACCAGTCGATGGGAGAATGTTCCAAATCGACCGTCAGCCAAGGGAAACCAACACGTGCCATCAGTCGAGTGGCAAAGATGTCTCCAAATGAAAGCCACGTCCCGACTTGTGGTTCTCCGGCTTTGAGAGCGGCTTTAACAGGATTCTTTTTCATGGTCAGTTCTTTTTCTCAGGTGGGATATCGGCGCGGGGGCTCATTATCAAGAGATCGGACAGTGATCGCAAGTCGTGACGAGATTACTTCAAAGTGGGAGGACCGCTGATCCATCCCAGCTCGTTCAAAAACTTGTCACAGGCGATGACTGTTTCGGTGTAGGGTTTGTTGTCATGCTTGCCGTGATTGAAGAAGCCGTGGCCCATCCCAGCAAAGATGATTGTTTCACATTTCACACCGTCGGCCTGCATCTTCTTTTCAAAAGCGTGCAACGTTTCCACAGGGATCAACTTGTCCATATCTCCCAGAAACACAATGGCAGGAGGATCGTCGGCGGAGATGTTGTGAAAGGGGGAGAATTCTTTGTAGCGAGCTTTGACCCATTGATGTCCCCAGCCATCCGGTCCATTGTCGAACACCGGATTGAACAGCAGCAATGCATTGGCTTTCGGAGACACAGAGTGATCGTCGTCGGCCGCATCAAGACCTTCGACCATTCCAACAAACGCCGCGAGATGTCCACCGGCAGAACCGCCACCTGCCGCGATACGTTTTGGATCGATCCCCAATTCTGAAGCATGACTGCGAACCCATCGCATGGCTGACTTGGCATCCTGCACACAGTTGGTCGGGTCTTTGTCTTTCTTTTTATTCAATAATCGATATTGCACCTGGACACACACAATTCCGCGTGTGGCAAAATACTTGCTATGTTCGGTGAACTGACCCGGCGCTCCGCCCGTCCAACCGCCGCCGTGAAAAAAAACAATCGCCGGGCGCGGCGAATCCGACTTTTCTTCGGGGCTCGTCACATATAAAACCAGCTCACGGTCACCGACATTTTTGTAAATGTGCTTTTCGCCCACCGGTGCGGCGTTTGAGTCGCTGTTGGCTGAGACGAGACAAGTGGCAATAAACAGGATGGAGATCGCAGATCGGAACATGGAGACCCTCGGAAAAATCAGGCTATGAAAGATGTACCCCTATAGGTTCGGATAAGTCCTCTTGGGAATCAAGCAGTGAATCCAAAAGTCGAGACCTGAATTTGAGACATTCTGTGGTTACAGTGGTTCACAGTCTGATAACTCCCCATAAAATATTCCTCCCGTCTCAATTGATGGAGCCCACCATGCGTTTTCTGACTCTGTGTCTGCTTTGCTTTTCTCTCAATTCGGCACATGCCGAGGATCTGAAAATTGTGGCATTTGGCGATTCGACCACCGCGTTTCGAGGCACGATTAAGCAGGTTTACTCTGATCGTTTACCGTCATTACTGAAGGGAATCGATATTGAAGCAGCCGTGATCAATGCCGGCGTGGGAGGTTCCAATACCGGCGATCAAGGGAGGCATGCTCTGGCACGCATCGGCACGATACGCAAACATCAGGCGGATTGGGTGGTCGTACAGTTTGGGATTAATGATTGTTGGGTCGATAGTGGAAAACCAGATGGACCCTCACGGATTTCTGTCGATGACTTCCGAAAAAATCTGGTGGAAATTATTCATACGCTGCGTCATGACGGCTCACGAGTCATCCTGATGACGCCCAATCAATTGCATTCCGAAGTTTCCGCATGGCGAAAGGAAAGATTTCGTCAGTATGTCGAAACGGTCCGCGACGTGGCACACGACTGGCGAGTCCCTATGGCCGATATCTGGCAAGCGTATGCCGATCTTCCGACCAAAGAGAGAGACGCACTCCTATTGGACGGAGCACATCCAGGTGATGCCGGTCAGGCTTTGGTGGCACGAAAAATTGTCGAGATACTGAAGCCACTTTTGACGGCTCACGTTCCTGCAAACATTGCTGCCGAACCGAAAGAAGTCTCTAAAGGATATTCGGTTCCTCTGATCGATCTGAACGATGACACTGATCGACAGGTCGTCATTGACCGGGAAGAAGGGCAGTACTTGGGACATCCAACCACGGTGTTGTTGGAAGAAGGCAAGACAATGATTACGGTTTATCCAAAGGGACACGGTCGCGGCCCTATCGTGATGAAACGGAGTGGCGACGGTGGCAAAACCTGGAGCGAACGATTGTCGGTTCCTGAAAACTGGTCAACTTCGAAAGAAGTCCCCACGATCTATCGGGTTTATGACGCGGCAGGAAACAAGCGACTCATCATGTTTTCTGGTTTGTATCCTATTCGCATGGCGAGTTCTGAAGATGACGGCGTGACTTGGACACCCATTGAGCCGATTGGCGATTATGGCGGGATTGTCGCGATGGGATGCCTGTTCCCGATCAAAACTGGTCCCGGACATTACATGACGTTATTCCATGACGATGGCCGTTTCTTCAAGAAGGATGGTCAAAGGTCGCCCGCCTTCAAGTTATTCAAAACGATCTCAACTGATGGCGGATTAACGTGGGGCGAACCGGAAGTGATTTATGAATCGGCAGACGTGCATCTCTGCGAGCCGGGGGTTGTGCGTTCTCCCGATGGTCGTCAATTGGCGGTTTTGCTGCGTGAGAATCGGCGCGTCAAAAACTCGCACGTCATTTTTTCGGACGATGAAGGGACAACGTGGACGACTCCACGAGAAACGACGGCATCTTTGACGGGAGACCGACACACGGCGGTCTCATCGGTCGACGGTCGATTATTCATCTCGTTTCGGGACTTGACGCACGAATCATCCACCAAAGGAGATTGGGTGGCTTGGGTCGGTCGGTATGAAGACATTGTCCATGCCCGCGAAGGGCAATACAGAGTGCGACTCAAAGACAATCATAAAGGAGCCGACTGTGCCTATCCCGGCGTTGAGATACTTCCCAGTGGAGAAATTGTCACGACCACTTACGGTCATTGGGCTCCAGAAAAAGCCCCGTACATTTTGAGTGTACGGCTGACGTTTGAGGAACTGGACAAGTTGGCGAATGCTAAATGAAGCATCCCGCCAAAAAGAATCCCCGGTGAGAGAAGACTTTCACCGGGGACCGAAGTTTGCTCATCGAGAGGTTGGCCCGCTCAAATGAGTTCAGAGATGAGTTCACGGTTTTCGACCAGATATTGTGGGCGACCGTTCGGATCTTCCAAAGTCATGGTGTTGGCATCAATTCCGAGCCAGTGATAGACCGTGTGGAAAATGTGTTGCAGATGGACGGGACGATCAACGGGCGTTTCACCCAGACGGTTTGTTGCACCGATGACCTGGCCGTGATTCATGCCACCACCTGCCAGGAAAAAGAAGGCAGCACGCGGCCAGTGATCTCGTCCGGCACCACCATTGATGCGTGGAGTACGTCCAAATTCTCCCGACATCATGATTAAGGTGTCTTCGAGACGACCGTGAGCGTCGAGATCTTGAATGAGAGCCGTCAATCCGCGTGACAACGCTGGTAACTGAGTTCGCATGATATCGAAGTTCTTGCCGTGTGTGTCCCAACCTCCCCACGAAAACGAGACGTTTCGGACACCCGAGGTAATCAGTCGGCGAGCCACGAGAAAACGATCTATATCACGCCTCATACTGATGCCGTATTTGTCCAGAAGGCGTGGGTCTTCCTGTTTTGTGTCGAGTGCATTGTAAAGTTTTCCCGAGGTGATGATGCCGACGGCTCTTTCGTTGAAACTATCGAGAGCGTTCATCATTCCCGAACTGTCAACGTCACGATTGAGGCGATCAAGGCCACTGAGAAGTTCACGGCGGTCATCCAGACGATCAACAGACACCGAACGATTGAGTTGCAAATTGTCGCGTCCTGTACCATCGGGACGATACGCCGAGTGTGTTTGTCCGAGGAAACCGGGTCTTGTCCAACCGTTGATATCAACAGCAGTAGGAGCCACGCCATAGGGGGTCTCTTGCGATGCGCCCATAAATTTGGACATGACCGAACCGATTCCCGGACGGCCACCCATCGGTCTGAGAGATCGTTCCGACCATCCCGATTCCGACTGTTTCGCATTGTGTTCGTTGTTCATCCCGTCGAGCGAACGGATGATTGAAAACTTGTCGGCAACCGTGGCCAAATCGGGCATCAGTTCGCAGATCTCGACGCCGGGTGCGTTGGTCGCAATCGGTTGGAACTCTCCACGAAACTCTTTCGGAGCATTCGGTTTCAAATCGAACGTATCCATGTGGGTTGGTCCACCACCCAGATAGATATTGATGATCGACTTGGTGCTATTGAACTGACCGGAAGCGGCTTCCGCTTTTAAAAGCTGAGGTAGCGTGAGCCCGCCGATGGCAAGTCCACCCACTTTAAGAAACTGACGGCGAGAGTGTCCGTCGCAAAAGCGTCCTTGATCTTCCGCTTGGAATTCCAACATGGTGGGCTCCGGTATGAGGTGAGCTCGTCTCATCGATGAATGATTCGCGTATCTGGGATGATACGGCGAGGTAACTCGAACGCATCAATATTTACTTGATCGACTGATTTTATACCCGAAATTCAGGGTTTCCCTGAGTCCAAAAAAGGAAATATCAAAGATATTCTATCGTAAGTGTTTATTTGGAAGTGTTTTACGATATTTCTTGAGCTTTCAAAATTTACGCCGAAATGGGGAGTAATCGCAGTTGGCGCACATCCATCACAGCCACGATAGCTTTTAACTTAAGTAACAATTCTAAACTGATGCAAGCTGGGTCAAACAGAAGGACGCAATAGATTGCGAATGGAAAATCAAAACTCATCGCAAGTCGGCCGTTTTTTGGCCTGAGTTGGGGAACCGCCAACCCCCGTTGAAGATCACAGCTTGATCGATCTTCTCGGAATACTTTCCATCCTGTTTGGAGATATCCAGAATCGCAAAGTCACCCAAACGCGGGTAAAGCTGAGCGTTGGAGGCTTTAAATTGGGCTGTGTGGAAGGTGTGTCCCGAATTGATCACGATGTATTTGTTGGCCTGCAAAGGATTGGGGTAGATCATCGCCAACCCTTGTTTGTCGGGATCGAAGGTTTTGCCATCAGCGACAATCGATTTTTGAGACCAGGCGATGGGGAGCTTGTCCACAATATCGGCGAGGACCGAGTTCGATCCGGGATCGCCAAACAGAATGAGATGGTGTTCTTGCATCATTTCTTCGGTGACATCTTTATCGTCAACAATGCGGATTTTCCCGCGGAGCCATTTGTCAAACTCTGTTTCGAAGCGATCCAAAACAAACATCGAGTAGTCGTGTTGATTTTGCGACCACGGTTTTCCGGTTCCACGAACACAGACGAAGGAACTCATGAAGGCATCGTCAATCGGTCCTTGCAAGTCGTGACGTTTGACGGGGTCTTTGTTTTCTTGAAACACGCGAGTGTCGTCATAGCTGACGACATCCCATCCATTCGCAGTTTTCATATACAACACATCGGGTAACAGATTGCGGGCGGCATCTGCGAGTGGAAGAATCGAACCATCAATGGTAATCGCTTCTGCTCCAATGCCTCTTGCCACCCACAGCGAGGAGACATTCTTGGTCGTGATATTGACGGTTTCGTGTTTGTAATCAATTTCGCCTTCGACTGTGGTGCGGGCGTATTGCTCGATCATGCCGGCAATCGTCAACCAGTCGCATTCGTTGTATTTGAGAGTCCGCGTGGTAAAGCGAATATTCTGTCGTCCGGGAAAGCCGGGCCTTCCCTGCTTTGACTTTTCGAGATGAAACGCCATGAACTCTTTATGGCTTTGAGGATGAAATTTGTGACCCATACCGGGGCCGACCAGTAGTTTAATATCGACGCCCAACTTTTTGGCGGCATCGACCGTGCTCGTACTGGCGACAAGTTGAGCATCGTTTTCACCGCCGTAAGTGCAAACGGGGACGTTATCGGCATTCAAGGCGTAATCGATAGCGTCGTAGATGCCCAGTGTTCGATGTTGATACTTGGGAAGCTTTTCTTCGATCTTCTGGTAGACGTAAGTATCAACAAATCCGGCTCCCGGACCGACAGAAGACCATTTGGCAGGATAATGCAGTCCCAGATGCCAAGCTCCTGCGCCTCCCATGGAGAAGCCATGCAGCGTGATTCGTTTGTCGTCGATCCGAAATCGCCGTTGAACATCGCGCATCGCTTCAAAGACATCCGTCTCGCCACTCCAACGGTATGCATTGTTCGTGCGACCAAAGACATCGAGTTGAATCCAACCGGCATCTTCTGCGGCTGCTTTGTTGTCGTGACGTGAGATGAAATTGACTTCATTCATTTGCCCCGCGCGACCATGCAATACAACATGAAGCGGCCAACGGCCCGGAGTCTCAAACGAAAAATTATTAGGCAGCGTGAGTGCGTAAGGCTGAGCAGAGTCGTCAACCTCGGAGTAGTAGCCGAGAATCACTTTTCCCGACTTGGTTCCCCAAGACTCTTTTTTGTCGGCGAACAGGTCGGCTCTCTTGTGTCCCGTGGCGAGGGCGACTTCTGCCTGATCGATGTAATTTGGTTTGTAGATCTCCTCATGACGCAACATCCAATCCACCGCTTTGGCGTACACTTCAATATCGGCAACGCGAGGCTGACGTGAACGCGTCAAGCCGTCTGCTTCAAGCTCCAGTTCCGTTGCGGTCAGCTTTTCAATCTTTGCTTGCAAAGACTTCAGGCTGGCTCGTAATTCGGCATGATCTTGAGCAAAAAGAGAAGTCGAGACCAGGAACTGAGAACCGACAATAAGGGCCAAGACAAAACGATTCATAATGAGCGCTCGATGCAAGAGAGAAGAAGATGAGTGAGAGAAGAAAACGGGAGACTCTCTGAAATGGAGAGACTCCCGTATTAGTTCAGGACTAGGGTTATCCAACGACTTCCTGTGATTCAAAGCCGCAACCGTTGTGCGAGCCGTCACAAAATGGCTTATTGGCCGTTGCGCCGCAGCGACACAGCGCAATGGCCGCTTTACCGCCCAAATCGTAGGAATTGCCTTGGGTATCGTTGAGGGTGATCGGTCCGCTGACGAGGATTGGACCGTTGGGTTTCAGATCGACTTTGACTTCCGACATACAACTCTCTCCTTATGGAATCATTGAAAAACCAAACTATCAGCGCTGACACCAA
Source organism: Planctomycetaceae bacterium (assembly GCA_029243145.1). Classification (GTDB taxonomy): domain Bacteria; phylum Planctomycetota; class Planctomycetia; order Planctomycetales; family Planctomycetaceae; genus JABURQ01. The sequence continues at coordinate 18,626 of JAQWSQ010000025.1, read as the reverse complement.
TTTACGAACTCTGGCTGAGAGAAACAATTCCCGTTCTCAAAGGCTGTGCTCTAATTCGCCATTCGTAGCCAAAAAGGAAATTGAAGACAGGCTCTAGGGCTGTTATTCTTGTCGGTCAGAATGCTATGGTTGTCGCAACCATGTTCCCGAAAGCAAAATCATCGTGAAACTGGAATCCGATCCTCAAACTGACCAATCTAGGAAGGATCCCGGCACGCGCATTCGTTTTGCGATCTACATGGTCATCAGTTATTGCACGACGCAGGGGACAATCTACCTGCTTTACAAAAAAGTCGGTCTCGACGAAAGCATTGCAGCGGGCATCGCTCTCGTGCTGGTCTCGTTAGTCAATTTCTTCTGGTTAATGTGTTTTGTCTACCGAACGGCGGACGGCCATCGAGGGCAGCAGTTTTGGAAATATCTGCAATCGATTGTCGGTTTTCGCATCTGGGAACTCATCGTCTTTGCGATCCTGCACGAGATATTTGGAGTCCACCCATTGATCTCTTCGACCATTATGCAGGTACAAAGCGTCGTGATGAAGTTTGTTGTTTATAACAAACTGGTCTTCAGTTCCGAGCGACAATCAGACGCGGAAGAGCGTGCCATCCACAAAGCTCCCCTCGATTAGTCGGAGAAAGAAGCATGCCAGCAAAAATAACTGTCCCAAAGAGAGCAGTGTCGCCCGGTCATTTGTGAAATGGCGAGGTGATGTAATCACTCCGCTTGACGAGCAAACGGGGCTACCCAATTTGATTTCTCTGCGCCTCAGCGCCGCTGCGTGAGTTTATACTTTCACTGGCGGACGAGTCGCCCAGTGCCCATTTATTTTCATCTGGGGCCATGCTTGCGTTCCGAAATACAAAGGCTACATGTGGAATCAGAGTTCAAATTTCTTGGCAAACATTTGAGAGCCCCGCCACACATCAAAATCGCTCATGCCGACAACAACGCGTTCACTTTCTCAATTTATCCGTGACATCAGCGTGATCCGCGGTTCTTGTTTGTTCATGGCCACAAAAATCGCAAAGTGAATCGTTTTGTGTCTCTTCGTGTTTTTTGTGGCTGCTAATAAATAGTCATCTGATTCATCAAAGCTGGAGTACGCATTCGCTATCCCAACTCACGAGGGAGTGTTATTCTCTGCGCCACCGCGCCGCTGCGTGAGTGATTATTACATTAGCGGACAAGCCGACCAGTGCCACCAAGAACAGAATGAAGCTCTTTGTGTTTCTTTTAACCCTCGGCGTTTTTGCCTCAAAAGTTTATCGTTCAAATTCGCCTTGCCAAATTCACTCTACCGGAGTTAGCGTTCTGAGTTCGCCTGACGGCGACTCGATCTTTGGCAATTAGAACGTCATCACAACCCGCTAGCGTGTTGAAGAATGACGACCGCTGCAACGTGAGAAAGGAAGCGATCTCGCGTGGCGTGGAAGGTACGTCTCCACAAAAAACGTCAACTCAACAAAACGAAGCAATCGACACAAATCGAAGGGAGTCAACAACTTGCTCAAGAGTATGGAAGATGCCGGGTCAAGGGTATGGAAGAGTATCAGTCAAGAATCTTCAAGAGTATGAGCAGGTGTGTCCCCGAATCTTGACATCTTGAACTCTTGAAACGGGTGTTGAGTGTTCGGGAATGAGGGGCGTCTCGTCGCAGACGTTGGCAGTACAACCTGCGAATGAACACGCTCTGCGAAGTAGACCAAGCCTGAAACGAAAAAACGCCCCGCACCTCCTGTGCAGAGCGTCTTAAAAGACAGCAGCCAAGCTGTCATGATTCAATTCGAGTCGATTCCTCAATAGAAGATACCAACCCAATAATCTCGACCGTTGATCAACATGTATCCAAAGCCGACATGGTTTGCTTGCTTGAGCATGATGCCGTGATGTGCGGGAGAACGGATCCAACCGTTAATCGCATTCTCGGCAGAGCCGGGGCTGTAAAAAATGATCTCGGGATATCCGAATCGGCTGTGTTGATAGTAGCCCGTTTTAGCCATCCATTCGGCGTGCTGTTGAGCTTTGAGTGTCAAGTAGGGATCGAGTTCCACAGGAGCACGATTGTATTTTGCACGATGCCTGTTGGTGAGATCCAGCAATTTTTGAATCACGGGATGTTCTGTGACCCAAGCGTGCTCTTCGGGCGAAACATATTCACCGGGACGATCATCGGCCAGGCATGACGAAAATGACAAAATCAGTGTCAGGATTAACGGTAACGAAAATCGACGCATAATCACTCCTTTGTTTCAAACTGCAGTAACCCCGAATCGTGAGAATGTTCAGGCCATCGGTGGAAGGCCAAAGTCGGGGTAAAAGCGCCCCCGCGTCTTGCGGAGGACTCTTACGGCTGCGTCATGCATCCATGTAGGGAGCGATCCTGACGAGGATTGAAAATGGATTCAAGACTGGTGGAGGCCGGTTTTTCGAGGAAATTTCTGGCACGTTATTTGAGTTGAAGAAGGCGCGCGTTAGACCAGGGTTCCATGAAATTCGCATCTTCTAACATGTGCAGTAATAGTGACTTACGGGAGCCGCTCGCATGAGTCTCATAAGCAGTATTCAACATGTGTTGATGCGTTAACTTCCCAAAATCTTTCGCGCGAATTCGCAATCGTTTTTCGAGAAATACTCGATTTGGGAAGTGACAGTCGGCAGCAAACTACTGTCAGCATTAGCCTTGTGAGACTTGTTGCACATCGAGAATCTCTGCGGTTGTTTGATCAATCGTGAGACAGAGAGAGTCTAAATTAAGGTCGTCCAGATCGAACCCGAACGGTTCTTCCACCGCATCGGCGATTGATTCCAGGCCGAACATGATGTAAGTCACGATCATGCTGATTGGTATGGTCAACCATTTCAGGTCTTCAACCAGACCCCACGGGAGAGCCAATAGGTAGAGAGTCAGACATTTAATGGCATAGGACCGGTAGGAACCCGCGATCAAAGTGTTGCGGATTCGTTCGCATCCCCCGCAGACATTGAGAAATTCGTGGAGCTCGGTATCAATGCTGAGTAGTTCTTGCGGTGAAATTCGATCTGCCCGTTCCCATTTTTTCACGGACGCATAAATTTGCCCGCTTAACCAAGCGGGGACATGATCGGGTGAGTGATTTGTGTCAGACCAGGCGGGGAGTTCCTTAAGTTGGACTCCTTCGCGAAGGTGATCTTTGAGTGCATACGCAAATCCAGAAATTTCGCGATGAAGTTGCTGCTGTTCGGTGGGGTCGAGTTCTGCGAAGCTACGGCATTTGGTCACCAAATTGCGACTGATGTTGACCAGTTTTCCCCAGAGTGTTCGCGCTTCCCACCAGCGGTCATAAGCACGATTGGTTCTGAAAACCAAAACGAGAGACAACACCAACCCAAGAACTGTGAAAACATCCGACGGAATATCGGCAAACTTTTCGTAAGTGGAATACTCTTTAAAGACCGGTATGAGGCTGTACAAGCCGACGATTAAAGCAATGAGTCAAACGCGGACCAGCATGATTGTGGTTTTGACCAGACGGTTGAGATCTGATTCACGAATTGGCATCAATCAACTTTCGAAGAGCAATCATGGAAACAAAAACTACACAAAGAAGAAGACCTTTTCAGCCGTCTTGCGTAATAACCACTCACGGTCAGTGGCCGAAAGAGAGTCCATACGTTCTGTGATAAGTTTGATGGAATCGGAGTAGGTATTCTCGCCAACTAACTGATACGGAGAATCGCTGGCCCACATGAGTCGTTCGACACCGAAAGCGCCAATCAGACGTTCGATCATCGGGATCAGTTCGGTATGAGGGGGCTTTTTGTTGCCAAGTGCGTAATAGGCCGAAATTTTCACGGTGACATTTTTGTGTCGTGCTAATTTGCAGAGATTGTCGAGATCCTGTTTGGGGAGGTTGCCTTCAATCCCAATACGGGCAAAGTGGTCGATGACGACTGGCGTTTCCGGGTATTGATCACACCAGGAATCGATGGTCGGCAGGTCTTCGGGGTTGATCAGGCAGCACATGTTCTGACGTGTCTCTGCGGCCATCTTCCACATGGCGTGCATGCCGGGGTTGTCGAGCCATTTCTCTCGACCATAAACACCAGGAGTAATGCGGAACCCGGTGACCTTGTCGGCTAACAGTTTTTTCATGGCAACGTCGGGGTGAGGGGCCATGTTGTCGACCATGCCGACAATTCGAAAAACATCCGGATGCTGGCGTACCGCATCGATCATGTAGGAGTTATCCCACCGATAGAAGACATTGTGGGCGATGAGAACCACTTTCCCGACACCGTTTTTGTGGGCGACATCGAGCAACTCGTCAGTCGTGAAGCTGGCGGGAGCGAGATCGTCAAGTGTTTTTCCGTTGGCGAGAGGATACTTTTTGATATCGCGCGTCCAGATATGCGAATGCGCATCGATCCAAGGGTATTCATCGGTCATTGTGCAGTCTTCCGCCGAAGAGGACTGTGTTCCGAATTTGGAACCCAATCCCACTAACCCGGCTGTCGTCGCGGAATGAATCAAGAACTCTCGTCGAGAAGCGGCAGGCATTGTCATCCAAAAGATCTCCCATAACACAATCAATATGTGGCAAGCTCAGATTGATTGTATGAGAAACTGGACAGTAATGCGCTGAGTTTTTGGCAGCGAATCAAATACTGGTAGCGAAGCGACTTTTTAGCCGCCCGCTCCCTCTTCACGAGGGGAAGCAAACTTGATGTTCTTGATGTAATCGATCATGCGCGCTTGCCCGTTCACTCGTTGCACGCGACCGCGACAAGCACCAATGGCGTTGATCAGATACTTCGAATTCAACGCAAAATCGGGATCAAGTTCGACTTCTTGATCATCGGCAAGCGGATTTCCCGGCGAGCCGATGGCATTCAAGATTTCGCTGTTTAATCGCTTGAATGCGTTTGATGACTTCTCTTCTTGAGAGGCACCTGGAGCACTGGCGAAGAGTTCTTTATTGGCGATGGTCATCGAATACATTTCACCCGTCACCGGGTCGGCTTTCATACGGACCTTGATAACAGGTGGTTTGGGGCTATCGGATTCGGCAGCGGATTGACCGATTGGCATATTGACGGTGAAATCGCCTTCGGGCTCGATGATTTTCAAAGTGAGCATGAAGAAAATCAGCAACTGGAACACCACGTCAATCATGGGTGCCATTTGCGGTTCAATTTTTTCCGTCGACTTTGTGCCACGAATTTTCATAACGATGCTTCTTTTTATCGAGGAGTCTGTGAAGACCTGCTGTGCTAACTACCGCTGTTTGTCTGATACTCTAAGGATCGACTGATTGTTGAGCTTTGATGGCAAACTTTTCAAACTTGATACCATCCTTCTGAGCAATTTTAATCACGCCTTGAACGATCCCGGTGGGAACCTCGGCATCGGCTCGGATCACCACAGTAATCTCTTTGATGTCTTTGCCTTCATCGCGATAGATCTGCGCTTCAAGACGGAGTTTGGCTTCCAATCCCTCGATGAGCATTTTCTCACCCGGCCAGAAGATATAGGCTTGGGGATCAATTTTCTCGCCCTCTAAATTGCGTTCAAAACCGATGTTGACGGTCAGTTCGTCTTCACGTTTCACTTTAGGAGGCATGGCGAGTGCATCTTTCGCAAGAATGACCCGCTCGTCTGCCTGAGTTTGCTCGAAATTGGTGATCACCATAAAAAACGCGATCAACTGAAACACGATGTCGATCATCGGAGTCATATCAATTTCGGCGGTCGCCACATTGGCTTTTTTGAATTTCATAATGTCTCTCCACACCAGGGTCACCGGATGAACGGGGACTATTATTTTTCAGGAGCTGCAGGAGCCGGTGCAGGAGCTGCGGCACCTTTTCCACCACCCGCCATCGGCAATTTAGACATCAACCCTTCGCTGATGATGCCAACTTCCAGTACCAATTTGGAGACTTGGTTTTTGAAAAGAGTGTATGCGACCATCGCGGGAATCGCGACAAACAGTCCTTCGAGTGTAGTGAACAGAGCTGTTGAAATTCCTTCAGCCAGTTCAGAAGGTTTCGGAGACGTTGCCGATTGAGCAATTTTCTCAAACGACATGATCATCCCGTAAACAGTACCCATCAGACCGAACATCGGAGCAATCGCACCAATCAAAGCGAGGTAGCTGACGCGGTGTTCGAGAGTCATGTTTTCTTCTTCGCCGACTTCTTGCATCCCTTCGATGGCTTCTTCGTAACCACGATTCAATTTCGAGAGGCCGTTCGTGAGCACACGAGCAATGAAAGAGTCGTCAGAGCGAGCCACTTCGTAGGCTCCCTGATAATCCTTGGCATTAATTTTTTCTTCAAAATTTTCAACAAAGTCAGGCGGGATCAACACATCGCGTCGAACCTGAAGCAGGTTCATCATGACGACTGCCACCATGATGAAGGAGAGGATCAGAATGATGAGACCGAAGAAACCGGAGGCTTCAATCAACCAACCCAAGAAACTTTTAGGAGGTTTTGTGCCGCTGGGTGCGGCATTTTCTGCTGCCTCAGTCGCTGCAGGTGCTTCTTCCGCGGCAGGAGCATCTTGACCATAAGAGGTGGATTGCTCAATGGGGTTGAAGGCCACTGTCATCACGGCGATCAGCACGGTCAACAGGGCAAGAAAGTGCCGACGGCTAAGTGTGGACATCATGGGTAAATTCCTCTTTCTCGGGTGTCTGTGAAGTCGATGTTTTGGACAGCCTGCTGAAGACAGCTTGCTGTATGAAATTTGGGTTCTGCGGGCGAGCAGCCTTGCTCAGAAATCGAAGACATCCTGTCTTTAAGGTTGGTTATTAGTTTAATGTGCCATTGAACGTCGTTCCAGAGTGCAATACAAGGATCTGGAGGAATCTGTTTGTAAAGTGTCTTGGGAGGTCAGGTTACAACGCAAATCGGAAAATTCCGCTGAGTGATTTATTTTCCGCCTGTGGCCCATGAGCTTTCTGGATATTGGCTTCGCAACCGGGCCTGAGCATCTGACGCCCGATCCGCTTTTCCGACCTGAGTCCACAGCGTCGAGAGGTGATGCAAGGCTTCTGCGTGCAAATTTGGCTCGGAAGCAAACAGTAAATCGACGGCAAGATAGGCAATTACGGCTTGTTGAGGTTTCTCTAAGGCTACGAGCGCGTCGCCTTTGCGAAGAAAGGCTCTCGCTTGAACGGCCGATTGCGTGGGATCCGTTTCGCCGATGACGTCATTGGCGATTTTTACGGCTTCTGCCGGTTGTCCCTGTTTGGTCTGACAGAGTGCCAATCCAAGTCGGGCTTCGTTTTTACGGTTTAATTCCTGTTGAGAATTTGTGGCCATGTTGGCAACGGCCTGATAATCGGCTTTGGCCTTGTCCACATCACCACTGGCAAGCAGTGCATCGGCAGCTAAAATCTGAGCCGCCATTTGATAATCTTTGTACGGTGCCGATTTCATCTCGTTGAACGCGGCGGTTGCTTTAGCGGTATCTCCTTTGGCGGCATACAACCGACCCAGGTACTGTTGCAATTCGTAATAGCGGAAGTGATTTGCGTTGGCGGTTTTGAATCCTTCGAGCGATTTGATGGCATCGTCTGCGTTCGCTGGATTCGTAATGGCTAGTCGTGCTTTTGCCCGTACCATTAGATAATCAAGATCAGTCTGGGCATTTTTAGAGAGGCCGGCCAGATTGTCTTTCACTTTCTGATATAGCTCGAGTGATTTGGTGACATTTCCACTCTTTTCACTGCTGCGTGCATTTTTGAAATCGAGCGGTTCACCATCCCAGTTTAGAGAAGTGATCGTATTCACGGGAATTTCCCGTTCGTTGCTTCCCTGTTGAATTTTGACGACATCTTTGGTGTAGCCTGTGATCGTTCCACGAGCAGCAGCAGCACCTTCGATATAGATCGTATCGACTGCGTAAGCCGACGAAAGAGTGAACACTACGGCAATACAACTGAGCAGTGAACGCAGCGAAATCGGTTTCATAATAAATCTCCAACGTATTCGTGGTCTCATACAACACGAGACTTCAGTTTTGGGCAAAGTATCGGTTCAGGAGTCTTCAGACTTTTTGGTTTCTGCGGCTTTGGCTGCTTCGGCTTTTTTCTTAGCCAGAATCTTCTTCTTCAATGCGGCTTTTTCTTCGGGTGTCAAATCGGCCACAGTTCTTCTCTTTTTGACAGGTTGATCCGCGGGAGCAGATTCGGCTGCGGGCTTTGTCGTAGGAGCCGGTTGTTGCTGAGGTTTCGCTTTTGGTTTTTCGGCCTGCTGCGATTTTGCGGGGGGAGCTGTTGCCGGTTTGGTTTCGATTTGAGGTGCTGCCTGTTTTTGGGGACGAGGTTGAGCGGCCGCTTTGTTCGCCGGTACAGCACTCGGGGCTCCAATGGTGACCGGAGTATCGTCATCGCGTCCGGGAATTCTGCGACGAGCTTTTTTCTTCGGCTTGATCAAGAAAAAGAGCCCCACTCCCATGCCCGCACAAACCAGCACGGCAATTGCCGCCAGCATATAATTTGGCCCGGTAGGCTCATCTACAGTGGTGATGATGACTTCACCCCCATCGCCAGCATCTGCATTCCGTAACTCTTCATCAATCGACTCTTGGGTTTGAACCGGCTGTCCATCCGTTCCAGCAACTGCGGTAGGGCGTTCTAGCGGTGTAGGGATTTCACCCAGTGAATTTTGAACGTCGAGATAGAGGGTGTCGAATTTGGTCCAAGTTTCATTATCGACATCAGGTGTACTGTTCAAGGCGAATTGATACAGTGTACTTTTGGCACGGACGAAGAAATCTTTCTGCTCCTCGCCGCTCAAGGATTTGCCGTATTGATAGAGCGAGTCGCCCATTTCGTAAAGCACGTCGTAATATCGTTCGCGGATATTGGGGATCGTCGAGTTGGGATTACTCATCACTTGTTGAATGAGTAATCCGAGTTGACCAAATCCGTAGACCGAAGTCCCCGTGGTGATGGTTTGGTCTTTCTGCTTGTTTCCCATGACGGCATCGAGATATTTTTGATTGTCGCCGCTGATTTCGGCCCATTCTTTCAGGATCAGAGCGGCTTCCATTTGGGCGTCGAGTTGTTTGGCGTTACCGGCAAGAACTTCTACGATCGTTTTGAAGGCGGCTTCGTAATCGCCTTGCCGTTTCTGCAAGACGGCAATCCGGGTGTTGATGCTGGGGAGATAGGCGGGATCGATGAAGTCGGCGTCGCCTTTCCCTTTCTCCATAATTTTGTCGTAAGCGGAGGCTGCTTTGTCGTAATATGCAGCGGAGGCAGAGGGATCTCCTTGGACGCCATCACCCAAGTTGGCATACGATTCGGCAATCCAAAGCAGTTTACTATAATCGAGACTTTCTTCACGTAACGTAAGTGCGCCTAAGAAGCCATCAAAAGATGTCAACACGGTATCAAGTCTTTCCTGATTTCCTTCGGCTCTCAAACGGTCAATCTCTTCTTTCAGCTTGAATCCGAGTTGGATGTAGATTTGCGTGAGTGCGTCTAGGTTATCGCTGCCGGCGACGACTTCGAGTTCGTCCATCGTTTTGATAGCTTCATCCAGGTTCCCCGAACCCATGTAGGTACGGAGTAAAAGTTGATAAACCTGGATCGCGACGGGGCGACTTTTGGGACCACGTGGAGGGCGGTTGGCTTCGTTCTCGACACTCACATGCTTAATGATGTTGTGATCGCCTTCGGTCAATAATTTGAGGGCCTCCACTTCTTGGCCTTTGGCGTTCAAGATCTCGACTAAAGTGACCTTTGCCAGAACATAGATGTCAGTCGGTGTTCCCTCGCTGGAAAGACCCTTTTCGACCAAGACCATGCCTTCCTTGATTCGCTTTTCTGCTTGTGCAGCCAGATCGTCCAGCTTGGCTTTTTCCAGTCGCTCTACTTCTAGTTTTTGAAGTTCTCGAAGATAGGCGACCCACAATTCCTGTCCCGCTTTGAGGACGGCTTCTTGATGACGTGGATGCGTATCGTTGACGGCGTTGAAATATTTGACCGCTTCTAGTGGCTCACCAGCGCCTCGGTAAATATCGCCAAGAATCAGACGAGCATCATCGGCCTTGCCACTCTCGGGCCAACGACTGGCGAGCAAGCTGGCCGCGTCGGACATCATTTCGCGTTCTGCGTCTCGTTGAGCGTCTGGCTTGGCATAATAAATCTGGCTGAGTGCTCCCAAGGCCAAATACGCGGCATCTTGTGCTTGGATAGCCTGCTCTTCGGAGGCCGTCCGCACGATGAAATCTGCAACGGCGGCCGCATCGTATTGTTTTTTCGCGTAATACAAAGTGAACGCGAGGAAGTATTGCATGGAGGCAATCTCTCCCGGCTTTTCACCACCTTCAATCAGCGACAAACCGAGTCGAATGATGCGTTCTGTCTCTTTGAGGTGAAGATCGAAGGCGGCTTCAGCAGCCTGCTTTTGCGAGTCATTTTGTGCCGCTTTGACTTTCTTGGAGAAATCTGCGTGTTGCCGAACTTTATTTTTGGCCACAGAAAGTGCGCCACCGAAATTCTTGGGGTCACCACTTTCCCCACTGACAAGAGGTTCAAGTCGTTGAACCATGGCTGTGGCCGGGTCACGAAACTCCCCCGCATAAAGTGCCAGCTCTCGCGCTTCGCTGAACGCAGATTCGAGATACCCTTGTTGTTCTTCTTTGGGAAGGTCGCCTTGACTCCCGAGGATTTCCAGGGCAAGGGCTCGTTCCCATTGAATTCCCAGGCCGTAAGACGTTTTCGATTCGCGGCGGTTTTCTTGCAGCCATTTCGTCGCTTCCGAAACAACCAGCTTGTGATCGGATTTTTCGGGCTTGTTCAACACAATCAGCTTGAAGAAGAACGTCTGGGATTTCAGCATCTTCATGGTGTCTGATTCACCGGGGTGGCCCAGAAGCTCATCGTAGATGCCGAGGGCACGCCCGAGTTCGGCTTGTTCTTCGAAACATTTTCCCTGCATGATACGTGAGTACAAGCCGGCACCTTGCGAGCGATACTTGGAGTGGATGGCTTCAAATTGCTCAGCCGCTTTCGAGAGTCCTGCGAGGTAGGGCTGTGATCCGTCGTCAAAGGTTCGTGCTTCCTGATAAGAACACAGTGCGAGATCGAACTGAGCCTGAATGAAGTTTTGTTCGGCATCCTTACGGGTCTTATATTTTTCTTCGTCTTTTTTCTCGTCGAGGAACTGTCCCTTGAAAGCCGCATAAGCTTTCTCGAATTGATCTCTGGCGGTTTGATAGACATCGCGCGCTTTCGTGATGTGCCCGCGCGCTTCCTCTTGCTGTTTTTTCTTTTTAGCGACATTCTTTTCGCTACGGCTTTCCCAGATTAAGGCCTTCGCTTTATCGAGAAAGATGCCCGCTCGTTCCGAATTCGCCGAACCGGCGAGGGGATGATTGGGGCTCTCTTTGGCAAATCGTTCTAAAGAAGCGAGAGCTTTTTCGAGGGCTGCCTGTTTCAACTCAACCGTTTTGGCCAGTCGAGCCGATTGTTGATGAACCCTGAACTCTTCAAAGGACAAACGCGCTTTCACGTCGTCCGGAAGATCGTTTCGAGTCCGCAGTTCTTCGATGTAGTCGAGAGCGGTATCTGAAAATCCCCGATTCCGCATCGCTTGAATTAGCTCGAGGTATGGTTCTTCGGCGTGTAATGACTGCACACACACGCCAAAAATAACAGCGATCAAACAAAATAGGTGTCGTTTCATGGAACCCGATTATCCCGGTTCAAAGGGGCCAATGATTCATGCCAGCGAAAAAAAGTGAGCCGGGCAATGAAGCTTTGTAGTGTCTGGAAAATACGAAATCATTCTGAAGGGTTGGCCTGTTCACGAAGTGTCCGAATTGTCTCCGAATGAAGTAAGATTCACAACAAACATCGTGATGCTTCAGCATAGTCGGGAGAAATTGCCGACGCAAGAAGCATCTGCAAAGAGGGAACAGAACTTGATGAGAGGGCTGCAATCTCGGATTCGGTTTTTTTTCCCGTTCATTACGCCTATGATATTGGGAAGTGTTTCACTCTGACCCAGATTTACCAAATTCAGACCAAGAAAGTTCGATAGAAAATGACCGTTCAAGTTGGAAAACCGGCTCCCGATTTCGCAGTTCAGGCTTATGATCGCACAAAAGACGGATCTGATGATCAGTTCGTTGATGTGAAACTGGGCGATTATTCAGGGAAATGGGTATGTCTCTTCTTTTATCCTCTCGATTTCACTTTTGTCTGTCCGACCGAGCTTGTCGCCTTCAATAATGCCCTCGGCGAATTCCAAGATCGTGAGTGCGAAGTTTTGACGGCCAGCACCGATAGTGTCTTCTCACACAAAGGCTGGTGCGACGCTCACGAGGATCTCGCGAAACTGAAATACCTCATGCTGGCAGATAATAATCTCAAACTCTCGACCGACTACGGCGTCTTGGATGATGAAAAAGGAATCGCATATCGCGGCATCTTCCTGATCGATCCAGAAGGTGTGACTCGCTGGTTGGCAATTCACGACCTGTCCGTTGGGCGAAACGTGGACGAAGTCTTGCGTGTGCTGGATGCTTTGCAGACCGACAAACTTTGCCCCTGTAACTGGAGCAAAGGGGATGAAACTCTGAACTGATTGATTTCAGTTTCGATCATCGACAATAACGACACTCGTAAACAGGCTGCCTTCGGGCGGCCTGTTCGAGTTTGATTGGCTCCCGAAACCCACTCCGCAGGACTTTTCCATGTCTCGTATTGCTCCCTTATCAGAATCTGAGGCCAGCGACAAAGCCGCACAAACTTACGCTCGTATCAAGGAAGTCTTTGAAGTTGACGAAATCCCGGAACCATTTTTGTTGATGGGGCGGGTTCCTGCGTTCTTGCAGGATTTCTATATGAACTTCAAAAAGTTTGTTATGGGTGAAGGGAAGCTGAACGAGCGAGAACGGTTGGTGATTGCGATAGCCGTGGCTGCCAACGCTGGTTCGGACTCCTGGATTCAGTTTCTGCGCGACAAGGCGGGGGAGATGGTCACCGATGAGCAGTTTGCCGAAATTGCCTCTTTGGTCAGTACCAATTCCATGTACAACACCTTTTTCAAATTTCGTGATCTCAGCGGTAGCGAAATTTTTGACGGTATGTCGGTCGGTCTCCGGGCTCATGTTTTCTCGGGAACTTCTTTCGACGAGAAGATGGTGGAACTCATCAACACAGCGATCAGTGACATTAATGCTTGTAAGCCATGTACGGCAGGCCATGTGAAGAAGGCTCGCAACCTGGGCATTTCAGACGAACGATTACTGGAAGCCATTCAGGTTGCTGCCGTCATTCAGGCTGGCGTGAAGTACACACAAATCGCAGGATGAAGTTGAGACTGGAACCACGCTGGCTTCCAAAAGACAATTGGCCCGCGAAAGGCAATTGAGATATGTTGAAGATCCACTCAATCCTTGAGTTCTTCGAATACAATCACCATGACTGAATTCCTATCCTCGGTTGAACTCTGGTTACCCGGCTTGATCGCCATGTGCGTGCTTGTGCTGGCTTCCGGTTTTTTTTCATCGAGTGAAACGGCTTTGTTCTCTTTATCGCAGGAAGACATTCGTCGTTTTCGAGTTGGAAATGCCCCGCAACGGGTGGTTGCGCAACTTTGTCACAATCCCGATCGGCTTCTGACGGCGGTTCTGTTCTGGAACTTGCTCATCAATCTCAGCTTTTTCGCAATCTCTTTTGTCGTTTCTCAAAAGCTGATTCGAAGCGAGCAGCAATTTGCAGGAGGGGCGTTCGGTGTCTTCGGAATGATTTTGATGATTGTCGGCGGAGAAGTGCTCCCCAAAAGTGTTGCTGTGGTTTTCTCTCGCCGACTTTCCGTCTTGTTTTCGTGGCCGCTGGCGATTTCGATACGTCTGCTCGATCCGGTCAGTCCGTCACTCAATCGTATCACGCGGATGGCTCGACGAACGTTTTGGCCACATCTCAAGAAAGAACCAATTCTCGACGCCGATGACCTCGAACGTGCGGTCGATCTGACCAATCTTGAGAAGCACGTCGCTCGTCACGAACGTCAAGTGCTACATAATATTTTGGACTTGTCGGAGCTTCGTGTGGAAGAAGTGATGAGACCTCGCGGATCTTACGTGGCGATTGATCCTCCTTTCACGCTTGCTGCGGTGGGGCACGAGTCTCCGCCTGGAGATTGTGTGGTCCTTCAGGAGCCAGGCACGGAAGAACTGAATGAAGCGATGCTGTTGTTACAATTTGCCCATCTGCCGGATGATCTGCTCGTGCAAAAGACGGAGCCCGTTATTCATGTCCCTTGGACGGCATCACTGGCGTACACGCTGCATCTGATGACGGGAAAGTTCACTCATGTGGCGTCTGTCGTGAATGAATACGGCGAAAATATTGGCATTGTGACTTACGATGACATCATGGACACCGTGCTTTCAGCGGAACCCAGTCGCGCACGGCGTGTGTTAAAACGTGAGCCGATTCTCGAAGTCGCACCGGGAAAATTCCATGTCGAGGGTATGACAACCTTGCGGTATCTCTCTCGTCGTCTCGATCTCAATTATGACCCTGAAGCTGATGGTCTATTAACCGTGGCGGGGATGTTACATGAAGAACTGGAACATCTTCCACGTAATGGCGATGAGTGCGAGTGGTTGGGGTTTCGTTTTCGAGTGATCGATGCTTCGCGCAGACAGTTGCGGGTGATGGTTTCAAAGACTGTAGAAAATGACTCGCTCCCGAATGGTACGGAGGGGGGCACCGATGAATGATACTTTCTTTGTATTGGGGACCATGTTGCTGTTTCTGGTGGGGTTACGTCTTTCGGCGTTCTTTAGTGGAGTAGAAACAGGATTTTATCGCATTAGTGTTTTGCGTTTGAATATCGACTCTCAAGCCGGGGATAAGGTGGCCTCTCGTCTGCTGTGGTTCATTCAGAATCCCAGTCGCTTTGTGGCCACCTGCTTGGTTGGTAATAATGTCGCCAATTATGTGACCACTTTAGCAGTCGGCTTGTTCGTCGGTCATCAGGTCTCTGAAAATGGCGGATATGCGGAGGTCTTAGCTACGCTTGCCGTCTCGCCGATTGTCTTTATCTGCGGAGAACTGTTGCCGAAGAATCTTTACTTTCGAGCACCGATGTCGTTGCTGAAACAAGACACCAAACTGTTTCGTTTTTTCGATTTGATGTTTCGTCCGATCAGTTTTCCGTTGATTATGATTGCCAGAATCTTCGAACGATTATCGGGCGATAATGACCGCAGCGGTGCGGCAGTGTTGGGGCGAAACCGATTGGCGCAGGTACTCTCGCAAGGTCATCAGGAAGGGATCTTGCTGGATGTTCAAAATCGGATGGTGTCGGGATTGATGCGACTGGTGCAAGAGAGGGTGACGACTGTGATGACTCCCACTGCTCGTATTATTGGTCTGGAAGACTCCACAGACCGAGAGCAGTTACTCGATCTCGCTCGCTTGTATGGTTTGGCTTACGTCATTATTCGCAAACCGGGTGAGTCGGGAGATTGGTACGGTTACGTTCGCACTATTGATATTTTGCTGACCAACAGGTCAATTAGCCCTTATATCCAGGAGATGCCTAGCTTTGATGAGAAAGAGAATCGGCTTGAAGCCTTACTCACTCTTCGAGAACAGGGGGCCAAGATCGGTGTGGTGAAAAAACACCATGCGGTCGTCGGAGTGATCTACGAACAGGGGCTGATTGAAGCCCTCAGCCGGGCTTGAATCATATGCAAGAATCTCATTCTCACAAAACGGTATTAGTGACCGGGTCGGCTGTTCGAATCGGACGCGCCATCGCGGTGGCGCTCGGTCGAAAGGGTTATCAGATTGCCGTTCATTACAACCGCTCGAAAGAAGAGGCCGTACGAACGGTTGCCGAGATTCAAAGCGAGGGAGGTGTGGCCCATTCATTTCAGGCCGATCTTTCGCAGCCATTGCGGAGTGTTCCTGGAATGTGTCAATCGATTCGGGCTGAATTCGGTGGCCTGGATGTTCTCATCAACAATGCCTCTTTGTTTGAAGAGGGGCTGTTGTTAGACACAACGGAGGAGTCCTGGGATCGACAGTTTGCCGTCAATTTGCAGGCTCCTTTTGTTCTCTCGCAAGAGTTTGTTCGCGGTTTGGCAGATAACAGTCATGGTCACATTATCAATATTTGTGATTGGCGCGGGGAGACTCATCCCCCCGGCCATGATGCTTACACCTTGAGCAAAGCCGGGCTTGTTGCCCTGACCCACATGTTGGCCTCGGAACTGGCTCCGCGAATTCAGGTGAATGGAATTCACCCCGGAGCCATCTTGCCACCCCCCAACGCTCATGAGGATCATGATCGACGTGCGAAGGAGTCGATCCCCTTAAATCGTACCGGATCACCGGAAGACATTGTGATCGGCGTTCTCTACCTGTTACAGTCTTCCTTTGTGACGGGAGAAATATTGAACATTACCGGCGGTGAGCATCTGGGATAATGGGGGCTGTTTTCGATGGATTTTGTCTTGCTCACAGCGATTTATTCTGCCATTGAAATTTTGGGAGTGTTGACGGCATTCCACAATGTGATGCGGACTCGGACACCTCCCGGTGCGGTCGCTTGGTGTTTTGCCTTGGTGCTATTTCCCATCGTCTCTCTGCCATTCTATTGGATTTTTGGACGCAACAAATTTGCAGGATACGTTGTCTCACGCCAACAGGGTGACTTGGAGATCCAACAACAGGTGGCGTTAGGTCTCGAACGGTTTGCCAAGGATCTCGAAGGCATGCTGAACGCAGATTTTGAAAATTCACGCGAGATGGAGACAGGAGAGTTGAGTCGCAAGCCATTTCTGTTTCAACTGGCGTGTCAGGTATCACGCTTAATGGCCCCCATTCAATGATCGACACATACAAGCCTTCTTCGTTGGCGATCATTGATCGTGTTCAGCCCCTCAAATACCGATTACTTCTCGCTTCGCTGCTACTCGTCTCGGTGCTCTCGCCATTGACGAGTGGCTCTTCTCTAGCCTCCCTATTACGCATTATTCTATTACAAGTGGCGTTAGTGACATCCATTGTTGCAGCGCGTCAACATAAACGACTCTTCTGGATTGCAGTCTGTTTGGGTGTGCTGGCATTTTCTGGCATCAGCTTCGACTACGTCGAACTCGATACACAAGTTCGCACATCGTCTCAGATATTCCTGACTCTCTTTTTTAGCATATTGGGAGTCACCTTCTTGATCGATATTCTTCGCTCCCCTCGTATCGACATCGATCAGATTTGTGGAGCACTGTGTGTCTATCTCATCATTGGGACCGTCTGGAGTTTTCTGTTTGCTTTGGTTCTGAAACATTCTCCCGAGGCGATTGTGTTTCCCGAGGAAACCGTGATAGCCCATGATGATTCAGGAACATTGACTTACTTCAGCTTTGTTACTTTGACGACTCTCGGTTATGGCGATATTCGTCCGGTCACTCCCATGGCGAGAACCTTATGCTGGCTCGAAGCCGTAATCGGGCAAATTTTCATGACGGTGCTTGTCGCTCGGCTTGTCGGGATTAACCTGGCAACACACACCAGAATTGATCCTGATTCTTAGAGGCACTCTCATTGATTTTAAGGACAACGCCATGATGTCGCCCCCTGACAGTATCGATCCCGATCAGATTGCTTTAGGAGTTCAACAACCTTGGGCGGAGTTGATTGTCCGAGGTCTTAAAACGCTTGAGATTCGACGCATAAACACGCTCCGTCGTGAACGGATTTTGATTTATGCTTCCAAAAAGTTCTCCAAATATCCGGCAGCAGAAGAAATGCTCAAGCGGCATCAACTCGACCGAGAGGAACTCGTTTACGGCAAGCTGGTGGGATCGGTGGAAATCGTTGGTTCTAGACTGTCTACGTCCGAAGATGTCGCGGCCGCGTGCGTGCCCAAAGAGTTGATCGCGGGGAATCATGCTTGGGAACTCGCTTTCCCTGAGCAATTTCAGAAGTCTTTAGACGTTCGTTTTTTGCCTTATGGCGTGTGGTTCTATCCGTTCAAACGCAAACAGGATAGTAGAAAAAAACGCGACAGTTAAGAATCATGCGCCGCTAGAGTTTGCTGGGGCGTCGAAGAAAATAGAGCGCCAAGACGACACCCAGCACGAGTGGAATGGCCATCCACTTGTATCTTGCGGCAAGAAAGCCCATCGCGAATAAAGCGACCAACATTACCGATGACCACGAGATATCTTCCCAGGCGGCAGAACGCTTGTTGTTGGGTAACGCGAGCCATAACGCTCCCAAAAAGAGTCCATTTCGGACGAGTCCCGCCGCGATAATCTCTTCACCATATCCCATCGATTCGCAGATTGCCCATCCCACGAAACACATCAGGGAGGCCCAGCCGGTTAATTTACGATTCAAATCCCAATTACGACGAGCCATAAATAGAGACTCCGTGATCACGACTCTCGCACGTTAGAGAATCGAAATGTTCTTGTCAGGGATATCGTCAGTTTCAGCAGAAATATTGGACCGCATTCTGGAAGAGTTTGAGTCCGTCACCATCACCTGAAAGTTGTTTACGGGTCCATTGCGGATGTTGTGTTGCAAAGAGAAAACGTTCGGGATGCGGCATCAATCCGAGAATACGACCCGTCGGATCGGTCAACCCGGCAATGT
>JAQWSQ010000009.1 GCA_029243145.1 Planctomycetaceae bacterium | reverse complement strand
TGCTCCTCGAAGATTGAGTGTATCGAATCCGTTTTGTCTGTCTTTTCAACAAGCAATACGAATAGAACACAAATCTTCGGGGAGCTTTTTCACGATCCCACAACAAAATACTCAACCCAAACAACTTTCAGGACACCCACTCACTAAAGAATGTGAAACCTGAATGTACACTCCGGGATTGGTTTTAGTGCGACGTAGTCGGCGGGCTTCTTTGCAAATCTGGCATTCAGTTCAAACTATTCGGCATCGTTAAATACTGATCCACCGAGATAGTCGTAGTGTGTTGGTCTGGCAAAGACCGCCATGATGATGAAAACCCAAAACGCCAGGGTTGTACAGGCATGAAAGCCTGCGATAAAAAATTGAATTCCGCTAAAGATCCCCGAAACTCCTGTCCAGTTTAGAAGATAGGTCCAACCGTATCCGACCACTGTCGAGACCAGAGAGACCATAACTGCCAGCCCGAGATAGACGGCTCCTTTAGGATTTTCTCGACGGCGAGTCGTACAGAAATAAATCGCAATACACCAAGCAATCAAATTCGGCAAACTGTACATCAATCTCCACAATAAAACATTCCAGTCTGCGCTGAGTGACGACATACATTACTCCCCCATATTCAAATTATTGATTGCCACTCACTTCGGTTTCACTCCCGCCAGTTTGTGTACAGCCAGCCATTCTTTTTCTTCGACCGGTTGCACCGACAGGCGGCTGCCACGCTGCATCACCATCATGTCTGAAGTGATTTTGTCGGCTTTCAAATCATCCCGTGTGACCGGTTCGGGGAACTTCTGTACGAATTGGACATCGACCATGAACCAGCGAGGCTCATCAGGGTCGGCTTTGGGATCATAGTGCCCTTCATTTTTGTCGAACTGGGTATGATCGGGATAGCCCTCTTTGACCACTTTCGCCGTCCCCACGACGGCCATCGGTTTGGCGTTGCTGTGATAATAGAGCACATAGTCGCCCGGCTTGATGTCGTCCCGCAGCATGTTGCGAGCCTGATAATTGCGGATGCCGTCCCAGAAGGTCTTCTTGTCTTTTTTCAGATCGTCGATGGAGTAGCAACTGGGTTCGGATTTGAACAGCCAGTAATTGGGGCCGTCGTTGGATTTCTTGGTGGTTGCCTTCTGGGCCATGGGAGGTGATTCCTTATTGATCGTCAGGTGCATAAATTGATTCAAATGTTTTTAGGTGTTATTTAACCGCGGAGTGCGCGGAGATCGCTGAGAAAAAGGGAGAGCAGCTTCTCTGTGTCCTCCGCGACCTCTGCGGTTCTATTAATATTCTAATTTCTAAAAATCTGCATTCTTGGGTGTCCGTGGGAACGGGATCACGTCGCGGATGTTGGTCATGCCGGTCACAAATTGCACCATCCGTTCCAAGCCCAATCCGAAGCCCGCGTGAGGCACCGAGCCGTAACGCCGTAGATCGAGATACCACCAGTATTCTTTCGGGTCGAGATTGCATTCGGCCATGCGGGTTTCCAACATGCTCAAACGGTCTTCCCGCTGAGAACCGCCGATGATCTCACCGACTCTCGGCACCAACACATCCATCGCCCGGACCGTCTTGCCGTCGTCGTTACAGTACATATAAAACGGTTTTATGGTTCGCGGATAATCGTACAGGATAACCGGCTGCTTGAAGTGTTCTTCGGTCAAATAGCGTTCGTGTTCCGATTGCAGATCGCGTCCCCATTCGTGTGGGTACTCGAACTTCTTATCACACTTCTCCAACAGTTCGATGGCCTCTGTGTATGGCAAGCGAATGAAATCATTGTCGAGCACATTCTGTAACGACTCCAAGACCGTATTGTCGATCCGTTTGTTGAAGAACTCCATATCTTCAGGACACGCTTCGAGGACATCTTTAATGATCGTTTTGATAAATGCTTCGGCGAGGTCCATGTCGTCGGGGAGTTCGTAGAACGGCATCTCCGGCTCGACCATCCAGAACTCAGCCAAGTGACGGGTGGTGTTCGAGTTCTCCGCCCGGAAGGTCGGCCCGAATGTATAACAAGGGCCGACGGAGGTCGCGTAAATCTCGGCTTCTAATTGGCCCGACACAGTCAGTGACGCCTTCTTGCCAAAGAAGTCTTGAGCGTAATCGATCTTGGTGGAAATCTCGGCGATGCGGTCGACGTTCAATGTCGTCACCTGAAACATCTCGCCCGCCCCTTCACAATCACTGGTGGTGATGATAGGGGTGTTGATGTAAACGAAATCACGCGACTGAAAGAAGTTGTGGATCGAACGGGAAATGACATTGCGCACGCGCGTCACGGCACCGAAGGTATTAGATCGCGGTCGCAGGTGGGCGATCTCGCGAAGAAACTCGAACGAATGCCGTTTCTTTTGCAGCGGGAATGTTTCCGGGTCGGTCGTGCCGAGAACTCGTAATGAGGTGGCTTGAAGCTCGACGCGTTGTCCTTTGCCGGGGGACTCTTTCAACTCACCTTCGATGGCGACTGACGCTCCCGTGGTGACATCTTTGATCGAGTCTTCATAGCCGGGAACATCGGCATCAACGACGATTTGCAGGTTCCCCATGCAACTCCCATCGTTGAGTTCAATAAACGAGAAGCCTTGTTTGGAATCTCGGCGGGTTCTCACCCAGCCTCGGACTTCGAGCGAAGAACCGATTTCTCCCTCTTTGAGAACGCGGTCTATACGTGGTGTCGTCATGGTCGTCCATTCCCGGTTTTGAAAATTTATGCAAGGTGATCGCATCTTGCGAATCGATCAAAAATAGCAGAGTCAAATAAGTTCGTTGTGAAAACAGCAATTAAAATTTTACCGCAGAGAACGCGGAGGTCGCTGAGAAAAACAGAACAGTTTTTCTGTCTCCTCTGTTCTCTCCGCGGTCCAGTCATCTTCCTGGTAGTTATTGGCAATTCTTTTAATTCCATCCTTGAGCACAAGTTCGTGGAAGTTAATCAATAAACCAATCTGCAAATCGAGTAGACGCAGGTGAGACATCACTTGTGCTTGATCAATTGGATGAAATTTCTGTTTCGCTTTGCATTCCACGATCACGATTCCTTCGACAAGTAAGTCGGCACGAAAACCGCATTCCAGTTTGATCTCTTCGTAAATGACTGGGATCGTTTTTTCCTGTTCGACCTGTAGTCCATTCTTCTCCAACTCGTATGCGAGACAAATCCGATAAGTTGACTCCAACAATCCCGGCCCCAATGCGCGATGCACTTTGATTGCTGCGCCGATAATGATTGAAGTCAAGTCATTGATTTACATGACGGCTCCCATACGTAATTAGAGAGAAGCAAAGGATCGCTTCTCTCTTTTTTCTCTACGTTCTCAGCGACCTCTGCGGTTAAAAAAGAAATGAAATCTTTACCGCAGAGAGAAAAATTATTGCCCGCAGCATTATAGGTCACTTATTCTTTCGTCCGTTCCAATCTGCCGTACATGTGGCCGCCGACTTTGCCGTGTTGCCAGGTTCCCACATAGCGGTCGCCATAGAACATGGTGCGTGAGGTGAATGTTCCCAAGCCGGGAATTGTGAGATCGGTGAGCGACATGACGGGAGTGTCACCGGCCCAATCGATGTTGAGGATGACGGGAACAGTGAGATCGTTTTTGCCGTACTTGACTCTGGCCTGAATCATCCACTTTCCGCTCTCCAGCTTGGTGGTTTTATAGATATCATAGCGTTCTTCTTTGGGAGGCTTTTGTTGGCCGTCAATCGTAAAGTATCCGACCAGTGTCACGCCGGTCATTATTTTAGAGAAATTTTGTTCGAGATCCGGTTGTGTCTTGTTGTCGGTCTCTTGTGAGAAAGCGGTCGAAGTTGACAGACAAAGGACCGCTAAAGTCAGTAAGGAACATGTTTTGAACATCTGAGAAACCTCGCATAGAGATTGGATGTATGATTGGAAAGTGCTGTTCATTCTAGCCAGTGAGTTCGGCTGAAACAAATTACGATTGCTTGCCTCAATTGTGGAGTTCCGAAAAACGAGTGCGATTGACTGACGATTCTCGGACTTCGGCCCGGCATTTTGAGGAACGTTGACGTACAGATAAGAGCGTAAACTGCGGTGTTGAGTGAGAAATATGACCGATTTGGCGGGACATGTCACCTGTTTGCCATTCCTTTTGACTGAGTGGGCGAATCGGGGGTGAGGTTGCTTGACCCATCGCGCACGGCAGATCTAGCATGTAGCTACTTCATTCATCTTTTGACTTCATTCTCATGTGAGCCGGAACTTTCCGGTGATCGACGATCTTCAGAAAGTGTCCTTGTGAGCGATCCGAACGAATTTCAGACTGAGTCCGACAAGCCATTCTCAGACAAAAAACAGGGTACGGACCTCCAGTCGGCCACGAATACGGCAGCCGACCTCCCCGAAGAATTTGTACTGACTCCAGAAATTGTGGAAGAAGAAGCGATCCGTGGAGATTTTGTGCTTCGTTGGGCGGCGATTTTATTGGCTGTGCTGCTGGGTTGTACGGTCATCTCTGAGACGAAGACTTTGGTCCATGTGAAGGCGGGACAGAATCTTGTCGCCAACAATTTTCTACCGGATGGGACAGACCCCTTTGCTTATACGACGGAAGGGCGTACTTGGCGAAATCAATCGTGGTTATTCGATCTGGCGCTCGCAGGTGTTTATGGTCTTGGTGGAGCGATTGGACTCTCCGTTTTCAAAGCGTTCCTTTCGGGTGTGGTGATTTGGTGCGTGGTGACAATCTCTCGCCCGCGGACACCAACATGGTGGACGGCGATCGCTGCCGTCGTGGGCTTGGTCGCTCTCATTCCTTTCCTGACGGCTACATCGGAATTGATCACTCTGTTGGGATGTGGATTGTTACTCCGTCTGTTTATCGGCTGGCGCTATCAAGAGAAGAAGATTTTCAACTGGAAGATTGCTGTACTGTTTCTGCTATGGGCCAACAGTGATCCCAGAATGTTTCTGGGTTTGCTGCTTCTGTTGTTGCTGGCAGTAGGAGAGATGTTAAGGAGAAAGCCCAGCGAGAGCGCTCCCATTATTCCTTCCGGCGTGCTGTGGCAAACTGTCGGTGTCGCGTTTGTCGCTTCTTTACTCAATCCCTTCGGCTGGAATGTCTGGCTCTCGGCGATGGAAGTGTATTCGGTTTCCGATCCCTTGATGCGTGAATATTATGCGGGGACAAGTTTCGAGTCGCAGATTACGAATTTCCCGATCTGGTACGAAACCTATTGGCAATCCTTGACGATACCCTTTGTGGCCGGTTTGACAGTGGGGGGATTGATTCTGGCGGTATTGTTCTTGAATTATGACAAGCTCGTACCGGGGGAACTCTTTTCAGCATTGGTTTTTGCCGGGTTAGCGGCAGTCACATTACGTGAGTTAGGGCCGGCCGTTATTGTGGGAGTTGTCTTTGTCTCGTTGAACGGTCAAGACTGGTATCGCAGCAGTTTCTCACAAGAATACCGCGTGAATCAGTGGGAGATGATGTTTTCGCGCGGAGGCCGCGCGCTGACTGTATTGAGCTTTATGGCGGTGGCCTGGCTGGGGATGACGGGACGGCTTTATGAAGGATCTGATCGGACCATCGGATTCGGTTTTGAGAATCAATTAGAAAACGCGGTCGCCGGTTTGACCGAAGACTTGAAAGATGATTTCGATAACAAGCCATTCAACTTTACCTTGAAACAAGGTGATATTTTGATCTGGGCCGATCAGCGGGTCTTCATTGACAGTCGTCTGGCATTATTTCGTGGCACCGAGACTGATGTCGCGGCCTCCGAACCATCACAACTGGATCTGATTGCCGTTCATGATCAAACACGAGCAGCCATGCGTCGATCCAGTACACAAGAAGAAGCGTTAAAGAATCGTGAAACGTGGCGAGCGGCTTTCGCGAAATTTGAGATCACTCACGCCCAGCCTCGCATCGTCGGTCGGTCTCCCGATTATCTAACTTATACCGACCTGATGCTTAACCCGGAATTCAATCTGACAAAATTGACGCCGACTGTTGCCGTGTTTTATCGAACGAATTTGGGCGACGAAACATTGCAGGCGTATGTCGATCAGGACAAATACCGCGAGTTTTTGCTCGCAAATCGCATCAATTTTCTAGACGAAGCGTTTGGAGAAAAAACAGCCGTGAGTGAGTCGTTGGAACGGGGAGTGTTCCCTCAACCCGAGTCGGCATACGTTTCCTACTTAACAGCGGGTCGCGAAAAAATCCCGACACCTCTGGTGTTGTCTCAGCATTACCTGCAACACATCCAGCAATCTGTGGCCGGCGCTTATCAAATTGATTTTCGTGTACAGCTTGCATTTGCTTATCTGGCGATTCGCAACGCCAATCTTGCTTTGGCAGAAAACCCTGACAGTTCTTTAGGCTTCCTCACTCTCGGCAAAACGTATTACGATTTGGGTTTGCTGGAAGCAAGATTCTGTGAAGCAAACGGAATTCCCTACGATATTAATTTCCGCTTTCTGCAAGCTCATATGGCCTATCACCAAGCTCTCATCGGCGACCCGCAGAACTTGATCGCATTGATGGATCTTCACGAAATTGCTCTCGCACGTCAAAGACCAGAACCAGCACTCAAATTGATCGACCGAATTCTGAATATTGAAGGTGACGTTTTTAACGACGAGCAAAGGTCTCAGTTGGAAAACACTCGCGATCAACTGCAAGCACGAGTTGACACGCTGTATGAGCAAGGGCAGAAACAGATTGACCTAGGAGTCGATCCGTTGCAGGTGGCTGCGGCATTGGGAACTCGCGGTTGTCCTTATCGTGCGTTGGAAATGTTCGAGTTGAGTGAAGCCGATATCCCGCCAAACTCGCAACCAAAGTTTTTCCAGGGAATCTTTGAGCTGGAAACCGGTCAAGTGGAAGCCGCGTATAACACACTTCTGACTCTCGAACCTA
>JAQWSQ010000193.1 GCA_029243145.1 Planctomycetaceae bacterium | reverse complement strand
TGCCTTCGGCTTTATGGAAGGTCTCTTCGTATTCGGCGGCGGGGGACGACTTGGCCGTGATGCCGCCTCCCACGCGACATTGGACCCAGCCATTTTTGATCACAAAAGATCTGATCAAAATATTGCTATCGAAGCCGTCGTGTCCGAGATAGAACAGGCTGCCACAATACGGACCGCGAGCGGTCGGCTCGAGTTCGGTGATGATCTCCATCGCGCGGACTTTGGGAGCGCCGGTGATTGAGCCGCCGGGGAAAGTAGCCGAGAGTAAATTCCAGGCATCTTGTTCGGGTTTCAATAATCCACGCACGACGGAGACCAAATGTTGGACGGTGGCATAAGTTTCCACGCGACACAATTCAGAGGTATGCACGGTTCCCGGTTGGGAAACTCTCGACAGGTCGTTGCGCAGCAGGTCGGTGATCATGACGTTCTCCGCCATCTCTTTGGCACTCTCCCGTAGCTCGTCCCCTGTGTAAAGTTCGGCTTCAGGGGAAAGACCGCGTCGCCGGGTGCCTTTGATGGGGCGTGTCTCGACGTTGTTCTCACGTACCTCCATAAACTGTTCGGGGGAGGCCGACGCGATGGCCCAATCATCCCACAGCATCAAACCGCCGTATGTAGCCGGGTTGACGGTCCGCAAACGTCCATAAAGATCGCGCACGGGATCAGTGAGAGGGTGTAAGAGGCGTTGAGAGAGGTTGGCCTGAAAGATATCTCCCGCTTTGATGTATTCAATGACTTGCTCAACAGATTTCAGATAGGCATCTTGCGAGAAATCACTCTGAAGTTGGGGCAGGTCTTTGTACTCGATGGGATGACCCGTGTCCTGCATCTTCGCAGGTGGTTGATCACACCGCCAAGTTTCGGATGGTGTTGCAGAGTTCAATTCCTCAAGAATGGCTGCGATGGTTTGCTGAGCTTTTGATCGGTTGGAAGTCAGGCTTTCTTCAACCAGTCCATGAGCGATAATCCATGACTTATTCTGCTCGTGATCCCAGGCGATCACCCAGTCGTACAGCCCCACTGCCATGACGGGTATTTGGAACTCATCGACGCCCCGCAAATCAATCTTCTCAAAGCAGTTGTTGAGTTCATACCCCAGCATGCCGGCGATGCCTCCCTGAAACGGAGGCAGCTCTTTGATGTGTGACAGATTTAGTTTTGCGAAGTCTTTTCGCGCGGTTTCAAAGGGATCTTGGCCATAGGTGGCGGTCTCTAATTCGTACTTGCGGAGCGGCGACGCCATGACGAACGAATAGCGACCGAGTTCGGTATGCCGTAATGCCGAGTCAAAGAAGATCAATCCATCTCGGTGAGCCAGTTGTTGGCAAACAGTCCACGGGTCGAGTGTTGGTGATAGTTCCTGGACGACCGACATGGTCGAGGCGTCGGAGTCATTCATCGGGTGACTCCTTGTTACGTCGTCGGTCGTGAGCACTTACTTCCGGCATTGTGAGGAAGCCCCAGTCGAGAGCTTGATCCTGTCGGTATTGTTTACCCAGCGTGAGTGCCGTCATCGCTTTGCACATTTCATAGCCGAGATAGAACGCATGAGAGGCATCGAGAGAGCTGTCCTGATCGGCAAGCATGTTGTCGAACATCTCGAACGGATCCTTGCCACTCCAATGCCCTGCCCCGTTGATGAGATGAAGTTGTCCCTGTTCGGCGAGAATACGAAAGTTATGGTCTTTGATCGTTTCCGCCAGCTTGATGATCTCTGCTGCAGAGAGATCGTGGAGTTTCGGGTCACGCAGCATGACCAGGCTACTGTCGAGATGTTTGGGAGGGACACTCCGGGTGACGGCGTGATGGATGGTTCGTCGAGCGAGATCAAATTCTGCGACGGAGGTTCGGCACCAGTTAATGACCTCTGTTGTCAACACACTGCCGATGCCGAGTTCTTCACAGTAACCGGCCAGTAGGAAATTCACGCCGGCCGAATCGACTTCCGAAAGTTCGGTGAGATTGCCGATGCCCATCATCATGGGGAGATCGGGCCATTGTTGTCTTGCTTTCCAATAGCGTTGCAAGGAATTGGCAAAGCCGCAGCCGATGGGTTCGACAATCGGGTCGATGCGGAACGTGCGTTGTTGGGTCAAGAAGTAATCGATCGTTTGTTCGAGTGATTCCCAGTCGTCGGGCGTATCGGGGATGACGACCGCTTCCACATCCAATTGGGAAAGCCAATCACGGTTTTCGCTGTTGGCACTGAGTACCAGTTCGGCTCCCGCTTTGACGGCTTCTTCAACCTCTGTGCGATCAAAACTGTCGATGGAGACACGTAGTCCCAAGTCTTTCAAGACGCGAACGATCTCTCCCACGTCTTTCCAGGAGTCTCCCGGGACGCAGCCGACATCAATGACATCCGCGCCGCTATCGCGATAGCGAATCGCCAAGGTTTCGATCTCTTTGCGAGTCATCTGCGGTGCATGATTGATCTCGGCAATGATCTCGATGGAATATTTCGAGAGATCGGGAGGCTCGCGGTCAGCATTGGTTAGATAAGTGGGCAGGTCGTACAGATCCTTTGGTCCACGTTCAAAGGGGACTCCGAATTTCTCGGTCAGATCTCTTAAATCTCCCTGAACCCAACCGGGCAGGATGACTCGATCATATAGTTCGTTGAGTTGCAGGCGATTGGCGATGAGGCGGGTGTGCATCAGCGCGGCAACCGTGACATTGAGGACGGTGATTTCGCAGTTGAGGCTCCATCGCTCTCGCAGACGGTCGCTCACCTGACGGAGGGCCGGTTCCGCCAGTCTTCCTGTGATAAACAGAATGCGTTCCGTGGAGCGATTGGTCAAAACCTCGTATCCCTAAACTTGTGGTGTCACCGAATGGCGCCGCCATTCACGTTAATGACCTGCCCCGTGATGTAGTCCGCATCATCGGAGGCCAAAAATCTTGCCATCTTGGCGATGTCTTCTGGTAGCCCCCAGCGTTTGAGTGGTGTTTCCTCAAGGACTCGTTGTTGCCAGTCGTCGCCGGCGACTTCTCCCCACGCCGTTTTGATCCATCCCGGTGCGATACAATTCACGCGGACAGTGGGTGCCAGGCTGACTGCCAAAGAGCGACTGAATCCCATGATGGCATTTTTGGATACAGAAAACAGCTCTCCGCTCAGCCCTTCCATGCCTCGATCCGCTTGGTCCCAACCGATATTCAGGATGACGCCCTGTCCTTGGTCGTGCATGCGGTTGCCCACATCACGAGACAATAAGACGGTCGAAGTGACATCAATATCGAGCAATTTTCGCAGTTTGGTTTCTGGGGAAGACTCCTTGGCGTCTCCGGTTAACAGGTCGACTCCCGCATTATTCACCCAAATGTCCACACCGTTTGTGATCTCCCACACTTTCGCAGGAAATGTTTTGATGGAATCTTCGGAACTGAAATCACAACCGATGAGACTCGATTCCGCACCGGTCTCCTGTTTGATCAAATCGACAGTTTCGGCGGCTTTGTCTTCCGAATGCGCAAAATGAACCAGTACCTTCGCACCGGCACGCGCGAGTTCAAAGGCAATGGCACGACCGATTCCTGAAGAGGAACCAGTCACAACAGCAGTCTTATCTTGGAGTTGGGCGAAATTTGCCATCAGTGTGATATCATTTCGACTCGGGGGGATTGCTCTGGTCAATCATGGAACTCATCAGATCAGGAGAATACCGATTGTGCGGTTTTCAGTTTTGTCACACAATCCACAAACTCAAATGTCGTGCGGAATTACTCGTAGTTGGTGGATCAAGCTATCTATGTAACGACTTGTACGACTCGCCTCGTAATTGCCGTAACTGCAATTTATATATAATTTTACAAAGTGTGATATTAAGATTCGAGAGTCAATTGTTTATGAGAAATTCATTCGACAGTCGTTGACGGTTTCACAGACAACGACAATAATGGATCAATCAAGACTGATTCATGACGACAGTGTCGTGAGTTGAAAAAGACAACCTATCTTCTATGACTTTCCGAATAAGTACAAAAAGGTGAGTTCTTCATCAGTGTCATCCGGTCGATACGACTCATCTGATAAAAACGTTATCTCAATTACCACACAATCAACCATATGAACACAAAGCCTGTCTAAGGCTCTGTACATGGGATCTGTCCAGAGGCGGCGCATTTGCCAAATTGGACCCGTAAATCGCCTCAAACAACCTTAAAAAGTTTGATTAGGACAGAGTAATGGATTCTCGACCCTCGAACTCGAAAGACCTGAATATGAGTACCAATCTGATCGAACCGGAGACCTCTGCAAGAGGGTCTGCGATTCCAGAATTTTCTAATCAACTCGAACGCGATTTGACACAAATCTTCAAACTTCTTTCCGACGAAACCCGTCTGCGAATTTTGATGTATCTTATCCGTGAAGGCGAATTGCATGTCACAGCTCTCTGCGAGCGGCTCGAGCAGAGCCAACCGGCTGTCAGTCATCACCTTGCCCTACTAAGAGTGGCGGGACTTATTGAGCCTCGCCGTGACGGAAAACACAATTTTTACTCGGTTCGCCGGATTTATTTCCAACGGATCATGGCAGAGCTGTTTTCTAGCATCAGTGACCCGGAAAAAGAGGAAGTCCGATTTGAGGATTTTGTTCTCACCCAGGACTCCTGAACTTTCGTCAAAAATTGAGTTGCCAAAAATTGAATTTCTCAGAGGGATCGCCCACCGGCGGTCCCTTCTTTTTTGCGCTGTTCTATGCTAAAAAATGACGGATCATTACACAGTCAAGGAGTCGCCTCAGCATCATGTCCGGGATTGCAAAACTGGCTTTGGCAGATGGAACAGTCTTCACCGGTCTTTCTTTCGGTGCAACGGGAGAGATCTTCGGGGAAGTTGTCTTTAATACCAGTATGACTGGCTATCAGGAAATTCTCACCGATCCTTCCTACTGTGGCCAGATCGTCACGATGACTTATCCGCTGATTGGCAACTACGGCGTCAACAAAGAAGATGTCGAGAGCAAAGGTCTTTCACTCAGTGGCTTCATCGTGAAAGAATTGTGCCGCACACCGAGCAATTATCGCTCTGATCAATCACTCGATGACTACCTCAAAGACAATAATGTGATCGGTCTCGAAGGGATCGATACGCGGGCTTTGGTTCGAAAGATTCGGACCGTCGGTGCGATGACCGGCGTCCTCTCGACTGAAGACCTCGATGACGCCTCCCTGATCAACAAAGCGCAGAACAGCCCTGAGTTGGTGGGTCGCGATCTCGTCAAAGAAGTCATGCCGAGTGAAGCCAACGAATGGTCTGAAAAGCTCAGCGAACTCGGACTGCCGATGGATCTCATACTCGAAGACCACTCTTTGAGTGAGTCACTGCATGTCGTGGCCATCGATTACGGCATGAAGTGGAACATTCCGCGTCACCTGTCACAAGCAGGTTGCAAAGTGACTGTCGTACCGGGAACCGCAACAGCAGAAGAAATTCTCGCCCTCGATCCTGATGGCGTGTTTCTTTCTAACGGGCCTGGCGATCCTCGACCACTTGATTATGCGATCAACACGATCCGCGAACTACTAGGCAAGAAACCGGTCTTCGGCATTTGCCTCGGACATCAATTGCTCGGCTTGGCAACAGGTGCCGAGATTTACAAACTCAAATTCGGACATCGTGGAGCCAATCAGCCCGTTCGGAATGAATCATCAGCGAAGATTGAGATCACCAGTCAGAATCATGGTTTCGCATTAAACGCAGAGACCATGCCCGATGATATCGAAGTCACTCACATTAACCTGAACGACAATACGGTTGCCGGTATTCGCCACAAAAACCTGGCTGCTTTTGGGGTGCAATATCACCCGGAAGCCTCCGCCGGTCCTCATGACAGTCATTACCTGTTTCGACAGTTTATCGACTCGATGAAAGCTGCCTCCGCAGCGCCTTGAGTATTTGGGTTACCGCCAAATTACTATGACTATCCAACACAATTTATTTCTAACACAGTAGAGAAGACACAGACATGGCTACAGAACGCTCATTGATTCTCGTCAAACCAGATGGAGTCCAACGCCGATTGATTGGCGCAATCGTGACTCGCATCGAAAATCGCGGTTTGAAAATTGTCGGCATGAAAATGCTCAATGTGACGCCAGAATTAGCGGGAGAGCATTACGCCGAACATATTGAGAAACCGTTCTATCCGCTGCTCGAAGAATTCATCACGGCAGCACCTGTTGTTGCGTTGGCTGTAGAAGGGCCGGAAGCCATTTCCGTCATGCGAGGCATGATGGGGACTACGAACGGTCGCGAATCTGCGCCCGGAACCATCCGTGGCGATTACGGAGTCAGCCGTCAGATGAATTTGATTCACGGCAGCGATGGCCCAGAAGCCGCCGCCCGCGAACTCGGCATCTACTTCAAGCCTGAAGAACTTGTCGATTACGAACCGACTCTGGGCGAGTGGGTTTGTGCCGACGACGAAAAGTGATTGAATCGCTATCGGGCGTCTTGACCAGTGCTGATGGCTTTTCAGCGACTGCCCGGGGGGCCGAGCAGCGTTGTGATCACTTGGGCGTACACGCGGTGTCCGAAGTCGTTGGGATGATTCACGCCGTTGCCAGTCTGATCCCAGTCCTTTTTGCGGTTCAGAAATTCCGTCCAGATCGAGGTCAGGTCGGCGAGTGCGATTCCGGGCTCGATGAGTTCAGCCAGCGCATCACGGTACTGTGGAAAAACCTCGTGGTTTAATGTGACCCAGTCGCGGTTGCCCAGCATTGATGCCACGAGAATGATTTCACATTCCGGCAGCTTCTGGCGAATATTTTGGATCATACTGCGAGTCGTTTTCTGGTACGACTCGACGGACCGGCCAGCGGAATCATTCATGCCGAAGGCGAGTATCACCAAATTTGGCTCAGCTTCGACAACCTTGTCGATCTGTGTCAGTCCCCAGCCGGTGTCAGTGCCGCCGACTGACAGGTTTTTCATGACGACATCACCGCCGAATCGTTCAGTCAGTTCACGTCTGACAAGCTCAGGATATCCCGGTTGATAGGGAGCAGCGTCATAGATTCCCGATGCGTTGGCTCCGGTGGAAATACTGTCTCCCAGTGTGACGATGGTAAGAGGTTGACGACTGGTTAACCGGGCAACCGAATGCGGTAACTGTTTCGGATCAAACTTCGGGTGAGACGATTTCCACAGGCCCGGTTCGTGCCTGTAAGTGATTAACGTCTGCATTTCGGCATACTCGAGTCGTCCAGCAAAGAAGATTTCACCATTGCCGTCGCGGTGTGTGAGGGCGTACTTTTGCGATTTTGCGGGCCGACGCATTTTTTGTGGAGTCTGCGAAACAATCCGTGAACCGGGTGGTAGTACGATCTCCCGCGAGTTTGCGTTCCAGAAGTAATCTTTCCCTTGTTCGAAAGTCACATCGCCGACAGAATTTCGGACTGCCAGCACTTTGCTGGTTGGAAATAACACCGAGGCCCGTGCTTCACCCGTTTTTTCGTTGCGGATGAAGAGCACAGATTCCCCTTCCACGACATCTCCCTGCCAGAACGGCCTCAGTAATTCCGGTGCGTACTTCCACTCCGGCTTCGTCGGTTCGTCGGCCAATGCCGAATTGAGAACACATAGAAGAAGACCGGCAATGACGTATTGTTTGGAGCGTCTCATTAGTTGTCCTGCAGAAATACGAGTATGGAAGGAACTCTCTAGTCACTTTCATCCCACTACGGGTGAAACAGTATCTGGAGAATCTGGGCCCATCAATCAGAGCCACCAGCGCAACCGTCTCGAATTATCATAACCCTCTATCGCTTTAGTTTCACTAGTTTTTGGCACGCCTTAGCGAGCGGCCCTGAAAGAACCCTCTTTCAGGGCTGACGAAGTCTGCATCGGAACGAAATATGACGAGAGTTTGGATTGGCAAGCCGTCCCTCTCGAAGCGGGAGACGCCTTGTTCTTCAGTTCGTACGCATCTCATTACAGCGGCACAAATCTGGCAGACGTTCCCTGCCGGGCACTCTACCTGACATACAATGCTTCGTCTGAGGGTGATCATCGAGAAGATTACTACGCTGACAAGAGAAATTCACTGGAATCAGAATCAAGCAACACCGACACTTTGATAATCAGCAAAGTTGGACACTTCGAAGGAAAGCCGGAAACATTATGAACGCCGAAGTCGATCACTCACTCCAGGATTCACTCAACGCAGCTCCCTCTGCGAAACAGCGGGTCGAGGTCCTGTTCGAGTATATGCGAAGAAAAGGGGATAGCCGTTATGATGAAGCGGTCACTCAGCTCGAGCATGGATTGCAAGCGGCCGACTTGGCGAAAAATAGTGACGCAACGCCGGCAGAGATCACGTCTGCGTTGCTGCACGACATTGGCCATTTTATGATGGATGAAAATGACAATCAAAGCGGCTTCCAGCAAGAAGACTGGTGTCACGAGACTGTCGGTGCCGAATTACTCTGTCAATTCTTTGGCGATGAAGTGACCGAACCGGTTCGTCTGCATGTCCCCGCCAAGCGATATCTTTGCTCCGTTGATACCACTTATATTTCCGGTCTCTCGTCGGCGTCAAAACGCAGTTTCGAACTTCAGGGTGGCAAGATGTCAGCCGAAGAGATCGCCACATTCGAATCGCACCCCCTTTATGAGTCGGCGGTCAAAATACGTCGTTGGGATGATGGAGCGAAAGTTTCTGGAAGAACACTCCCCGATCTGTATCAGTACACATCTATCGTGGAAAGCTGTATCCGGCATGAATCGGCGTGACGGTAAAGTTGGTCGTCTCGATGGTCGTTGATGCCACCTCACGAATTTATTCTTCGACGTCTAAAAAGTTCTCGTAGTGACAGTCACAAAATCTTGTGAGATTTGGATTATCACGCTCTATATCAACACGATTAGACAAAGCATATAAAGAGGTGTCCATTGCGGTAGACCAACACCACGGAGAACATATCCTTGATTCACGCAGCCATGACTTTGGTCGCGTGGTCATGTGAATCAACCTTCCCATAGTACCATCACTCAATGAAAGCCGGGCACCGAAAACTCGGAAATTCCTCGGCCAAGACAGCGATGACCACTTCCGCACGTTTCGGCTTTCCTCGTCTGGCTCTGCTTGCTTACGCGAGTGGCTCAATCACTCATTGGTAAAGATAAATCCATCCGGGGCGGCGTCGATTTTGATTGTCGAACCTTCCGGCAATGTGCCGGCGAGAATTTCGTTCGCCTTGCTCATCCCGTTTGTAAGATTGGCCTTCGTCCAGTTATACTTGACGAGTTATTGCGACTAACTGTTGAACACGTACGCGGGAGAGAATGAAAATGCATCATCGTTGGGTCTGCTCGGCACTGATTGTCACGGCTGTCTACCTGAGTCACTTGTCGACGGCGTGGTCGGCCGATCTTCCTCGGCACGTTGTTGTCGTGAGTATCGACGGGTTTGCTGCTTATCTTGTCGATGATGCCAAGGTTCCGTTGCCCACGATTCGACGACTGGCGCGTGAAGGGTGTCTCGTTGAAGGGGGGATGACTGTCTCCGATCCATCGGTGACTTGGCCCAATCACACCACACTTGTTACGGGGATTCCGCCTGGACAACACGGGGTGCTTGCCAATGGTGTACTTGTGCGTGGCGGAATCGGAGTCCCTGTTCGGATTGATTCGCATCGCGACCAGAGTGATCTCGTTAAAGTTCCCACGATTGTGGATGTCGCCCACGCTGCGGGACTGACGACCGCCGAGGTGAACTGGCCCTGTACGCGTGGCTCAAAGTCGTTTGATGACCAGTTTCCTGATGTTCCCAATTCGTTGGACTATACGACACCGCGTTTGCGGACGGAATTGATTGAACTGGGTTTGCTGCAGGATGAGACTCACGCCTCGTTCAGAAAAGCCAGTATGGTCGGGTTGGATTATGTTTGGACCGAAGCGGCGTGCCATTTAATTCGCGAACGCAAACCGAATCTCACGCTCGTCCATCTCCTGAACAACGATGCTACGCACCACAGCTTGGGAGCACAGTCGCAGGCTGGTTATACAGCCAATGCCTATGCCGATATGTGTCTCTCTCGGATTATCGACGCGATTGATGATGCCGGCATTCGAGAGCAGACCACAATTATTGTCGTAGCAGATCACGGCTTTACTCTGACTCCCAAAGCGATTCTACCGAATGTCTTACTTCGTCAAGCTGGACTATTGACTGTCGAAAACGGCAAGCTGACTCAAGCGCAGGTGCATGTGATTCCTGAAGGCGGCATTGGATATGTGTATTGCACCAACCCGGCTGAAGCGTCGCAGGCTGCTATGAAATTCCAGGAAATTTTTATTGGAAAAGAAGGAGTTGCTGATGTCCTGTTGCCGGATCGTTTCGACGAAGTTAGTTTTCCTCACCCACGAGAATACGAGCAAGCTCCTGATGCGATTCTAGTCGCGAAAGACGGGTATGCTGTGTCCGGTTCGGTGAAGGGAGAGAGTTTGGTCGCGACACAAAAAGAAGCCGGAACTTCACTCGGTTCGCACGGCTTTCTGGCGAAATCTCCCAAGATGAAAGCGATGTGTATCATCTCAGGAGCCGGCATTCGTCCGGGAGTCAAAATTCCCTCTGTGGACAATACTGTGATCGCTCCGACCATCGCCAAGTTGCTAGGACTCGAATATTCGATACCCGAGGACAAACCACTGACACAGTCGCTGATTGAATCTTCCGAGTCGCCTTGATTGAAATTGGGACCGACGAGTGCATGGTGTGGGTGGATTGTTTTTTCATCCATCGAAATCTTTGAGCCTCGTGGCAAGTCCGCAAGGGCGTTTTCGAAGTTGGATTTCACCGCGGATCACGCAGATATCACGGATAGAAAAATGGGTAGCCCCGTTTGCTCGTCAAACGGGGCTACCCATAATTGGCAGAATTCTTAGTGTTTCTCCCCTGCCTCACAGTTTCGCGTCGAATTAATGGTCCGTCTCAATCACTCGTGCGAGAAAATAAATCCATCGGGGGCGGCGTCGATTTTGATTGTCGAACCTTCCGGCAATGTGCCGGCGAGAATTTCGTTCGCTAATGTGTTCTGTAATCGGTTCTGGATCACCCGCTTGAGTGGTCGTGCCCCGTATGCCGGGTCGTAACCTTCGTTGGCGAGTAACGTCTTCGCTTCGTCGCTCACTTCGAGTTCGTAGTCGTTATTCTGGAGGAGCTTTTTGAGGTTGAGTAATTGCAGGTCGACGATCTGACGGATTTCGTCTTTTCCCAAGGGATGGAAGACAATCGTATCATCGATCCGATTCAGGAACTCCGGCAAGAACTCACGTTGCAACACTTCCAACGCGCGGTCATGGATGGTGTCTTCTTCCTCTGTGCCTGCCAAGTCCATAATCATCTGGCTGCCGATGTTGGAGGTCATCACGATGATCGTGTTGCTGAAATCTACGGTTCGTCCATGACTGTCGGTGAGGCGACCGTCATCGAGTACCTGGAGCAAGACGTTAAAGACATCACGGTGGGCCTTTTCAATTTCGTCGAGCAACAGAACCGAATACGGTTGTCGTCGAACGGCTTCGGTCAGTTTGCCCCCTTCTTCGTAGCCGACATAGCCGGGAGGCGCACCGATCAAGCGGGCGACCGAATGTTTCTCCATGAATTCGGACATGTCGATGCGGATCATGTTGCGTTCGTCGTCGAAGAGAAACTCGGCGAGTGCTTTACACAGTTCGGTCTTACCTACGCCGGTCGGTCCGAGGAAAATGAACGATCCAATCGGTCGATTTTGTTCCTGTAAACCGGATCGCGAGCGACGGACGGCATTCGAGACCGCCGTGACCGCTTCCGATTGATTGATCATGCGGCGATGGATGCCGGCTTCCATGTTGAGTAGTTTATCTCGCTCTGTTTGCAACATGCGCGTGACGGGGACGCCGGTCCAATCCGAGACGACCGCGGCAATTTCTTCGGGTCCAACTTCGGTTCGCAATAGTTTTTGTTTTGGTTCTTCCTCAGAAGCGGCTTCGGCGGCGGCTTGTTCGCTGGCTGCTTCCTCCTGTTCGATTTGTGTGCGCAAGTGTTTCTGTCGACTGTCCAGCTCATATAAGTTCTGGAAGTGTCGTTCATCGACCAGTTGACCCGAGGCCTGTTTCTCACGGATGCCGGCTTCAAGTTGTGCGTAATCTCGTTCGACGTTTTCGAGTTCCCCACGCATTGACTGCACGTCGCCGATACCGAGTTTCTCCGCTTCCCATTGTTCTTTCAGAGATGCGAGTTTCTGTTTGAGCTGTTCGGTTTCGAGTCGGATCTCTTCGCGTGCTTTCTCCGCATGATCTTCCTGCTCCTCCGCCAACTGGCGGGCGGCGAGTTCCAAGCGAGTTAAGCGACGTTGGACTTCGTCAATCTCGGATGGGACCGAATGTAGTTCCATCGAGACCCGCGCTGCGGCTTCATCGACTAAGTCGAGTGCTTTGTCGGGCAGGAATCGATCTGTGATATATCGGTCGGAGAGTGTCGCTGCTGATTCGAGTGCCGCATCTTTGATTTTGATGTTGTGGTGCTTCTCGTATCGCTCTTTGAGTCCTCGCAAGATCGCGATCGTGTCTTCAACCGAAGGCTCGTTGACTTTGACCGGTTGAAAGCGACGTTCGAGAGCGGCGTCTTTCTCGATGTGCATGCGGTATTCATCGAGAGTCGTTGCACCGACGCAGTGGAGTTCACCTCGTGCTAAGGCTGGTTTCAGCAGGTTCGAAGCGTCCATCGAGCCTTCAGCCGCCCCTGCTCCGACGACGGTGTGGAGTTCGTCGATGAAGAGAATGATTTGCCCGGAGGCTTCTTCGACTTCTTTGAGAACTGCTTTCAA
Source organism: Planctomycetaceae bacterium (assembly GCA_029243145.1). Classification (GTDB taxonomy): domain Bacteria; phylum Planctomycetota; class Planctomycetia; order Planctomycetales; family Planctomycetaceae; genus JABURQ01. The sequence continues at coordinate 6,585 of JAQWSQ010000193.1, read as the reverse complement.
GCGGTCTTCAAATTCCCCACGGAATTTGGCTCCCGCGATGAGTGCTCCCATGTCGACCGCGATGACTCGTTTGTCTTTGAGAGATTGTGGGACATCGCCCAACACGATTCGGTGTGCCAAGCCTTCGATGATGGCCGTTTTACCGACACCCGGTTCGCCAATGAGGACCGGGTTGTTTTTGCGGCGACGTGAGAGGACTTGCACCACACGACGAATTTCTTTGTCCCGACCGATGACCGGATCGATCTTTCCTAATCGAGCCAGTTCGACGAGATCCTTGCCGTACTTTTCGAGTGCTTGATATTTGTCTTCGGGGTGTTGGTCGGTCACTTTTTGGTTTCCTCGTACGGTTTTGAGACCCGCTTTCAAATCGTCTTCTGTGACGGCGTGCATTTTGAGCAGGCGTTGTGCCTGGTCATCGATCTTTGTGAGGGCGAGCAGCAGATGTTCGGTCGAGACGAATTCGTCTTTCATTGCGTCGGCTTCTTTTTGTGCGGCTTCAAGCACACGAAGTCCTGCCGGTGAGACTTGCGGATGTGCATTGCTCCCGGAGACTTTCGGAATTCGTCCTAATTCGGTCTCGACAACTGACTGCAACTGTTGTGTGTTGACGCCCATCTTCTGGAAGAGTGGGCGCACGATCCCATCGGTTTCATCCACTAAACCTTTGAGAAGGTGAATGGGTTGTAACTGTTGATGTCCCTGCTCGAGGGCAAAACTTTGGGCGCGTTGCAGAGCTTCTTGGGCTTTGGTCGTCAGTTTTTCAATTTGAAATGCCATGATGATTTCACACTCCGTGAGTACGCAACGTGAGCGGCACGGTAAGGCCGTGTGAAAAACCGCTCGGATTGTATTAAGTATCTGGCGATGCGACGGACGTCGCGTCATTTTGAAGGGATGCTTGGGCGATCAAGGTCGGGAAACTCTCCTCCCATCCGAATACGGGAGGAGAGTACGACTTGATTATTTCTTCTCGAACTCAGCGTCAATGACATCGTCGTCATCTCCGCCACCGGCGGCTTCGGCTGTGGCTCCGGCCGTCTCGGCGTCTTCGGGGGCAGCCCCTTCGGCATCCGCGTAGACATGCTCGGCCATGGCTTGCATGGCGGTGGAAAGTTCCTCAGTCGCCGATTTGATCTGGTCGACGTTATCGCCTTCCACGGCTTCCTGAACTTTCTTGACCGCACCTTCGATGGCGGACTTTGAACCTTCGTCCACTTTTTCGGCGTGTTCCTTGAGTGCCTTTTCAGCTTCATGAGCCAATGTGTTGCCCATGTTTTTGGCTTCAGCCAGTTCTCGTTTCTTTTTGTCTTCTTCGGCGTGAGCATCGGCGTCTTTGCGGATTTGTTCGATCTCATCCTCAGAAAGTCCGCTGGACTCTTCGATTTTGATCGTTTGTTCCTTGCCGGATTTCACGTCCTTTGCAGAGACATTCAAAATTCCATTCACGTCGAGGTCGAAAGCGACTTCGATTTGTGGCATGCCGCGCGGTGCGGGTGGAATACCGTCCAGATTGAATTGTCCGAGGAGACGGTTGTCGTTGGCCATCTGCCGTTCACCCTGGAAGACTCGTACTGTCACTGCCGTCTGATTGTCGGCGGCTGTGGAGAATGTTTCCTTCTTGGTGGCCGGGATGGTTGTGTTCCGCTCGATCAATTTTGTCAAGATACCACCTTCGGTTTCGATACCGAGGGAAAGAGGTGTGACATCGAGCAGCACTACGTCTGTGACATCGCCCGACAGAATACCACCTTGAATGGCGGCGCCAATCGAGACCACTTCGTCGGGGTTCACACCACGATGTGGCTCTTTACCGAACATTTTCTTGACGAGATCCTGAACCTTGGGGACTCTCGTCGAACCACCGACAAGAACCACTTCGTCAATGTCACTGGGTGACAGCTTCGCATCTTTCAGAGCACTTTCGACCGGTCCGCGGCAACGTTCTACGAGTGGATCAATCAATTTCTCAAAGTCTGAGCGAGAGATCGACAGTTGCAGATGTTTGGCGCCCGAGGCATCGGCCGTGATGAACGGCAGGTTGATGTCGGTTGAAGCTGAACTTGAGAGTTCCTTCTTGGCTTTTTCAGCGGCTTCACGCAATCGTTGTAATGCCATCGCATCAGAGCGAAGGTCGATGCCCTGTTCTTTCTTGAATTCGTCGGCAATGTGTCCAATCAAGACTTCGTCAAAATCGTCACCACCGAGATGGGTGTCGCCGTTTGTGGACAACACTTCCACCATCTCATCGCCGACTTCCAGAATCGAGACATCGAACGTACCGCCGCCCAAGTCGAAGACGGCAATTTTCTCTTCTTCTTTCTTCTGCAATCCATAAGCGAGTGCGGCTGCGGTCGGCTCGTTAATGATTCGAGCCACTTCGAGCCCGGCGATTTGTCCGGCGTCTTTCGTGGCCTGACGTTGTGCATCATTGAAGTACGCCGGTACGGTGATCACGGACTTGTTGACTTTGTGGCCGAGATAGCTTTCCGCGGCTTCTTTCAACTTGCGAAGAATCAATGCCGAGATTTCAGGCGGTGTGTATTCCTTGCCGTTCACATCGACTTTGACGTAATCTTCGTCGCCACCAACGATTCCGTAAGGGACCATTTTTTCTTCGGATTGAACTTCCTTGTGACGACGGCCCATAAATCGTTTGATCGAATAGATCGTGTTATGAGGGTTGGTGACTGCCTGGCGTTTGGCCGGCTCACCCACAAGGGTTTCCTCTTTTTCAGTGAAAGCGACAACACTCGGAGTGATGCGATTTCCTTCGAGGTTGGCGATCACTTTTGATTCGCCACCTTCCATGACAGAAACCACAGAGTTTGTGGTCCCGAGGTCGATGCCGATAATTTTTTCTGATTCAACTGCCATGTTAATGCTCCTCGATCTTTCGGGATCGTGAGTTGGGTTATTGTCTTGTCATTTAGATTCAATGGGCTGCCAATCGGCCAGACCGATCAGCTTGCTGTTTATACTAATGCAAGGGGTGTGCCAACTTTGTTGCGATACATGAAAGTGCTATAAGTGGCTGTTATATAATGAGATATGGTGCTTATGGAGACGAGTTTAGTTTTGCAGTGTGCCAAAATGGCAACTGCGTGAGTGGCAGTGTAAACTGGAAATGGTGTCATTGTGGCAGTGGGTATGGAAGGCTTAAAATCGGCTCCTTGATTTTGACTGCCAGGCTCATTACAAACATGACTCACGACACTGACGGCGTGAACGAATAACGCCTTAAAAAAGTGAAAGCCAATGGACTGGAATCAGTTATCCACGATTGACCGGACCGCTTGCGATGGCAAAAAAACGTAGAATAAATCAGAAAACCACGGTTCGTAAAGCGGCGAAGAAGAAATCCACAACTCCAAAAAAACCTGCTCTGACGTCATCCGCGAAAAAATCGAGCAATGCTTCACAGAAAGCGTCTGCAAAGAATCCTGCCACCAAAAAAGGGACTCGAATCATGAGTTCCGGCCGTAATGGAGGTGGGCTTGAAGCGGAAATCAAACGCATTGATAAAGAGATTCTCAAGCTCATTAACAAGCGCGCTCAACTGACAGAGAGGCTTTACAGCAAGCGGCCCGACAAAAATTCATCAAGCTACGATCCGCATGCAGATGACTCGATGTTGAATGAATTGGGGCAAGCCAATCCTGGACCTCTGCCGGACGAAACGGTGCGGTCGATTTTCCGGGATATCATGAGTTTTGCGAAGAGCACCGTCAAACTGACACGAGTCGCTTATTTGGGACCAAAGTACAGTTTCACTCACTTTGCGGCTCTCGAACGCTTCGGGAAAAGTGCTGATCTGATACCCGTTAGCACAATTGCTTCTGTGTTTGAAGAGGTGAATCGTGGTCATGTGGACTTCGGACTCGTTCCCATTGAAAACAGCACAGATGGTCGTATTGTCGATACTCTCGATATGTTCACTCGGCTGCCCTTGCGTATCTGTGGCGAGGTTTTGGTCAGTATCCATCACAACTTGATGTCGCGTTGTCCTCGCAGCGAAATCACTGAAATCTATTCAAAGCCGCAAGCCTTGTCGCAATGTCGCGATTGGTTGGCTCGCAACATGCCCGATGCCCGATTGATTGAAGTGACCAGCACTTCGGCTGCTGCACAATTGGCTCGCGACAAACCGGGTGCCGCTGCGGTGGCCAGTCGACAGGCGGCCGTGGAGTACGACTTGCAAATCGTGGCGGAGAAAATTGAAGATAACAAACATAATGTGACGCGCTTTGCCGTGATTGGCGATCACCTTCAAGAACCGACTGGTTCTGATCGAACGGCGTTACTATTGCAGATCCCTCACGAGCCGGGTTCGTTGTCGGATGCCTTGAATATCTTCAAGACGAATAAGCTGAATCTTACTTGGATTGAGTCATTCCCTTTGCGGGGAGAGGAGCAGGGATACCTGTTTTTCTTGGATTTTGAAGGGCATGAAAACGATCCCAAAGTGCGAAAAACGCTGGATCAACTTAAAAAGGGTGCAGTCCGTTTAGAAATTTTAGGGACTTATCCCCGCTCCGAAACCTTGAACTAACGGCTCAGGTTCGTTATTTCTCCCTGAACGCAATTCACGGGTGCGCATTGGCTCCCGCTTCAATTTTGCAGAACTCTCACATTTTACAGGGATTTGAATACGTCATGAGACAAGTCATTGTTGCCGGCAACTGGAAAATGAATACCAACAAGGCCGAGGGAGAAGCCCTTGTCGCAGGACTCAAAGCGGGATTGGGAGAAACTTCCGTAGAAGTGATCGTTTTCCCTCCCTTCCCTTATCTTGGTGAAATTGCCGCGGCTGCCGAAGGATCCCCCATTAAAACGGGTTCTCAAGACCTGTACATCGAAGACAACGGCGCTTATACGGGCGAAGTCTCTACAGAAATGCTCAAAGATGTTGGTTGCTCACACGTGCTGGTCGGCCACAGTGAACGACGTCATGTGTTGGGCGAGTGCAACAAAATGGTCAATAAAAAGACCCGCAAAGGGCTCGAAGACGGCATGAAGGTCGTACTTTGCGTCGGCGAATTGATCGAAGAGCGTCAGGCCTGGCAGATGGAAAGTGTTCTAGACGAGCAAATGTCATGGGGATTGGCGGGCGTGTCGGCAGATCAGATGGCCGATATCGTCATCGCTTATGAACCCGTTTGGGCGATCGGGACGGGATTGACGGCGACACCCGCTCAAGCAGAGGAAGCTCACTTATATTTACGAAAGTGGCTCGAACTGCATTACTCGTCTGAGGTTGCGGAAAATACACGTATTTTGTATGGTGGCAGCGTTAAACCAGACAATGCAGTCGAGCTGATTGGTCAGCCTAATGTCGACGGGGCTCTCGTCGGTGGTGCCAGCCTTAAAGCCGACTCTTTCCTGGGGATTATCGCAGGAGCCGGTAAATAGACTATCATGGATGATCGCAGTCCTCGGAGTGACGGCGAATCGCAACAACATTTTCTCAGCAGATGACGTCGGTGCCTGAAAAATTTCAGTCTCACGACGTCAGAGGATCAGGGCGGATATGGCAACGATCGTTTCAACACTACTCATGCTTAGTGGAATCTTTATGATTCTGCTGATTCTCGTTCAGCGTGGACGCGGCGGCGGTTTGGCCGGTGCCTTCGGTGGAATGGGTGGACAGTCTGCCTTCGGAACCAAGGCCGGAGATGTCTTTACCAAAATTACTGTTGGTGTCGCTCTGGTCTGGGTGTTACTCGCAGGAGCTAGTATCCGCTTAATGGATGCTGCCTCTTCAGGAAATTATCGAGGTGGTGACGATGCTGCCGCTGTCGGTGCTTCTGCCGGAGCAGGAGATTCGGAAACCGAAGACTCAACCGGCACCGGATTGGCTCCTACAGAAACCAGCGACGACACAGATTCTGAAAGTGAAAAAACTGAAGAATCGACAGAAACGGAAACTGCGCCGGCTGAAAAGTCGACTGAAAAGCCTGCTAGCGAAGAATCTTCTACCGAAAAACCCGCGACCGATTCTGATAAGTAGTAATGATCAGCGGCTCTGCTTCTGATGATGAGCGAGAACTGGTGTGCTGCCGAACTGTTTGACGTTACAAGAAAGTGAGCGACCATCGTGTTGCTAAGCATGACGGGATATGGTGACGCTCGGCAGGTCTGCGATGACACCGTGTATCATGTCGAAGTTCGAGCCGTCAATAATCGGTACCTGAAGCTCAATGTTCGTTTGCCTGACTCGTTTTCTGGTCTCGAACCGGCCGTCGAAAAGGTCGTTCGTGAGACGATTTCTCGCGGAACGATCAATGTCACTATCAAGCGTACTGTGGGACGTTCGGCAGCCGATTTTTCTTTTGTTGGCGATAACCTGAATTCCTACCTGAAACAATGGGATGAGCTTCGGGAATCAATGACTCAACTGCCAGTGCTGAATGCGGGAGACTTGTTGCAACTTCCCGGTGTGGTTGCAGAGCCGGACGAATCCAATGTCAACGCGGATGTGGAATGGCAACAAGCCGAACCTGCGTTGCGGGAAGCCCTCGAAAAATTCGACGCGTTTCGTCGTCACGAGGGAGATTCGATGGCCGATGATATGCGTTCGCAAAT
>JAQWSQ010000226.1 GCA_029243145.1 Planctomycetaceae bacterium | reverse complement strand
GATTTCCGACGTTGTGAGGCCTTCATCAGCAGCGGAGAGGACTTCCAAGCGACGTTCTTTGGAATAGGACATGGCGACTCCTTTCATGAGGTGATCGAGTTCTTCCTACTCTACCTATTGCTCCTGAATGGCGCTACGCTTATCTTTCATGCGCTCTAGAAGCCCGTTGTAACTCGCCGTCAAAAAACGATTTCACAAAACAAATCCAGCGTCTCGCAGTTTCGCGCGAACGCTCTCGTCTTGTAGCAGTTCTTTGAACGCCTTGACGGCCGGGCGCTCCTGACGACTCACTGGAATCACGAAATCGTATTGTTCGTCCCGGTACGGCACAAACTGTAAGCCGTAGGCTTTCGCGACCGTATCGATGGCGACGCCCCAATCGGACCGGCCTTGTAATACTGCTGCCGCGACTGCGTTATGGGACTTGGCCTGGACCGCGTAGCCGGGTGGTTTTGTACCGTCGAGCAATTGATCAATCAAGATTCGCGTGCCGCTACCGGCGTTACGGTTGATCATCAGGCATTCAGAGTCGGCCAATGCGATGGAAAGACAGTCTTCTAACGATTTGTCGCTAAAACGCTCATCGTCTGGTCGAAAGACCAAGCCCTGCCGTCTGCCGTAACCCGGCGTGAGCATCAAGCCTGCTGTTAAAAATGGTCGATTGTATTGCCCCGATTTCTCATCGAGCAGATGGATGCCGGCAATGTCGCACTCTTCTCGCGACGCGGCGACAAGTCCGCCTTGAGATCCGACATGTAAAACTTTGCAGGTGAAACCTTGAGTGGCCAACTCTGAGAGGAGTAAATCGAGGCCGACACAATGACTGCCGATGACGACCAGGTCAGCCGGGCGGACGTCGTGACTGAGCAGATGGACTTCGACTTCGCTGTCAGCCGACAATTGTTCGGTTTGTTGATCGATGACGATAAATCCATCGGCGCGACTGAACGTCGTCACCGAACCGGATCCTTTGCCCATGGGATAAGCAGACAGTTCCGATTCGCTCTGCATTAAACCGACCAGCAGAAACTCGGTACGGCCACGCTCAGAATTGACTTTGAGGGGCAAGCGGGCAGTGACTCGTTCTCTTGGTTGAACGGATTGACCGGCGAGCGCGCGAATGACGGGAGCCACGAATTCGTGGAAGGTGAAGATCGCCGACGTGGGAAATCCCGGAAGGATCACCACCGGTTTGCCATCTGAAACTGCCAAGCAAATTGGCTTACCGGGCTTGAGAGCGACGCCATGTGCAATGATGCCGGGATTACTCAATTCGCTGACGACGTGGTAGGACAAATCCCCCGCCCCTTTAGAGGTTCCCCCGGAGAGCAAAATTAGATCACATTCAAACGCAGTTTTGAGAATGTCTCTTAGCTCTTGCACATCATCGCGGACAACACCCAATACTCTCGCTACTCCGCCAAGTTCTGTCACCGACGCCGACAGAATAGCGGCGTTCGAATCGTACACGCAGCCTGCGGGAAGTTCTGCACCCGGCGGGACAATCTCGTCACCGGTAGAGATAATGGCAACGGTCGGTTTTCGCCAGACCGTCACTTCGGTCATCCCGATGGCTGCCAGCACGCCAATTTCTCGTGAAGTGACAACCGTTCCCAATCGTAAAACCGTTTCACCCCTGGCAATATCTAGCCCCGCATAGGAAATGGCCTGACCGGGAGAGACGGCACGTTGAACGATCAATTCGTAGGTAGCTTCGTCGTAATCGGTGTGTTCGACCATGATGATGGCATCGGCTCCGCGAGGGACCATCCCTCCGGTCGCGATAGGAGTCACTGTGCCGGATTCGATAGAAAGTTTAGGTTCAATTCCGGGCGATAAGATTTCGTCATTCACGGTGAGACGTATCGGAGTTTCTTCATCGGCTCCATATGTATCGGCGGCTTGAACTGCAAAACCATCGACGTTAGAGCGGTCGAAACTGGTGACATCGAGGTTGGCTATCACATCTGCCGCCAGAACTCGTCTCAGCGAATCCATTAGAGAGACGGTTTCGGTTCCCAACGGAGCGAGGTTCAAATGTGCGTGAAACTTTGCCGTCGCTTCATCGCGACCGATCACTTCCAGGAACTGGCTTTGTCGCAAAGCGTTCATTTTTTCGGAATGATTCATTGATCCACTTCCTGACCGAAAGGAAGATCATACAAGTGAATCGTCACAGTAGCTCCTTCTGGATAGCCTTCCTGCTCTTCCGGGATGAGTACAAAACCATCCGCACGACTCGTGGAAGACAAGATCGAGGCACCACTCGTGGCGATGGGGAAGACACGTCCCTCTTCGATTTTCACACGGCAGTAATCGAGACGACCGATGGCCGAAACGATCTTCTTTGCGAGCGGAAAATGCCGAGTTATGTACGGCAACTCCGAAGACTGACCACCCAGTTGACGAATGGCACGTCCCGCTAACAAGTCGTATGCACACAAACAGGACACCGGGTTGCCGGGCAACAGGAAGACAAGTGCATCTCCCACAATACCGACGCCCGCAGGACTGGCAGGCCGCATGGCGATGCCATGATATTTCAGTTCACCCAACTCATCCACTAATGACGGTGCATGATCTTCGGCACCAACACTGGACCCTCCCGAAACGAGAATCACTTCGGCTCCCGGCTCGGTCAGACCTTTGGCAATTGACTCGCGGTCATCGGCCAGTTGCCGCCGACTCTCGATCTCTCCCTGATCCCGGATGATGAGAGCTTGTAGCATGGGTGAATTGGAATCGAAAATGGTATGAGGGGGTTTCTCTTTGCCGGCTGGATAGAGTTCGTTGCCCGTGATCAAAAGACGCACTTTGGGTTTGCGAACAACATTAACGGCAGCAGTTCCAATCGATGCCAGAAGTCCCACATCCTGAGGCCTGAGTTGACGGGCTCTTCGTAACACGACTGTTCCCGCTTTGATGTCTTCACCGATTGCACCGACATTCTTGCCGGGAGGGACGCTTCCCGATATCTCGACGATGTCTAATTTCTCTTCGGTCATTTCGGCGGGCAAGACGGCATCAGCCCCCTCGGGAACAGGAGCCCCCGTCATAATGCGGACCGCTTCGCCCGGTTTAATCTCTCCGTTAAAAGGATCACCCGGAAATGACTGGCCGATAATCTTCAATCGCAACGGACCATAATCGCTCGCTCCATTGGTCTCTTCCCCTTTGAGAGCATATCCATCCATAGCCGAACGTCGGAACGGCGGGACACTTTCTCCGGCGGTAACGTCTTCAGCGAGAATACGTCCGCAGGCATCATTGATCGAGATCGTTTCTGCAGGGAGCAGTTCGATCTGCGTGAGGAGCCAATCGAGGACCGCATCAAGCCTCACCCGTTTCTCAAACCCTCGCATCCGAACATCGTGAAAATTCATGGGGCAGAATCTGTGTGGAAATTACTCGGGAATCGTCAAGAAGCTCACATTATCAGAGGTCGTATCCAACAATGCTACCGTAAACCGGTCAGCTCGGAAGAGGGCGCCAGGATTAATTCGATGGATGCCATTTTGATCCCAATCATTCGCAATATGAGAGTGACCGGTGCAGAGATAATCAGGTTGCATCTCAATCAAGGGGGCCAAATCCATCGTTAAATGGCCGTGAGCAACCGCAATTGTTTTGTGCTCAATATTGATCGTTCCGCCCCAATCAAGACATGTTGCCTGAAACTTCTGGGCGGCAGATCTCAGGTCAGGCACCATGTCAGAATCATGGTTTCCAAACACAAAATAAAATGGCAAGACCGAACAGGCTTCAACTATTTCAGGAAGGGATAAATCGCCACAGTGTATCAGCATTTCGGCCCCGGATGAGCAAAGTGTTTTGACAGCCTCCTTCGTGCGGGGTACTTCATTATGCGTATCTGAAAGGATGCCAACGAGCAAAGGAGACTCCTGAAAGTGTGATAACCACTATCAACTGAGAACTGATGAAGACAAGCTACATTATGGTCTCACACATCGATCCAGTCACGAAACGCCTCTTCATCGACATTGCGACCACTGACGACCACCACGATGTCTCCGTCACCCGAAAGGTCGGCTTCGCCGCTCAGTAACGCCGCTGTCGCGATGGCTCCCGAAGGCTCGGTTCGCAACCCATGATTGTCGTAGAGCCATTTCATCGCTTCGCGTGTCTTCAAGTCGGGGACGCTGAGGCACGAATGGACTTTCTCTTTCAGGATTGGCCAATTGTGATCACCGACATCATAGGAGAGTAAGCCATCACAGATACTGGTAGGATGATCGACGCGAACACGCTCTCCGGCAGCGAGTGATTGTTTGAAATCATCAGCCTGATCCGGTTCGACGCCAATGATGTTGGCTTCGGGAAAATGTTGTGCCACGACCAACGCTTGCCCCGCCATTAAGCCGCCACCGCTCACCTGACAGAAGTAATGAGACATGCTGCGAGCTTGTGCCTCTAAATCGCGAACCACTTCCAAGGCTCCGACGCCATTGCCGGCAATCACGTAAGGATCATCATAGGGCGATGCCTGGATGCCTTGTTCTTCGTCGGCAATTTGTTGGGTGAGTTGATCACGCAGGCCGGTCTCGTGATCGGTACTGATATCATAGGTGCGGATCTCAGCACCAAATGAGCGAGTCCGCTCAAATTTGATTTTGGGAGCCGTCTCCGGCATGACGATAATCACCCGCTTTCCGAATCTCATGCCGGCATAGGAAATTCCCGATGCAAAGTTTCCCGAGGAATGGGCGGCGACCGGGCGATCACCAATTTCATCCGTATGATGGGCCATCCAGTTGAGAGCGCCGAGCAATTTGAACGATCCGACCGGCGTCCAGCCGTAATCCTTGATCCAGACTTGTCGGGATGCGGGTAAGCCAAGTTCTTTTTCGAGGGCGTAGGAGCGAATGAGGGGAGAGGGTGAGACGTGGGGACGGACCATTTTCTCAGCGGTCAGTACGTCGTCATAGGTGGGAATGGTGATTGTCATGGGTGAATCATTCGTGACATTAAGTGGATTCAGGTGCTGGGCCAAGTGACTTTAACAGACGTCGTTTGTTTATCAAGAAGCCTCCGTCGTGAGACGGCAGGGCAATTGATCATTAAAATGCATGTGAGTCTATGTCTGCTGGTTCCTTTTTTCACATGGTTACAGAAGTGATGGTCGGATACCAAATGTGTTTTTTGAAGAACTTTCGGATTCTCTGTAGATTCCCGTGAACCGCCGTCAATAATTCTGCGTCTTGACGTACGAGAAGAAACATTCTCTCTTCGATCAATCAAACATAATTAGAAATCCAGCGACCATGTTTTTCAATCTGTCACATCTCAAACCGAGTCGACTAATCTCGGCCCCACATCGCGAGACATTGCACGAGCGATATTGCGCGGAGGCTCCCGGTTGAATGTGACGTATGAAAACGGTGTGTTTATTACACCCGACGTCGCTATTCGTGATGTCGGGTTTTTTCGTGCCTTGAAATCAACCATAACCATGCCGGTGTCGTCTAATGGCAAGGATACTTGTATTTCAAGCAGGAGATGTCGGGTTCAATTCCCCCCACCGGTACTTTTTAGTTTACGAAGATCGAAAGACAGTCATCGTCGAATGAGCCTTCGATGACAACAACAAACACGGCTTGGTAGGCAACTGGCAGACCACTTCGGCTCAGACCCGGAGATGCTGTGGGTTCGAATCCCACTCAAGCCAATGATATTGAAAACAACCCGGTTTTGTAGCTCAGCAGGTAGAGCTTCCGTCTCTTAAACGGATGCGCGTCGGTTCGATCCCGACCGGAACCACTTGAAGCATAGTATCCGTCGGCGGATTGGTGACCGCAGCGAGCTGTAACCTCGTGGCTGAAAAGCCTTGTCTGTTCGAATCAGGCCCGACGGACTCGAACCGAATACAGTTATGAGTGTCTGACTTCGTAAATCGCTTTCAGCAAACTGATCTCCCACGATTGGGTCAGATGGTTATGATGTCATGACCATCGCGGCTCATGGACGAAATACGACTCCATAAGGAGAGAACGACGATGACTGCAGTCTTAGAACGACCGACCCTGGTTCTCAATCGGAACTGGCAACCTGTTGGTGTGGCTTCGGTCGCCCGAACACTCGTCAAGGTCTGGAATGACCACGCCGTGATTGTCGATCCCGCCGACTATGAAACGTATTCGTGGGATGATTGGACAGCACTGGCTCCCGCTGAGGGAGAAAAGGTAATCCGCACTCAAAAGCTGGAGTTGCGTGTTCCCGAAGTGGTGATCATGACACGGTACGACAAGGTTCCAAGTTATGTGGTCACTTTCAGTCGTCGGAATCTGTTTAAGCGTGATGGTTATATGTGCCAGTATTGCCAGAGACGTCCCGGCAGTGAAGAACTGACGATTGACCACGTTTTGCCACGGTCACAAGGTGGTGTCTCGTCTTGGGAAAACTGTGTACTGGCTTGCGTGAAGTGTAATTCTCGCAAGGCCGACCGGACTCCCGATCAGGCACAGATGCCTTTGGCAAAGGAACCCTTTCGTCCATCTTGGCAACCGATGTTCGCCGCTCGCGGCGTCCGCATCGATAGTTGGACCCGGTTCATGAGCGAAGCGTGGTGGAATGTTGAGTTGGAAGAATAGGTTTCTTCCTGAATCTGTAAGCCCTCAGCCGGCGGAGTCATTGCTCCGTCGGCTGTTTTTATGAGTCGCTTCGATTTCACACAATCGATTTCACACAATGGTGAGTTCGACCGCTTCTCTCAATCCCTCGTGAGCATCACGTGTCGGAATGTATTCGTGACCCACGAATCCATCATACTCGATATCTGCCAGAGCTTTCAGAATCGGTTGATATTGAATTTCTTGAGTCGAATCGAGTTCCGCACGTCCCGGATTTCCGGCCGTATGAATGTGGCCGATGTAATCCTTATGTTCGTGGAGCCGACGAGTGACATCACCATCCATGATTTGAACATGATAGATATCAAACAACAGTTTCATGCGGGCTGATCCGACGGCCTTGATGATGTCGATGCAATACTCAGTATGATCTCCCTGATACCCGGGATGCCCTTTCATCGGGTGCGAATCATCGCGCGTATTCAACATTTCAATACAAACGTTGATGTTCTTCTTCTCCGCGAGTGGCATCATCTTCTTGAAGAACTCGACACAGTTTTTCGCGCCTTCATTGGGATCGATCCCTTCTGTCATGCCGGTAAAGCTGATCACGCTTTTGAAACCGAAGTCGGCACACTGATTGATCCGTTCCGTGAGTATCTCTTCGCATTTCGCCCAATTCTTTTTGTGATTGGGACCGGTTTTGAAACCGTGAGAGCTGGCGATGGCACATTCCAGTCCCAGTTTTTTCAGCATTGGCCAATGATCTGGTGAGACCAGTTCGACACTCTTGCAGCCGAGTTGTTTGGCGTACTGGGCCAATTGAGGAATCGTGAAGGTGTCTTTGTAGCACCAGTGCACAATCGACTGTTTCAAACGGCCTTTAAGAGCACGTTGTTGCAAATCGTCAGCCGCGAAAGCGTCACTCGCTGATAATCCTGCGAGTCCGGCTGCAGAAGCCGCCACCGTGGAACGAAACAGATCGCGGCGGGAAAGTGATAAGTCGAGTGGATTCATGATGAGTTCCTCGGAATGATGAGCGAAGTGAATAGGTCAGAACAAAAATGAAGTGAGGAAGTTTTTCAGTCCCCACAGTATCACAAACAAATGGACGACCAGAATCAATGTATGTTTCAGTTGAAAGCTGGTTTTGACCGTTTTGTGCCGAAAAAATTGTTGTCCCAGAACGGCTCCCGGCCAACCGCCGAACATTGAGAGTCGATGGAGTGTCCGTTCCGAGACTCTGCGACCTTGTCGCTGGGCTTGTCGCTTGTCCCATCCGTAGCATAAGAATGCCAATATGCTGAGAGTGAGGGTCGCCCAGAAGTAGATTCTGGTGGGCCACTTCGGCCAATCAGAATCACTCCACAGATCGTACCCAATCACCAGAATGGTCACTCCCAACCAGACGATTGAGAACAACCATAACCAGCGTCGAAATTTTTCACGCCATGAATCAACAAATTTGGGAGACATTCAATTCCGCCGGTCGATCGGTCCGATCACTGCTGGAGAGATCTGGTGGGTGCAGTTGAAAAAGAAATCAGAATAGTCGCGATTCCATCTTGGCTGTCAGTTCCAACAACTGTAATATCTTCGCCAACGAAAGCGCTTGCTCCATTCTAACACAAATGATGAGAGCGAGATATCACATGACAGAGCAATTCACAACTATGACACACGTGACCATTGCCCCTGCTTCCCACGGGTTGGGACTTTTTGCGGCTCAGAACTTTTCAACCGGCGATCACCTCGGCTGGATGGAAGGCTTCATCATCTGGGATTCGGAATATTCTTCCGACTACTGCATCGATTTGGGAGACGATTATTGTCTCGAACCGGATGGGACATTTCGCTACCTGAACCATTCCTGCGAACCGAATTGCGAATTGTACATGATCGAAGAGACCGAGGAGCACGGCCCTCTCGTCTTACCTCGGATTTCTGTGGAAACGCTGCGGGAAATCAATATCGGTGAACAACTTACCATCGGTTATGGTTGGACCGCCGAAAATGCGATTCCTTGCGGTTGCGGAGCAAAAACATGCCGCGGGTGGGTGGTCTCGGCGGACGAATTACATCTCGTGAAAGATTTCATGGACTCGCGCAAAACGGCGGTGTAGGTGAGTCGTGTCGAGATTCTTGCTGATCCTGCGCTCTTGTGATTGACACATTGCGGCAAAACCGGGAAGTTATACATCTCAGGGGCAACTTCGCCCCGTGATTGATGTCTGCTGACTGCGAAGGACCGCCATGACTGATGCTGCGACACCACTTCTGGAAATCAACGGCCTGACGACTCGTTTCCGTACTGATGACGAAACGGTGACGGCAGTCGATAATCTGAGTCTGACGATTCGCGAAGGGCAAACACTTGGGCTCGTGGGCGAATCCGGCTCGGGAAAATCAGTCACTTCCTATAGCATCATGCGTTTGTTACCCGCTTCTTCGGGGAGCATTGATGCTGGCGAGATTTCTTTGTTTGGAAAAGATCTCGTTCAATTGCCGATGTCCGACATGAGAGATGTCCGTGGCAAATCAATCAGCATGATCTTTCAGGAACCGGGAACTTCGCTTAATCCGGTCTTCAAAGTCGGAAAACAGGTGATGGAGCCAATGATTCTTCATCAAGGCTACACGGAAGAAGCTGCACGCATACGGGCGATTGAACTTTTCGATGAAGTGGGGATTCCCGAGCCTGAACGTCGCGTCGATAGCTTCCCACATGAGATGTCGGGTGGACAAAAACAACGGGTTATGATTGCGATGGCCCTGAGTTGTAATCCCAAACTATTGATTGCCGATGAGCCGACCACCGCGCTCGATGTCACGATCCAAATGCAGATTCTGGATCTGATCCGTAATTTACGAGACGAGCGGGGAATGTCGATTTTGTTCATCACGCACGATTTGGGTGTGATTGCTGAGATCGCCGACGAAGTGGCTGTGATGTTTCAAGGCAAATTGGTCGAACAGAATACCATTGAAGAGATTTTTACGAATCCTCAGCATCCTTATACCAAAGGACTGCTCGCCTGCCGACCGAAACTCGAGACTGAAATGAAGCGCCTGCCCACGGTCGGTGATTTCATGGAAGCCGACAAGCAACCCGATGGCAGCTTTGAAATCATCGAAAAGCCGATGACCGACGAACGGCTTGCAGAATTGATGAACCGAGGTCGCGGTCGGTATCTGCATACCAAAAGTGAAATTGCCGCCCTGGGCTACAAGCCGGAAGAGTTAACGCTGGACGCGGATGATCAATTCGTAGAGGAGGGGGCGTCTCCTCTACTGACCGTTGATCAGTTTCAAGTCTACTATCCGATCAAGTCGGGTATTCTCCGTAAGACCACCGATTATGTGCGTGCGGTGGATGGTGTGAAGTTTCACGTCCATAAGGGACAAACATTGGGGCTCGTGGGAGAATCGGGCTGCGGAAAGACAACGGCAGGCCGAGCGATTCTCAAACTCATTCCGATCACGGGTGGGAAGGTCACCTATGAGGGACAAGACATCACTGCGATGAGTCGGAAAGAGTTTCTGCCTTTCCGTCGGAAGGTGCAGATCATTTTTCAGGATCCGTACAACTCATTGAATCCTCGCATGACTGTCGAAACCATGCTGATGGAAGTGATGAAAGTTCACAAACTGGGAGACAGTAACCCCGAACGTCGCAATCGTGCCGCCCAACTCCTCGAAGAAGTGGGGCTGTTGAGCGAACATCTGTTGCGCTATCCCCATGAATTCTCCGGTGGCCAGCGACAAAGATTATGTATCGCTCGCGCCTTGGCGGTCGAACCCGAATTTATCATCTGTGACGAATCGGTCTCGGCACTCGATGTCTCCGTGCAGGCACAGGTTTTGAATTTGCTCAAAGACCTACAAGAAGATCGCGGACTCACGTACATCTTCATCAGTCACGATTTGAGCGTCGTGAAATTCATGTCCGATATGATGGCCGTCATGCAGGCGGGCCAGATTGTCGAGTTTGGACCTTCGGAAGAAATTTATCGCTCGCCACAAAACGAGTACACCGAACGGCTAATTGAATCGATTCCCAAGGACTCGATTCAAAATATCCGCAAACGCCAACAAGATCGGAAAGAGGCTCTCGCCAAACGACTTACTGAAGAAGCTCCTTGATAGGCCTCAGGCATGTTTTCTGTTCGTGCGCACACTCTTGTTGACAACATTTCGATCAACAGCTACACTTTAAGCATCAAACAGTTCATGTTCGAGAGTCGTATCAATTGCTATGAGACACATCCTGCGACAATTTGGTATCGCATTTCTAACCATCTCGATGGTTGTGTCTCCCGTTGTGGCTGGAATTGCCAAGAGTTGCAGTTGCTCATCAGTTGCTCATCAGTTGCTCATCGGGTGCTTCGAGTTGCTGTGATACTACAATCTCTTGTTGTATGTCCACTGGCCCGCTTTCGAAGCAGTCCAGTTGTTGTTCGTCAAAGATAAAATTAACGACCACTTCGAGTTGCTGCCAACAGACGCTTTTTCAGGCTGATCGAGGAAGCAGTTCAGAAGATCCCTGTGACACTTGCCGTTCATGTCAGGGAACCACCTCACCTGAGCAATCTCCGCTGCAGATTCAGCAGGATGAAACTTTGCAACAACTTGCTCTAATGAGCGAGTTGCCGAGTCTGGATATTGTTTCTACCGATGGCCGTCATCTCAATTTCGAGTCATCCCGACCGATCACGGAAAGACCGGTCCGTGTGCTATTCTCCGTCTGGCTGAATTAACGACTTCACAACTCGTCGGTTTTCCGATGAGTTGATTCGCTGTTCAAGTTAATTCAGTTCATAAGTCTCTCTTAGGAGAATGATATGTTAGTCAAAGTGGCTTTAACTCTTGCTGCTTCGGTTCTATTCACAGGAGCAGCACTCATCGCCGATTACGATGCGTGCTGTTGTGGAGCCGGCTGTGAATGTGCTGTCTGTGTTTGTGCGGAAACCGGTTGCGATTGTGATGGTACCTGCTGTGCAGGTGGTTGTTGCAATACTGGTTGCTGTGACAAATAAGTCAGCCATGACTTTTTTGATATTATGAATGGTCCCTTTCGGCACAAACTGTCGGAAGGGGCTTTTTTTTGCGCGGTTTCTGGTAGTCAGGGGCAAATATTGTCTCGTTTATCAGCGTTGTTCCTGTTAATTTAGGGACTTCACACAATTATCACTTGGATACGATGAGGAGTTCACCACGATGAAGCAACTGATGATTTGCCTGGGTCTGGCTGTCGCCATGTCTGTCTCGACGACCCCTATTGAAGCACAAAACTGTTGGACAAATATGTTCAATGGTAAAGATTTGACAGGTTGGACACAGAGAAATGGCACGGCCACATATGTTGTCGAGAACGGCACGATCAAGGGAACAACCACCGAAGGTAGCCCAAACTCGTTCTTGTGTTCGGACAAACTATACAGCGATTTTGAATTACAATTTGATGTCATGGTCCATGACAGTTTGAACTCGGGATGTCAGATTCGCTCACAAACGAAAGACACTCCCACCGGACGCGTCAACGGCCCGCAAGTCGAGATCGAAGCCGGCAACGCAGAAGCAGGGTATGTTTATGGTGAAGCCACCGGCGGTGGATGGCTCACTCCCAGCGATCGCTTGAAGCCACACGCTAATATGAAAAGCGGCGAGTGGAATCACTTCCGCATCAAAGCCGAAGGTCCGCGTATTCAAACCTGGATCAACGGTCAGCAGATCGAAGATATCAACTTGATCGAAGATTTGAAGAAGAATCCTAAGCTCGAAGGAGAAGCGTTCGTGAAGCAATACAAAGAAGGCTTCATCGGACTGCAAGTTCACGGCATCAAAAAGGGCGACGGTCCCTATTGGGTGAAATGGCGGAACATCAAAATTCGTGAGCTGTAAGCACTTATTCTGAACCAACGAAAAACGGGGAGCCGACCAATTATCGGTTCCCCGTTCTTTATGCGCTTCATGAAGTTTCTGGCGAGAAGAATTCTCACTGATTACCGAAGTAGTAATTCACTTGGAGAACAGCTTCCCAGTCATATAGGCGGTCGGAAGGGAATGGATTGATCGCATCACCATAAACGCTTGAAATATGACCACCGTCACGAATGGGGACTGAGATTCCTGAGGTGACAGTCAACCGCTCGTTAAACAACGCGGTAAGACCTGCGGTCAGATTCAGAAAATCATGTTCACCGCTGATTGATGTGATATTAGGTTTTTCACTGACGCCGTCCCAGTAAGGCTCAACACGTTCAAAAGTACCTGTGCAATGAAGCTCCAGGCTGCTTTGGAGACCGGTGAGTCCGCGTCCATCTGAGTTGCGATACAGCCAATGTCCTAATTGAACATCCAGGTTCAGATAGCCGGGTTCTCGGTATCCGTATCGAGTACCAGTCGCTTCATCCGTATGTTCACTCGTTTGGAAACGATATGCGGCAAAAGCTTGACAAAAGTTTTCTGATTAATTTCTTGGAGATAAGCCAAGTATGGTGTAATACTCCAACTCTCAAATGTCACATAGTATTCAGGATTTACTTGATCTTGGATGCCATCGGTGGTGGGAGCTTGTACTCGTAATCCTAAAGAAAACGCGGAATCGACATCATCGATTAGCAAGAATTTCGCACCAAATGCGATATTCTGAATTTTCATATGCTGCTCTGGAGTTCCGATACCGTCAAAGGAGGAGAAGTCATTATCGGGAGTATTTGCCAAAGGCAAAATGAATTCAGCCGAGACCAATCCGTCAAAGAATGTCTTTTCAATTCCCAATTCGATGATAGATAAATCTCTGGCTTCGTCCCCAACAATTCCTGAGGGATCTTTATAGGTGTCAACATCGTTGAAGAATCGGTAATTGATATAGACACGATCTTGGGGAACCGCCGAATTGTTGTCCGCAACCTTCGCATAGTAATTGGGATACAAGATAACGTTGGTGATACCACTATCCTCTTCGTCCCATACATAATGCGGTACGCCGAGGGAGTCGCCAATCATATTGGGAGCAGGGCCTCTTCGACAAGTCGGAGCACAGCCATCGCATGTTGATTGACCACATGCATCACCATGCAAGTTGAGGCTAGGTGTGCTATTAAACCAATGGCCGATGGGCTGTAATTCTTCGAAGAGTTTGGCATCGGCAGATGCCGAACAGAACAACAGAGCCGATAGTGAAAAGAGCACTAGACGCATGAGATCCTCCATGAATCCTCGAAGAACATGAAACAACAACTTCACTGCCAACTCCGGTTCGCAGTGCTTCTCTGTTTTCATATATCGACGAATCTCATCGCTGAGATGTTCCCAATTCAAGCAGGCGGGAAAAACTGCGTAATCCTCAAAAATTTAACAGAGAGGCATCTCGGCAAACTTGGGCCTACCCACGTTCTTCAAACAGTACCCAACCTGCGGCGTTGTTCCTCGATGATCTTGTGCACATCGTGCGGATTGGGGATGCCGTTGACGGTGATTTCGATGTCGGCCTGACCACCGCTGGAAATATTGACGGTGCCGACGTTCATAATTCGCTGAAAGAACGATTGCTGGATTTGGACGTTGCGAACGTCAGAATGCCAGAGTTCGTTGGTCGATTTAGAGAGAAGCCCCCGCTCGATGGTCGTTCCTTCATTCGTAACGATTATGGTTGTGCTCTTCGTTTTCAGCCACCATTGCGCAAATACAATCAAGGCGATGCCGGTGGCGATAAAGCCCCATGGTGGATACATCACTCCCCCCACGACTCCACCAATCAGCAGCAGGGAATTCAAAACAAAACCAGCCGGCTGGTTCTTAAACATGGCAGGATGTTCGCGAAAGAGTTCGACTTCTTCAGCTGAATTGGCTTCTTGCGTGCTCATGCCCTCAAACTCCCTTGATTGAACGGATTTACGTTCTCTCTAGGATGCCGATAAATACTCCGTCTGTCAAAGCACAAATTGCAGAGGTCTAAGACCACACGTCGCAGTGATGAACTATCGTGAATGCTTGAAAACACGGTTTTCAACTGCTATTCTGCGACTCCACAACAATTCTGTAATCCTAATAGACGAAGTGAGAACTTATGTACAAAATCACCTTGGTGACCGGTGACGGTGTTGGCCCCGAAATCGCGGAAGCCACCAAAAAGTGTCTGGATGCGACCGGCGTTCAACTCGACTGGGATATCCAGGATTGTGGAATTGAAGTAATTGAAGCCGAGGGGGGAGTACCTCCCCGTGTTCTCGAATCGATTAAAGCGAACGATTGTGCGATCAAAGCCCCGATCACGACACCCATCGGCAAAGGCTTTCGCAGTGTGAATGTTTATCTCCGTCAGGAACTCGGCCTGTATGCCTGTGTTCGTCCCTGCAAACTCTATAAAGGAGTACGCTCGTACTTCTCTGGCAGTAATGTCGATATCGTCCTGATTCGCGAGAACACTGAAGACCTCTATGCGGGCGTCGAATTCAAAGCGGGTGAACCTAGTACCGGCGAGCTGATCGGGAAAATTAACGAATTCGCCACTGGGCGGAAAATCTCCACTGGTCTCGACACCACCGGAGTCAGCATCAAGCCGATGTCTTACGAGGGAACTCGCGACATCGCAAACTACGCATTCGATTATGCGATCTCTCGCAAACGCCAGAGTGTCACATCGGTGTGCAAAGCGAACATCATGAAATTCACCGACGGGTTGTGGTACGACGAGACTCGTGCTGTTGCACTTGCTTACGATGCCAAATTTGAATGGCCCGATCTCGCAGATGGAGTTTCTGCCGATCCTGTTCTCGCTGGGAAGGTCGAAAGTTCCAACGGAGCGGTCGAATACAACGAACGACTCATCGACAACATGTGCATGCAACTGGTCCAAAAACCAGAACTATACGATGTCATCGTGACCTCGAACCTGTACGGCGACATTCTGAGTGACTTGTGTGCCGGACTTGTCGGCGGATTGGGTGTTGCACCGGGAGCAAATATCGGTCACGAAGGAGCCGTCTTTGAGGCGACACACGGCTCGGCTCCGAAGTACAAAGGACAAAACAAGGTCAACCCGACGGCATTGATCCTCTCCGGTAAGTTGATGCTCGAACATTTGGGCGAGCATGAAGCCGCTGAGAAGCTGGAACGAGCCGTTGCTGCCATCATCGAAGAAGGCAAAGATGTCACTTACGATATGAAAGATGATCGCAACGATCCCACCGCCGTGGGAACTCAGGAGATGGCCGAAGCGATTTGCCAGAAAATGGGCGAACTCGGATAATTTCCTTCCCAGGAAACAATCTCTGCTACAATCTGAAGCCGTGACGAACAAGGGAGCGCTCCCTGAATTTGTTGCGGCTTCATTGTATTTAAGACCCAAGGAGATCTTCATGACAGGTTTTATCGACCTTGATTCCATCCCGGCCATCGAGCCGATCCCCGGCTGCAAAATGCGGACTCCCTTCGGCGAAAATCTCATGCTCTCTTATCTTGAGTTTGAAGAGGGGGCCGAAATTCCGCTGCACGATCATCCTCATGAACAGGGAGGCATTCTTGTCTCGGGGAAGATGGAGTTGCAAATTGGCGACGAAACTCGGCAAGTCGAGCCAGGTGGCATGTATCTGATCCCTCCCAATGTGCCTCACCGCGCGAAAGCCATTGGTGGCCCGGCAGTTGTACTTGACTGTTTTAGCCCCGTGCGGGAGGATTATGCAGAGATGGTCAATAAGTATATCCCGACGAAGGACGATGCATGACTCGTTTATTACTCTTGGCAGTTTTGGTCTTGAATTCGATCACCGCCGAATCTTTCGCGGTGGAGACGACCGTCCGTCGAGATATCGAATATGCGACCGTCGATGATCATCGGCTATTGCTCGACTTATACCTTCCCGACCGCGAAGGGCCTCATCCCGTCATTGTGTGGGTGCATGGAGGGGCTTGGCGAGCAGGTTCCAAAAAGAGTATGCCGCTCGATGAATTGGTCAATATTGGCTACGCAATCGCGAGCATCGACTATCGTCTATCACCAGTGGCTCCTTTTCCTGCTCAAGTCCATGACATCAAAGCCGCGATACGTTTTTTGAGAGCTCATACGGATGAGTATGGGCTTAATACAAAAAATATCGCGATCGCAGGATCTTCAGCGGGTGGGCATCTTGCCGCACTTGTGGGAGTTACGAATGGAAACGAATATCATGAAGGCAAAGTCGGTCAGCACCTCGACCAATCTTCAGACGTGGCCGCCATTATTGATATGTACGGTCCTACTAACTTTTTGACGATTCTCAATCAGTCGACACCTCACGGTTTGGGAGTTCGTATCCCCGCGTTGCAATTACTGTTGCGAAAACAACCAACAGACGATCCGGTTTTGGCGAAACTTGCTAGTCCGGTTTACCACATCGATGCTGCTGATCCCCCATTACTAGTGATTCACGGCGTCCAGGATCCTCAAGTTCCCATTTCTCAATCTCTCGAGTTACATGGTGTTTATAAAAACAAAGGACGTTCAGTTCATCTTCATATGATCTATGATGGCGTGCACGGCGGACCAAGTTTCACTGATCCCGCACGTATTAAATTAATGGACAAGTTTTTGTCGCCCATTCTCTTCACGACTGAGCAATAACACGGACACTCATGGCAACGGACGCCTTTCTCTCCATCATTTCCGGGAAACAACTAGGGCTTCTCGCTGCTTGTCTGCGAGGATTTCTGCATCCAGTGTCCTACGCATATGGAATTGTGGTGCGTGTGCGGAATTGTCTTTTCGATTCCGGATTGAAGAGATCTTATACCGTCCCGCTCAAAGTTATCTCGATTGGTAACCTGACGACCGGAGGAACTGGGAAAACGCCCGTCGTTGCAGAGATTGCAAATCGACTGACAAAACAAGGAGTGAAAACTGGACTTCTCAGTCGAGGCTACCGTTCTCTCTCAACGGGTGAGAACGATGAGAAGTTGGTTCTCGACCGACTTTGCCCCGGAGTCTCACATTGGCAAAACCCTGACCGTGTTGTCGGAGCGGCACAGGCTAAAGCAGAAGATCCAGAGTTGGACGCATTAGTTCTCGATGACGCTTTTCAACACCGGAGGATCAATCGCGACCTTGATATCGTCTTGATCGATGCGACCAACCCTTGGGGATATGGTTATCAATTGCCGCGAGGTTTGCTACGTGAATCGAAAGCGGGGCTCAAGCGTGCCGATTTGATTGTCCTCACTCGTGCTGATCAGATTACTGAATCTGAGTTGTCTGCAATGAAACAAGAGATCGGCTTCATCGCGTCGGATGTTCCTCTGATGATCTCCCGTTTTCGCCCGACGGGATGGCTGACGCTCGATGGAAGCAAGGTTTCATTGGAGGAGCTTACCAATAAACCGATGACGGCATGTTGTGGGATTGGGAACCCAGATGGCTTTCGCAACACTTTGTGTGCGATAGGCTGTGATGTGAAGTCGTTTGTAGAGTTCGCCGACCATCATCACTACGACGAGCAGGACATTGCATCATTAGCCGGAGTTCTCAAGCAGGAACAGGTCGAAACACTGGTCATGACATTGAAAGACCTCGTTAAATTCCCTCAGCACTCTCTTCCAGAATTTACCGTCGCCGCTCTTCTTATCGAGTGGGACATTCTGGAAGGTGAAGAAGCACTTGAAAAGTTAATCGCAATCGGTCAATCAGATGCCCAATAAAAAACGGCCTTCCTCACGGTGTGTGAAGAAAGCCGGATTTGAGTATTTCGCCCGCATTTGTTTTCCGTGAACCAACCTCTCAGGAAAACAGTTGCGGAATCGGTTGGCCGTTACGGACGATCATAATTGGACGACCGGTTGCCGTGTCGTATTCTTTCTCGTGATTGACGCCCATGGCATGATACAGCGAAGCGGCTGCATCATCGGGAGTGATGGCATCGTTCCGCGGGCCACCTGCATTGTCGTCGGATTCTCCAACCACTTGACCACCTTGGATGCCGCCACCTGCCATCAACATGAACATGCAACGAGGGTA
>JAQWSQ010000162.1 GCA_029243145.1 Planctomycetaceae bacterium | reverse complement strand
GTTGAGGGGCTGTCTCCGATTCCCGGTCGAGTGCCGGGGAGTGTGGAAGGTCGATCACCCGGTTTCAGATTTGGTCGATCACCGGTCGCTGGTCGATTTTCCGGTAATGTCGTTGGTCGGTCGCCAGGCTTGATGCTGGGACGATTGCCGGGAGTAATGCTCGGCCGTGTACCCGGTGTGATCGCAGGACGCGAAGGGGTCGACGGTCGAGAACTCGGTCGATTGAAAGAAGGCGTGGATGGACGCGAGGCTGGTCGACTGAAATTACCACCGCCGCCTCGGCTTCCTCCTCCACGACTAATTCCTCCACCACCTCCACGGCCACCGCCTCCACGACCGCGGGCTTGAAGTTCGAGTGACGGGCCAAATAGGAAGGCTGTGATTGAAATCAGCACGAGTATTTGTTTCATGGGAGTTTTCCCTTAAATCTGTTTTATGATCGATGAAGAATTTCGATGAGTCGTAATTTATGCTTTTTCGCTCAGCGAGTTTTGGTGACTCGAGGAGCCGGAGCAGCCCGTACAAGGATGACCGAATGTGGCTCGGGCATGATCTCGTTGCCGATGACCAGATTGGTGACTGTCCAGACTAATCTTTCTGGATCTGCGATACTGTAAATCGCTGTGGCTTGAACGGCCTCTCCATCGGCGGTTGTTCCTTGGCTGGTTACCAGCCATTGATCACCAGTTCGGCTCCAGTAACCTTCGCGAAAACCACCCGCGGAATCGAAACTCCACGAGCGTAACTGGCGACGTTGAGGATCCCAGCCGATTCGCTGAACGCCGTCCATCTCTTTGCCATTGGCGGTATGAACTTCGTAGCTTCGAAGGAGATAGTTGCCGTCATCAGACCATTTGCAAGTCGTTTTGACGATGGAGTCGCCTTCTTCGTTAATCCAATCACCGACCAACCATTCCAGTTGATCGAGGTGATCGTTTTTGTATTGTGCTTCGCGCGGATAGTCTTTGAGTGTATTGATCCGCCAAACACCATCCTCTTCGAGGGTATGAAGTGCAACATAACGGCTGAAGTGCAGCGGCCCGTCAGTGGTGTCTCTGGCAGAGACCCAGCCTTCTTCCAAAGCGACTTCTTTGCTGATGTGACGGACTCGCTCGATGTCGATGGCTTCCAGGGTTGCTTCTGGAGAATTTTCAAAAACATCCACAAACAACGCCGTGATCGCATCGCGGCCAACTGTTCGATCTCCAAATTCGTCCCGAAACTCGGCGTCCTTTGTGAACATCATTCCGATGGCTTTGGCATCGCGAGATGCGTAGGCATCGATGAATTTCTGAGCCGAATCCCAAAACGGTTTTTCTTCTTCAGGAACTGCTGTCTCAATGTCGGAGTTTTGCTCGACGGGCGCGACGCTCGTCTGAAAATGGACGGCTCCTGCCGTAAAGGCAATCATTGGAACCATGAAAAGCAGGAAATATTTGCGCATCGGAATGTCACTCCTTGAGGGATTGTCTCAGAAGAACATAATCAATTGTCGGGGAGATGGGGGTATCTGCAAGATGTGGTTTGTGATCGGAGAGGATAGAGATCACAAGGATTCATTTCAGCAGAGCAGGGTTGGCACCTCGGATCCAGAGCGAATGTTCCCTAGTTTGTTTTTTTCATCATTTTTTGGTCTGGGTTCTCGGTGATATCCCTCAGCAGTTTTAGACGGAGCAGAGAGTTCGTCCACAAAAAAGTTCGATTATTGGGTTTTGGAATTCACGGCAAGTCGTGGGCGGGAGGACGATTAGGGCTGACATTTCTCCTCGAAACGTGGTATCAAAGGGAAAATAGACAGTCGCATTGATCGGCCATTGGAAGGCAGAATTTTATGGGTGTCCCCGTCTCTCAAATGTGGACCGTTGCCAGCTATGTGCTCAAGCAACGAATTCGAGGCCGTAAGCATTATCCTTTGGTGTTAATGCTGGAGCCGTTGTTTCGCTGCAACCTCGCCTGTGCGGGCTGCGGAAAGATTCAATTCCCGGCTGATATTCTCAAGAAGAATCTTTCACCGGCAGAATGCTTTACCGCCATCGATGAATGCGGCGCCCCGATTGTCTCCATCCCCGGTGGAGAACCGTTGCTGCATCCACAAATACACGAAATCGTGGATGGGCTGATCGCCCGCAAGAAATACATTTATCTCTGCACGAACGCGATTCTGCTCGAACAGCATCTTGAAAAATTCAAACCTTCAAAATATCTGACATTTTCCATCCACATGGATGGTCCTCGCGAAGAGCACGATGAAGCCGTCTGTCGTGAAGGAGTCTTTGATGTTGCCATCTCGGCCATCAAGGCTGCCGTCGAACGGGGCTTCCGTGTGACCACCAATACGACCTTGTTTAACACGGCCGACCCCGCCAAAGTGCGTGAGATGTTCGATATCCTCACGGAGCTGGGGGTCGAAGGGATGATGCTGTCTCCCGGTTATCAATACGAGAAAGCGCCCGATCAGGAACACTTCCTGCTACGAGATCAGACGATTGGCTTGTTTCGTCGTACGTTTGCCAACGCCAAAAAAAGATGGCATTTTAATCAATCGCCTCTGTTCCTGGAGTTCCTCAAAGGACGTTGGGATCTCGAATGCACGCCGTGGGGAAACCCCACGTACAATGTCTTTGGTTGGCAGAAACCGTGCTACTTGGTCGATGAAGGACATGTCGAAACTTTTCAGGAACTGATCGAAACCACCGAGTGGGCAAACTACGGTCGTGCCAGTGGTAATTCCAAATGTCAAAATTGTATGGTCCATAGTGGCTATGAACCTTCTGCCGTCAATGACACGTTCGGCAGTTTGAAGGGATTCCTGAAGACGGCACAATTGACGATGTTTGGATCGAAGACGATGCCGGGAGATGAAACGGCTCCGTTGGCTCCACGCTCACGAACATCGCCGGCAGAATCAGAACTCGTTTCGTTGGAAACGAATTTCTCTCAGCCTGAAGAATCACCGGCAGAAACCAATGCAACCACCTGAGAGATTCGGTTTTTCTCGAATCGGAATCTGTTTCGTTGCCCGGAAACTGCTAGAATAATTACTTTGACAATTCAGGTTATTGTGTAAGCAGCAAATCATGGCACGTTGCGATCAAGGGTATCTCTGCGAAGTATGCGGAGAAGAAGTCGAAAACATCACGGACAGCGATCTCTATATGAGATTTGTGTTGGGTGAGATTGACGCCCGTCATCTGATGAATGCCCCTGAACGCCATCTGCGTTGCAACCCGACTCAGTCGCAGTTCATTGTCGATGATAAGTTTCCCGCGGTTGCAGTTGATGGGCCATTCAACAAATCGCAACTCGATGCCGAGTATGTCGGGCAGCAGGAAGAGTTGATCACTCGCGCCTGGCGACGACTGCAAGAAGTTCGATCTCTGGGGATTCCGATCAGCGAGTATCCGTTACCCGAAGTAATCGAACAAAAAACACGGAAGAAAGGGGCCGACGCATGAATTCGATCTGGCCTCAATCTCAAGAAACAATTCAGTTACTCGCCGACGCCGAGCAAGGGAGCGACGAGGCCCGCAATCAATTGATGGAACGGCACCGGGATTCACTTCGCCAGATGGTGAATATGCGAATGGATCGCAAGTTGAAAACCCGCATCGATGCCTCCGACATCGTGCAAGATGTCTTGATCGAAGCGAATCGTAGGTTGGATAATTTTATCTCGGCAGATGGTATGCCCTTTCATTTGTGGTTAAGGCAACTCGCCAAAGATCGCATCATCGATATGCACCGTCGTCATCGACGCGCCAGCAAACGCTCTGTCGATAAAGAACAACGCTTGAATGTGGGGGGCTTTGGTGATCGATCATCACTAGAACTGGCGGCACAATTGCGCGACCCCGAACTCACTCCCGCTGCAGCCACTCTGCGGAACGAATTGGAAGAACGATTTCGGGCCTCTGTTGAAGAACTCAATGAAGATGACCGCGACATTATTTTGATGAGGAACTTCGAACATTTAAGTAACACCGAGGTTGCTGAGGCTTTGAACCTATCTCAGCCGGCTGCCGGGATGCGATACTTACGCGCCCTCAAAAGGTTACGCAAGGTACTGGGAGATTCGGAGATTGATGACGATGAGATTGTGGATACTGAGAAGTGATTGTGATGGCAATCAACGAATCGAGCGAGCATGAATAATCCTCCTTCCTTTTCTTCCCTCGGCGACCGTGAAGAACAGCTTGCGGTTTTGGTCGATTATGCGTTGCAGCAATTGCACGATGGTCAGCGTCCCGATATCGACTCCCTCACAAAAGCATGTCCCCACCTTGCTTCAGAACTGCGTGAACTGCTCGCGACGGCGGAACTCGTCGAAGAGTTCGTCTCGGACGCAACGGTCCAAACCGCAAAGACGACAAGATACGAGTTTTCAGATCCACCTTCTTCAGTGGGTGACTACGAACTACTGGAAGAAATTGGCCGGGGTGGGATGGGGGTCGTCTACAAAGCTCGCCAGAAGACTCTTGACCGATCTGTGGCTCTCAAAATGATCCTCGGCGGGACCGCCGCCACCGAGCAAGATCAACAACGCTTTCGGCAAGAGGCAGAAGCGGTTGCCAAACTCGACCACCCGAATATTGTCCCCGTCCACGACGTGGGAGAGGCGGGGGGACAATTGTATTTCAGCATGAAATACATCGCCGGCCAAACACTTTCGCAGCTTTTGCAGGGCGGAGCTCTGCCCGTCAAGAGCGCCATTCGCATGATGATTATATTGTGCGATGCCATCGCCGAGGCCCACAAACACGGCATCGTCCATCGCGATCTGAAACCGTCAAATATTCTGCTCGATAGCGAAGGTAGACCCTACATCACTGATTTTGGGCTCGCCAAGCAACTGGAGTCTCAGCATCTCACGCTAACCGAAACAGGAGCCATTCTGGGAACACCCGGTTATCTTTCTCCCGAACAGGCGTCTGCCGGCAGACAACAAGTTTCCAAGCCGAGCGATATCTATAGTCTCGGGGCGTTGCTCTATGCCATGTTGACCGGTTCGCCTCCGTTTGAAGGAGCCACTTCCGTTCAGACCATCATGAAAGTGTTGGAGCAAGATCCGATACCCCCTCGTGTCATCAATCCAGAAGTCGATCCCGATTTGCAATTGATCGTGATGAAGTGTCTGCAGAAACCTCAAGAACTACGCTATCACACCGTCGAAGCACTACGAAAAGATCTGCTTGCCTGGCTCAACCATAATCCAATTTCCGCACGGTCTTCTCGCTTTAGGGACATCATAAACCGTGCGTTTCGTGAATCTCCCAACGCTGTGATTCTAGAGAATTGGGGATTGTTGTGGATGTGGCATTCGTTGGTGTTGATTGTGTTGTGCGTCGTTACAAACGTCATGCAGTTTCATGGAATCAAAAATCGTATTCCGTATGTTTTGTTGTGGACCGTGGGGGTGGGTATTTGGGCCGCGTGTTTCTGGACTTTACGTCGGCGCTCGGGTCCGATCACATTTGTCGAACGCCAGATTGCCCATGTCTGGGCGGGGAGTATGGTCGCTAGTACTATGCTGTTTGCCGTCGAGTTGATGCTCGGGATGGATGTGCTCGCGCTCTCACCAGTCTTGGGGCTAATTAGCGGGATGGTCTTTCTGATCAAAGCGGGTATGTTATCGGGGCAGTTTTACCTGGAAGCGGTCGCTCTGTTTGCTGTTGGGGTCGTCATGGCATGGTTGGAGACAACCCAACTACCACAGATCGGGATTCTGTTGTTTGGGCTGGTTTCGGGAGGGTGCTTCTTCTTTCCCGGTTGGCAATATCACAAGCAACGCGTCAGACGAAACCAATAATCTGCTGTCAGATCCAAGGCTGCACGATTTCGAGAATCTCATCAGCTTCCAAAGTTTCGTGGGCAACCAGATGATCGGCTAACGTGGCGATGACTTGCCAATAATCGTCGCGGCTGAGCAACTGATATAGTTCGACCGAAGTTTGCTCCAGATACTGTAATCGTTTTTGTTCTTCCGTCAGAAAAGTTCCGGCAGATGCCCAGGCGAGTTTCCAGTCACTCGACCATTCTGCGACTGCCG
The DNA here is from genome assembly GCA_029243145.1 of Planctomycetaceae bacterium. GTDB lineage: Bacteria > Planctomycetota > Planctomycetia > Planctomycetales > Planctomycetaceae > JABURQ01. The sequence goes on along the minus strand of JAQWSQ010000162.1, from coordinate 21,497 downwards.
CAGGATGATAAGGTTCGCCGGAATGGATCATCTCAGCCACTGGTCCCGCGAGTGAGATCAAAACATTCTTTTCATGAAACTCTTTCTCGGTGAATTGGCCGGCTGCCCATTCAATCTGCACGTCGGCATATCGTTGAGGGCCATCATCCCAATCCGGGTCAACCGTCATTGAATGCACGCGAGCTCCGACATACAGGGCCATAAAGGCATGTCCAGATTCGTGATAGGCGGAGAGATCGGACACTGGACTGATGGTTTCTAGTTGTGGATTGTATTTGATGATATCGCATGAAGATGAACTGTTGCGTTTTGACCGGCTTCGAAAACTCTGGTCTGTGGTGATCAGCATCGAGGAATCAAGTGATTCGCCTACTTCGATCTACTTACCCAGTCTTCTCTCCCTGCGCCAAAGCCGCTACGTTTACATTTCATACGCTCTAGTTTAGAACTTCTTAGCAACTCACCCAACTTACACTTCCCTTTAATCCAGAAATCCGCATAATTTGCTGTTTCATACGGAAGCGAATCGTCTTTAGGTATTCACGGATCGAATTGTGTCTCCAATATCCCTGCAGCAGCCCGATCAACTCTCATTTCACGCCCCTCTCTGGAAACAGACCGGACGAAGTAAGTTTGTGCATCTGATCGGAATCGCCGGGACGGGAATGCGTGCGTTGGCAGAATTCCTACACGAATCAGGGTGTTTGATCAGCGGCTCAGACAGTGGGGCATGCTCACAGTCATTCGACGACAAAGGTTGGTCGGTTCAACAAGGACATTCGGCAGAAGAAATTGCCGACACGACCGATTTGGTCATTTATAGTCCTGCTATCCCTGAAGACAATCCAGCTCGAAGCGCGGCTACTGCGCGAGGATTGCCAACTCTCAGTTATATCGATGTCCTGGCAGCGCTATCGGAAGATGCCGAGACCTTCTGTGTCGCTGGAACACACGGTAAAAGTACAACCGCGGCGATGTTGGCACATTTGATGGATAATGCGAATGATCGCTGCGGAGCGATCATCGGTGCTGAATCGATTTTGCGAGCAGCAAGTGGTTGGTGTGGGGATAGCAGTCGGCTGGTTCTGGAAAGCTGCGAATATCGAAAACACTTTCTGCAGCTCAAGGCCAATCATGCCATCATCACCGGCATCGAACGGGACCATCTCGATTGTTTCCCCGAGCTGAGTGATTCGATTGAGGCATTCGCGGAATTCACTGCCAAGATTCCAAAAGATGGAAAGCTGATCATTCCGAGCGATTCGGAAGCGGCCTGGCAAACCATTCGACAGACACCCGCCCACGTAATCACATTTGGAGTCGATTGCCCGGCAGACTGGCGAGCGGAAGATCTCCGCATCGATTCCAGCGGCACCAGCTTTCAACTTTTTCATCACGCGAAACATTTGGGACGTGTGGCTCTCAATATTCCCGGTCGACACAACATTGCCAACGCATTAGCGGCAATTGGATTGGCGGCAGAGTTGGGGACTCCCGTGAATCGCTTAATTGAGCGTGCCGGGACGTTTGCCGGTATTGGACGACGGTTGGAAGTGATTGCTCAAAACGAGAAATATGTCTTGTTAGACGATTATGCCCATCATCCCACGGCGATCAGAACCGTTTTGGAGACAATTCGCCAGACGTATCCAGATCGCCGCATTCGTTGCGTGTTTCAGCCTCACCAAATTTCTCGTACAGAAACACTTTTTGACGATTTTGTCGAAAGTTTACAACTTGCCGATGAATTGATCATTCCTCCCGTCTTTGCGGCTCGAGAAGGGGATCAAAAGCGGGCGGTACAGTGTTCTTTGCGTTTGGCGGCAGAATGTCATTCTCGGGGAGTACCCGCTTTGGCGGTAGGGTCTCTTGACCAGATCGTCTCGACTGTGGAGACTACAGCATCTCTTGGCGATATTATTTTGACCGTTGGTGCTGGCGATATTCATCGGATACATCATGAGCTCATTGGACGACTTTTCCGACATTCTGAAAGTGGACGAACCGCTGGCTGATTACACCTGGCTGAAAGTCGGGGGGCCTGCCCAGTATATGGCGGATCCGCAGTCTGTCGAACAACTTCAATCCTTGGTGACTCGCTGTCACGAAATAGACGTTCCCGTACGTTTATTGGGGGGAGGGTCGAATCTGCTCGTCCGGGATGATGGTGTTTCGGGTGTTGTGATTCAATTGTCGGCCCCTTGCTTCTCAGAGATTTCTCTGGAAGGAACGACTGTGACGGCTAAAGGGGGGGCTTTGCTGAGCAATCTCATTTCTGAAAGCGTCAAAGCCGGATTGGGCGGCTTGGAAATTCTGACCGGAATTCCCGGAACGGTTGGAGGGGCGTTACATGGAAATGCGGGAGGTCGTGGTGGCGATATCGGGCCGCTCGTGAAATCGGTCACCGTTCTCACAGCCAAAGGAGAAATCTTCACTCGTAAGGAAGATGAACTCTCTTTTGAGTACCGCAAGAGCAGTGTCAATGAGTTGGTTGTGTTGAGTGCAGAATTCGAACTGCAAGAGGTCGACCCCGATGAACTGACGCAGCGTATTCGCAAATTATGGATCACGAAACGTTCGACGCAGCCCCTTTCTCATCAATCGGCAGGCTGTATTTTCAAAAATCCACGCGGCTTGAGTGCCGGTGCGTTGATCGAACAGGCTGGCCTGAAAGGAACTCAGGTGGGAGGGGCAGAAATCAGTGATCGCCATGCAAATTTTATTGTCACCAATGAGAAGGCAACCGCCGACGATGTGCTCAGGCTCGTCGAATTGATTCAGGCAAAGGTCGCGGATCGATTTGGTGTTGATCTGGAGACAGAAATCAACATCTGGTAAGCTTCGTGCAATGACGCAACTTACTCGACGTGCAAGGAGGCTCGTCCATGACCGATTCAGCATCTCTTTTTGAAACTTCACTCCGCGTGCTTTTACTGGCCGGCGGCCCGTCGGCTGAGCGTGAAATCAGTTTTGCTTCGGGAACCGCGGTCGCCTCTGCATTGAGAAGTCGTGGTCATCTTGTCACCGAGTATGATCCACAAGACGGATTGCTTGACGGTCTCGATCCTCATCAATTTGATGTGGCTTTTATCGCCCTGCATGGCACTTTTGGTGAAGACGGACAAGTTCAGCATTTGCTCGAAGAATTTGGATTACCGTTCACCGGAAGCGATTCGTTGGCCAGTCGCGTAGCCATACGCAAAATTTCTACCAAAGAGACCTTAACCGCCCATTCTCTTCCGACTCCCGACTTCATCCCCATCCATCCCAGCGAATCAGCAGAAGCCATACGCAAGAAAGCCGCCACATTTGGTTACCCCTTGGTGATTAAGCCGAATGCCGAAGGAAGCAGCTTGGGAGTCACCATTGTCCCTAGTCCGCTGGAGCTTCCGGCCGCGCTCGCACGGTGTTTTCATTATGGTCCCGTGGGACTCATGGAAAATTGTATCAACGGCCAAGAATGGACGGTCGGGTTGATCGATGAACTTGTTCTTCCACCGGTGCAAATTGTCTCGGCCCGAGAGTTTTATGATTTCGAAGCAAAATACGCCTCGGACGAAACGCAGTATCTATTCGAGACCGAGACGCCAACCGCGGTGTTAGAAACCATGCAGCAGATTGCCGTTGAGGCATGTTCGGCAATCGGAACGCAAGGCATTGTGCGTGTCGACTTTCGACTTGATCGATTCGGACAACCCTGGGTTTTGGAATTGAATACGATTCCCGGCATGACATCACACAGCCTGATCCCGAAAGCAGCCGCCCGAATGGGAATCGATTTTGAAGAAGTGTGCGAACGAGCATTGCAGTCGGCACTCAATCATCATCGCGCAGTGGTCCGACCTGCCGCCTGATGTTTTGACTCCACTCAAGCAGCGTGCTTGCTGTCGTCCAGACTTTCAGATTTCTCAGGACCGATTTTCTTTGTCCCTTTACCGGCTTTCGCTTTAAGGTCAAACAAGCCGAAGATCTCCGACGCATTCATACTCAGCGATTCTGTCGAGGTATCGCCGTCACCCAGAATTGCCTTGAAGAGTTCGCGTTTTTGTTGCAGGACCAAATCAATCCGCTCTTCGACGGTGTCCTCACAGATATACTTCGTCACGATGACTGCACTTTTTTGACCGATTCGGTGAGCGCGGTTAATCGCCTGGTCTTCAACGGCAGGATTCCACCAGCGATCATAGAGGAAGACGTATCCGGCAAATTGAAGATTCAGTCCGACGGCTCCGGTACCGTAACTCATCAGTAGCAAGTTGGAACTGGGATCGTTTTTGAACTGATCGAGAATCGGCTCCCGTTTTTTCGTGGGAACTCCGCCGTGATAAATCAACGTCCCAGCTTCGGGGACACGCTTCGTCATCTCGTCTTTGATCCAATCGAGAGTTTTCGTCCATTGACTGAACAGGATCGCCTTGCCTCCTGAGGCGGTAATTTCTTCCATCTCGGCCGCCAAACGATCCATCTTGGCTGATTCGCCCGTCAGAGGATCGTAATTGCAGATTTGTTTGAGACGCAGCACCAACTCGAAAACGTGTTGAATGGAGATCGATTCCCCCATGTCGTTCAGTTGGATGACACCTTCTGTTTCAGCCGTCTTGTAGGCGTGATCTTGAGCAGGGGAGAGTTCAAGATGTTCGTCGCGATCCAAGCGAGGCGGCAGGTCGGTCATGACCAAATCTTTGGTCCGTCGTAACACGTACACTTCCGAGAGTTTCTGCAACTGTCGGAGGTCGGGAGTCCCTCTCGGCGGGACAATTTCCATAAATTCAAACAGCGACACCATCTCTTCCGGGCGATTCTCAATCGGCGTTCCCGTAAGTGCCCAGCTTCGTTTTCGGCTGATGTCTTTGGTCACTTCGGAGGTTCGCGAATTGCGGTTTTTGATGCGTTGCGCTTCGTCGAGGATCAACAGATCGAATTCGGGGCGATCATCTTCATGCATGTTATCAAAGTCGCGGACCATCGATTCGTAGTTGCAGATCAGAATCGGATTGCCGGGCATTTTCCACAGCATATTGCGCCGGTTCGTGTCTCCTTCAACCGTCACGATGGGGAGTTCTTCGGCCCACATTTTGAATTCGCGCTGCCAGTTCGGAATCAGAGGCTTTGGGCAAGCCAACAGCACTCGACGCACGCGACCGCTACGCAATAATAATCGTAAGGCGGTGATAGTCTGCATCGTCTTGCCGAGTCCCATTTCGTCGGCGAGTAACGCAGATTTCTGGCCGAACAGCCAGGCGATACCTTCGTATTGATACGGAAACGGCTCGAACGGCATGATCAATTCTTGACCCGACAACCAAGTTTGCAACGGTGGTTGCAAGACATAGAAAAGACGGTCTTCCAGCGACAGAGCATCTTCGGGTGGCTTGAGTCGCGTTGGCTTTTTCTTCGACGCATCGCCTTTGGCTTTTGGCGGTTTCAGAGTTTTCAGTTTGGGTTTGTCGTCTTCGGGCTCTTGTTTGGGAGGAAGAAACTCCACGCCGTCAGGGAAGGTGAGGCGAAACGCCTTCACTTTTTGCCAATGCGGTTTCCAAGCAGGAACAAACGGTGCTTTACCAAGCATCGGGATCGATTGTGTTTCCACGGATGGCCAGCGATGCAAGGCGGCATTTACACCGGCCATGTGCAGGTCGGTCGGAATGCCGAGCGGAACCTGAGCACAATCGGGGTTCGAGAGGATCTCGTCGGGACGCGAATCGGATTGTCCGAACTCGTCGGTCACCGTACCCCTCCCGGATTGAGAACTTCTTGTAAAGCTTCTCGGACGCGCTCAAACGGTTCTTCGAGATCGGCCTGCTCTATCAACAAATGAGATCGCTTGAGAATCGAACTGCGATCGGATTCGTGAGCATGATGTAATCGTAGATGTTGACGACCGAGCGTAAGCGGTTCTTCTTCCGGTCCACCGACCAGAACGGGAACCTTGGATTCGACCAACAAGCAAGCGACCGGTTTGTCGATCAACTCTCGCAGGCCGAGTAAGTCGTCATCATCGATCAGCAGAATGTCCGGTTTGACATCGGCACGCTCGAAGAGTGTCTTGCCAATCAACTCAGTCATCACGAACGGTTTGAGTGTCGGGCCGTACAGAATCTTTTGTGTGGAATTCGGTCGGACGGGAGTCGTGCATTGAAACTCCAGTGGACGACCGAGGTGGTTGGTGACCAATAATCCACCGACAAAACAGTCGTTTGATTGTTCGACGGTGGTTAAGAAGCCGAGGCGAAGTGTTTCCCGCGAAGCTGTCACAGAGTGGGCTCTCCTTCGGCAGAAAATGAAGAAATGGCTGTCGATGGAAACATCTGCTCGACAGCATAGGAATAGGGGGTAACCCCCAAAAGTTAATCGTCCACTCGACCGCGGGACTTGAACGATGAGGCAAGATCCCCGACTGTTCGGAAAGAATCGTCTCGCCGGGAACCTCCCAATCGGTAAATTGAATCGATTTGGGAAAAAATCGGCAGAATTCTGAAAATCCTGTTCCCACAGATAGATCCTAAAACTCCGGTTCGGTGAAATAGGGTGGGTAATTCGTTACCCTAAAGATTTCCCCAATTTCTCATTCGTTCAGCAACATCTGAACATCATCGACGGAGAAACCACTTTGGATATCAGCGTGCCCACAATGACTTGGAATGGCGAAACCGCTCTTCTGCCTATTCGTTCTGACTCAACCCCTTGGAGCGACATTGTTTCACTGCGCGAAAGTCGCGGCGAAGAAGTCTTTCTTCGTAAGATGACCAAAGCCTTAAAGAAAAACTTACTACGGCTTCCCAAGAAGACTCGCCAGCAATGGGCCACAGAATCGCTCACGCTCGAACCTTGGGAAGAACTGTCGGCAGGCGACGAAGCACTCCGAGACTTTTGGTTGTGCTGTCAAAAACAACCTCACTCTGATGAAACCATCGCTGCGTTTCAGGCGTGGATAGAATCACGAACTGACGATCAAAAATATTCACTCTGGGAGACCTGGCATCTCTTGTCAGCATTGATTCTGTCTGGTGCTCAGTTAGCCGATGCGATCTTCTGGCAGGTTTGGAATCTCGGGGCAGAAGCCTTTCAGCAAATTCGTTCGGAGCTCGATGCCCCCGACGGTGCGGAAGGGGAATTGGATGAATTTTTGATTGCGAGTGTCGAAGTCCGCTGGTTGGCTTTGGCCGTCTATCCTGAAATCGAAGAAGCCTCTCAATTACCAAAACAGGCACGCAAAGCCTTGTCTGATTGGAGTGAAGGTTTTTTTCCCGTCATTGGTAATCCCGATGCCGAAGACCTGCATCGCTTACCGTGCATTTGGCGTTCACTCGCACGAACATCGTTGCTCTGCGCCGAATTGAAAGAGAACTACTTTCGCAAATCGGATCAGAAAGAATTACGCAAGTTGCTCACCACAACATGCCGATTGGCGGGATCAGACGGGCGTTTGCTCATCAGTATCGACAAACTGCCTTGGAGATTTCTGCATGAATTGGGTCAGCAAGTCGCCACGAAGAAACAGTCGGGCTTGGTGGACTTACTGAAAACTTACGCTTCTCCCAAATCAACCGGTCAATCCAAACGCAACAAAAAGCAGAACGCTCCCACTGGTAAACCTTCTCATCAACTCGATGAATGTGCTTGGTCCGTGTTACGAACCGATTGGACAGCCGACGCAGACTGTTGCAGCGTCTTGCATCAAGATAATTCCGTACAACTCAATGCCCGCACACCCACCTTGGACTTACTGACAGACGCTTGGGAACTTGAGATCGAAGTCAACGGCGAGACCGTCCCGATCAACGGTGATTGGGAAGCGACCTGTTGGCATACCGATTCCGATGGAGATTATCTCGAACTTCAACAATCACTCGCCGACGAAATTGTGATTGACCGCCAGATCTTTCTCTCTCGGAAGGATCATTTTCTGTACTTCGCGGAAGTGGTTCATGTTCCCGATGATGCTGCGTTGACCGTACGTTCGACTCTCCCTTTTGCGGAAGGTCTTAATCTCGCTCAGGACAAGTACACACGAGAGTGGCAAATTAAACAAAAGAAAAAACTGGCCGCACGACTCTTTCCCGTCGCCTTCGATCAGGAAATTGTCAACAAGACGGACGGACGCATTTCTGCCTCTGATACTGGTATCACTATCGAGCGGTCCTCCACGGGTAGCCAATACTTACCGATGGTCATCGATTGGCACCCGCATCACATCGCGGCACCTGCCGAATGGCGCAAACTCAGCATCACTCAAACCCGCACTGCAACACCCTCTTTCCAGGCAGGCGGTTATCGTTTACGCATGGCCGAACAACATCTCTTCATGTATCGGTCGATGGTCAAACCGTATTCTCCCCGTGCGATTTTGGGAGAACACACCTTGAACGAATCGCTCATTGGGAAGTTTGATTCCGAGGGCGACGTCTTGCCGTTACTGGTCGTGGAAGAGTAAGCAAGTCGGGTGAACGATTAAACGGCTGCGTTCGCAAAGATACTATAGGCGTACTCGAGTCGCGTTGTGGTAGGTTGACACTCCGCTTCGGCATGAGCAATGACGATGTGTGGCTGGGGCTCTCAACAGTTTGAATGAACCTTGAACGCTGATTTCACATGTCGTCTTTGCATTGAAGAACATAAGCATAGCCCCAGATGAAAAAAGGTGGCATTGGTCGGCTTGTCCGCCAGTATGAAAAAACACTCGCGCAGAGGTGCTACGACGCAGCAGTGTAGGTCGGGTTAGTCCGAGCGGAGCGAGCCGTAACCCGACAATCTGGGTCGCACCGATAGCTTGTCTGCTCACCACGAATGACTCGAATCAAACGAATGGGAGTTTCTAATGCAGTGTGGCAAAAACAGAGTGGCGGTGGATGCTCTGAAACGGAAGACCCCGGTCAATTGATTGTGAAGGATGGAACCGCGAATCACGCAGATATCACGGATGAAACTCACAGGCTCACGCGAGCGAGGGCATGCAATAATTTAGTCCTTTGTGAATGTTAGCTTCGATGTCGAGATTCTCTAATGAAAAAGACGATTACTGGAACCGTTCATGGTCCGAAATGAACTATTGATTATTTTTCTGAAACTAGCTATCCATCGTAGATTCGATGTAAAAACATAGATCAATCTTCTTGGCATGAGTGGCTTTGTTATGAGCAACTGGAACTATCGTTCAGAGATCGATGGATTGCGAGCCATTGCAATTGTGCTTGTTCTTCTGTTTCACGCCGATTTAGGATTTGAAGGCGGATTTATTGGAGTTGACATATTTTTTGTAATCTCTGGATTCCTGATCACCGGCTTGATTCTCAATAAGCAACGTAAGAATGAATTTCGGTTGTCCGAATTTTGGACTCGTCGCATTCGACGTATCCTACCTGCTTCGATCCTGATGGTCGCTCTCACGCTAGCTTATGGCTATGTGATATTCATGCCGTGGGACTTTGTGAAACTGAGTCGAATAGTATTTTACCATCAATGTCTGGTCGCCAATGTCTACCTGTGGCTGCATTCGGGATATTTTGAAACTTCTACCGAATTGAATCCGCTGTTGCATACTTGGTCACTCGCGGTCGAAGAACAATTTTACCTTTTCTATCCTTTTCTGTTGATCTGGTTAGGGCGATTTCGAGAGTCGAATCGGTTTCGTGTATTGTCTGTAATTTGTTTGATTTCGTTAGTGGGTAGTGAGTATGTCGTTCGGGTCGATCCAAAGACGGCGTTCTTCCTGCTACCCACTCGCGCTTGGGAAATGTTATTGGGAGGTCTAATTTCTTTTCTGCCCGAGTTGAAATCTCGCAGTCGGAAGTTCATTGAAATTGTTAGTGTGAGCGCCATCATTGGTCTTCTCCTTTGTGGGTGGAATTACCACGAACAGATGGCTTTTCCAGGATTCGTCGCCGCAGTTCCATGCCTCCTGACAGCTCTCTTTATCTATCTGAATTCAGGTTACCTGACTTGGATGGGACGGCTCATGAGCACCAAGCCGCTGGTTTTCACTGGATTGATTTCGTATTCCCTATATCTTGCACATTGGCATTTCTGCGATATGAATACGGACTGATTCTACCTTTGTCGGTGAAACTGTTCGCATTGGTTGGAAGTTTCTTTTTAGCGATCCTGTCTTGGCTTTTGATAGAACAACCTTTCCGCCATCGAAGGTTGTTACAGAAACCACGGCAACTCATGGTTGCAACCGTCTTGGCGCCTGTATTGCTCATGTGCGTTTCATTTCTGATCGAAGAAAATAATGGTTTCCCCAAACGCCTCCCTCAAGAAGCACGGAATTATCTCAAACCGATTTATCAGAATGCAGCACGTAAGTACACAACGAGAGTCGATCCCGATGATATTCGGGAGGACAAAGTTCCGTTTCACGGGGATCCTTCCGGTTCTCACGAAATCTTGGTCTGGGGAGACAGCCATGCCATGGCAATGATGCCGGGAATCGATGCCGTCTGTCAAAACCTGAGAATCAAGTGTTATCAGATCACTTGTCCCGGAAACACACCATTACTTGGATATTGTCCTCCTTCTGATACTCATGGGCATAATCGCGTCGTAGAACGCAATCAGGCTGCCTATGAATTCATCCTTCGTAAGAAAATCTCGCTCGTGATTATGATTGGTTACTGGGGGAAAACTTCTCAAAAACACCCATCTGTCTTTCAGAAATCCGTGCGAGCAACCATTGGCAAATTTGACGAAAAAGGAGTTCAGGCGGTGATCATTGAAGATAACGCCTCATTTAATTACCACGTTCCAACTCATCTCGCCACGAGAGTATTGCGCCGAAAAGATGTTTCAAAGATCGGTATCTCTCTTGAAGATCACTATGAATTTAACCGAGTTCCTCGTGAAAGCTTCCGGTCTCTTACGAACAAGAATGTACGAGTTTATGACCCTACTCCTTATTTCACCGAAGAATCCAATCTCTGGCTTGCCCAAATTAACGGTGACAGCATGGTTCGAGATCGTCATCATCTTTCAGTTGCGGGGAGCCTGCGACTCAAACCACTTATCAAACGAGGGCTCTTAGAATCTATTCCGCGTATTGCTTCCGGCACTGAGCAAAAACGTCACTGACATTCAAGAGAAGTCGCGACCGGTTTTAACAACTGGCAACATTGCTCTTGTATTCTCCTGCCGACTTCCATCGGCGACTCCTCCAATAATACTCGAACTCGCTAAAATGGTCCCAATCTCGGTGGTAGCGGGTCCATCGTGAAGACACTCGCGTCGAATGCGTCCTTTATCATTTGGTGTTTTAGGTCTGCATGTTCGGTCGAGTTCCACAGATTAGTGAACTCTTGCGGGTCGGTTTCGAGATCGTAAAGTTCACCTTCCTCGATGCCGTGATAGACACAGATTTTGTAGCGGTCGGTTCGCACCATCGAGCCGTAACTACGCGGGTGTGTCCACGAGTTATAGTATTCGCAGAAGACCGAATCCCGCGTGATCCCTTGTTCCGACTGTCCACTCAGTTGAGGCACTAATGAATGGCCCTGCATACCGGCAGGAATATCGATGCCTGCGGCATCACACAACGTGGGTGCCAGGTCGAGTAATTCGGTGAGCCCGTCAACGACTTCGCCTTTGGCAAACTTGGCGGGATAACGAATGACAAGTGGGATTCGGATCGCGCCTTCATAAAAGTGTGGACCTTTGAAGTAGAGGCCATGATCGCCGAGCATCTCTCCGTGATCCGACATGAAGATCACCAATGTGTCGCGGTCTTGATCGGTTTCTGCCAAGGCCGACAACATGCGACCCACTTGATCATCGACCAGTTCGATCATGGCGTAATAGGCGGCGGTGACGGCACGTCGGTCGTCGTCAGTCATGCCGCCAACATGGAATTCGCCCGGAGAGTTGTGTGCCCATTCGTGATCAAGTTGTTGGTAGGGCGTTTTGTCGTCGAGTTCTCCCGGTTGGAAACTGGGGAGCGGCATCTCGTCGGGATTGTAGCGTGCCAGATATTCGGGAGGTGGATCGAACGGATGATGGGGATCGAACGGGTTCCAACTGAAGAACCACGGCTCATCGCGATGGCGCTTGATGAAATCGACCGCCACTTCGGTACACCAGGTGGTTTGATGTAATACTGCCGGGACACCTTCTTTGACGTACCCCGTCATCGGTCCGTTATAGATTTCTTCCCAACTGGTCCCTTTGGCTTTGAGCCATTGCGAATAGGCGTTCTCTTCCCAGTCGGGCGGCGGATGATGGGACCATTGGAATTCGGAATAGCCATCGTCCCCGCGAACTTCGACTTTGCCGTCACTGCATGACGCCAAGTGCAGTTTTCCCGAGAGTCCACACACAAAACCGGCATCGGCAAAGATACGGCTGATGAGTGTTTCGCTATCGGGCAGAGTTTGACCGTTTTGTCGGCAACCGGTGGTGCGGGGATAACGTCCTGTTAAAAACGACGCCCGACTCGGCGAACAGACGGTGCTTTGACAAAACGCTTTGGTGAAGGCCACGCCGTCATTCACGAGTGAATCAACGTGCGGCGTGCGAACCAAAGTATTGCCGAGAGCCGCGATGGTGTCCCAGCGTTGTTGATCGGTACACAACCAGAGAATGTTCGGTCGATTTGTCATGTGTGAAGTTTCAGTTTGATTCAATCAATCCGGGTCGTATCCCAAATTGGGTGACAGCCAGCGTTCGACTTGCTGCATGGTCATGTCGGTTCGCCGGGCATAACTTTCTGCCTGATCGCGGGTAATTTTATCGACCGAGAAATAACGGCTTTCCGGGTGGGCAAAGTAGAGTCCACTCACCGACGCCATCGGGAACATCGCCATGTGTTCGGTTAATGTAATGCCTGTCGCATTTTCGGCGTCCAATAACTCCCAGAGCAGTTTCTTGGGGGTGTGATCGGGACAAGCGGGATACCCAAACGCGGGACGAATGCCGCGATATTTCTCGGCGATCAGATCGTCTTGCGCGAGATCTTCCTGTTGGCCGAAACTCCAATCGAGACGTGCCTGATGATGCAGGTATTCGGCGAACGCTTCCGCAAAGCGGTCGGCCAATGCTTTGACCATGATGGCCGAGTAGTCGTCGTGGTCGGCTTCGTATTTCTGCACCAGTTCATCGGTTCCGAATCCGGTGGAGACGGCGAAGGCGCCCAGATAATCGGTGCGACGGGAATCTAGTGGGGCGATGTAATCGGCCAGCGACCGGTAGTCTTTATGTCCTTTGCGTTCCCATTGCTGACGTAACATCGGGAAGCGGTGCAGTTCTTCGTTCGTGCCGGGCGTGTAGAGGACGATATCGTCATCGTCGGAGTTGGCCGGGAAAAAACCGTACACACCGCGTGCGGTGAGGAGTTTCTCATCGACGAGCTTCGTCAGCATCGCCCGAGCCTCGTCGTACAGTTTTTTCGCTTCTTCGCCGACGTATTCGTCTTCGAAGATTTTCGGATACTTGCCTTTCAGCTCCCACGCCATGAAGAATGGTGACCAATCGATGTAATCGACCAGTTCACTGAGGGGCAGATCGTCAATCACTTTCGTGCCGGTGAAGGCCGGTTCGGGAATATCGACACTCGCCCAATCTGTCGCAAAACGATTTTCGAGAGCCGACGCATAGGGGGCGAGTTTTTTGTCTTTCCGCTGAGAGAACGCTTCTCGCTCTTTTTGTTGGCGGTCTTGCACCTCGGCAATGAAGGTCTCTTTGGCGTCTTTGTCGATGAGTTTTTCAACAATCGGGACACTGGTAGACGCATCGCGAACATGGACAACCGGCTGATTGTACTCCGGCGCAATTTTCACAGAGGTATGCTTGCTGCTTGTCGTGGCGCCCCCGATGAGCAATGGTTGCGTCATTCCGCGACGTTTCATTTCGCGAGCGACAATCACCATTTCATCCAGAGACGGCGTAATCAAACCGGACAGTCCGATGATCTGTACTCCTTCCTCGACAGCGCGATCCAGAATCGTATCGCACGCCTGCATCACGCCCAGGTCGATGACCTCGAAACTGTTACATCGCAACACCACACCGACAATGTTTTTGCCGATGTCGTGAACGTCACCTTTCACAGTCGCGATCAGCACCTTACCGCGTGAAGTGGACTCGTCTCCTAATTCCGCTTTTTCAGCTTCCATGTACGGTGTGAGCCAGGCGACCGACTTTTTCATCACGCGGGCACTTTTTACCACCTGCGGCAAGAACATTTTTCCTTCACCAAACAGTTTTCCGACAACTCCCATGCCGTCCATGAGTGGGCCTTGGATGACCTCCAAAGGGCGGCCATATTTTTGCCGTGCTTCTTCGGTGTCTTCGTCGATGTGGTCGAGAATCCCTTTCAGGATTGCATGAGCGAGTCGCTCTTCAACCGTACCATCTCGCCAGGAGGCTTTGTTGGGATCCTCTTGCGTGTCTTTGGCTTTGACGGTTTCTGCGAAATCGATCAATCGTTCGGTCGCATCGTCACGACGATTGAGGAGCACGTCTTCAATATGGACCAGTAACTCGGGCTCGATTTCTTCGTAGACTTCGAGCTGCCCGGCGTTCACGATTCCCATATCGAGACCGGCTTGAATCGCGTGATACAAAAACGCGGCATTCATCGCCTCGCGGACAACATTGTTCCCTCGGAACGAGAACGAAACATTGCTCACGCCACCCGATGTGAGTGCGCCCGGACATTCTTCCTTGATCCGTTTAACGGCATCGAAGAACTCGACCGCATAATTGGAGTGTTCTTCCATCCCCGTGCCGACGGTGAGGATGTTGGAGTCGAAAATTATGTCTTGAGGTGCGAAGTTGGCTTCTTCGGTGAGAAGTTTAAACGCTCGTTTGCAGATTGAGACTTTGTGATCGGCTTCGACCGCCTGGCCTTCTTCGTCAAACGCCATCACCACGACGGCAGCGCCGTATTGATGGGCGAGTCGTGCATGGTATAAGAACTGTTCCTCGCCTTCCTTCAGGCTGATGGAGTTCACAATCGGCTTGCCTTGAACGCACTTCAATCCCGCTTCGATGACGTCCCATTTGGAGGAGTCGATCATGACGGGAACGGTGGCGATATCGGGTTCGGAAGCGATCAAGTTAAGGAACTTGGCCATCGCCGCTTCGCTATCAATCATCCCTTCGTCCATATTGACGTCGATGATGTTGGCACCGTTTTCGACCTGGTCACGGGCGACGGAAAGAGCCTCTTCGTAAAGTTCATCTTTGATGAGACGAGCGAACCGTTTCGAACCGGTGACGTTGGTCCGTTCACCCACCATGATGAACGTCGTTTCGGGACGGATCGTGACGGTTTCCAAGCCGCTGTAACGGGCATAGGTGGTCGGTTTGGATTTTCCGTGCGGTGACATGCCTGCAACGGCTTCACCGATGGCTTTCAAGTGAGCCGGTGTACTGCCGCAACAACCGCCAACAAAGTTGAGCCAACCCTGTTCCGCAAAGTCGCGAAGATGGTCGGCCATTTCTGTCGGTTGCATATCGAACTCACCCATTTCATTGGGAAGTCCGGCATTCGGATAACAACTGACGTAACGGTCGGTTCGATTGGCAACATCTTCGATGAATGGTCGCATTTTAGTGGGGCCGAGGCCGCAATTTAATCCAACACTCATAATCGGAAAGTGGCCGATGGAGTTCACGAACGATTCGAGCGTTTGTGCCTGAAGTGTGCGTCCGCCGTCAAAGACGGTTCCCGAAACCATCACGGGAAGCGTGATGCCTTCTTTGTTGAAGACATTTTGGATCGCAAACAAACACGCCTTCATGTTGGCCGTATCAAAGGAGGTCTCGGGCAATAGAATATCGACGCCCCCCTCAATCAATCCGTAAATCTGTTCGGTATATGCCGCCACGACTTGGTCCCAGGTTGCGCCGCGGAGCGAAGGATCGTTGTCGTCGATGGTTTGTGTGAGCGAGACATTCATCGGGCCGATACTGCCCGCCACGAATCGAGGCTTGTTCGGGTTCTTCTCGGTGTATTCTTGTGCCGCTTTTTTGGCGAGTTGGACGGCGGTCCGATTCACTTCTCGCGTGTACTCGGCAAGTTGATACTCTCCCATCGAAATGGAGTTTGCGTTGAAAGTGTCGGTCTCAATGATGTCCGAACCGGCATCGAGGTATTGACGATGGATCTTGTCGATGATCTGCGGCTGCGTGAGCACAAGAATATCGTTGCTGTTTCGCAAATCAGCAGGATGATCGGCGAATTTCTCTCCCCGATAATCTTCTTCGGTCAACTTCTCGGCGAAGATCAGCGAGCCCATCGCCCCATCGAGAACAAGAATGCGTTCATTGAGCAATTCTTCGAGCTGTTTTTGCGTGTCAGATAGCGGCAATTTGGGCATGGGAATCAATCAGTTCGGTCGGTTCAATCTCGGTGTCTGGCGTGGCCAGAGTCTCAAACGTTGGCCGGGTGAATGTCGAGAGCATCCAGAATTCGTTCGCACGCTTCGGATTTATTGAGAACATAAAAGTGGATGCCGGGAACTCCCTGATCCATCAGCTCGCGGCACTGGGCAATCGCATGTTCGACGCCGATCTCAAACTGGGCCTCGGTATCATCTTGAACGGCTTCCAACTTTTCGGCGAGCGTGTTTGGGATGACGGCTCCGCACATGGACGTGATCCGTTTAATGCGGGTGAACTCTGTGATCGGCATGATGCCGGGGATGATCGGTATTTGGATTTGTGCGTCTTGGCAGTTATCTCGAAACTGGAAGAAGCTTTGGTTATTGAAAAAGAGTTGTGTGAAAACAGCGTCTGCTCCACTGTCCACTTTGCGTTTCAAATTGACGAGATCGGTTTGGGCATCAGACGCTTCGGGATGCTTTTCAGGATATCCGGCGACTCCGATGCCGAACTCGTCTCCAAAGTTCTCCCGAATCAAAGTGACTAACTCATTCGCATAAGACAGCCCACCTTCGATGGCTTCAAACTTATCCGCTCCGTCGGGGGCATCCCCTCTCAAAGCCATGATATTTTGGACACCACGATCCTTGGCCCGGTTCAGCCACTCGATGAGATCCGCACGAGTCGAACCGACACAAGTGAAGTGAGCCGTTGCGCTTTGCTCGAACTCATTGACCAGCCGTCCACACCATTCGAGAGTCTTTTCCTGAGTCGATCCGCCCGCTCCATAGGTGCAGGAAATAAAGGCAGGTTGGTAGCGGGTCAGTCGGCTGAGGTTACTTGCGAGCGCGTTTTCTCCCGCCTCGGTTTTGGGAGGGAAGATCTCGATGGAGAGCCCAAATGGTTTGGTGCGAAAGATTTCAGGAATTTTCATAAACGACAAGCCTTGGATTCCATCAACAATTTCTACCGTTTTCAAAAGCTGAACCGGGGGCCTCAGTATTGAGTGTTCACCGCGAATTCCTTATCTTAGTCCACAAGTGAAGCATTCGACAGGTCATGAGGACTACTTGTTCGTCCTGTTTTAGAGATAATCTCCTGTTCAGAATCGTTTTTCTGGGGATTCTGGTTATCTGAGCCTGCTCACTGCGGTGTCATATACATCGTACACCGATCAACTCCCGCATTTGCCACTTTCCACAAAGTATCATTGTTCAATAGCTGTCACAGTCCAATAGAAGCCAATAGAAGGAAATCGCATGTCGACCACCACACCTCTTCCTTACAAAGTTAAAGATCTCGAATTGGCGGCTCTCGGCCGCAAAGAAATCGAACTCGCCGAGATTGAGATGCCCGGCCTGATGTCTCTTCGTGAAAAGTATGGAGAGTCCAAGCCTCTCAAGGGAGCACGCATTGCTGGTTGTCTGCACATGACCATTCAGACCGCCGTCCTGATGGAAACACTGATTGAGCTGGGAGCCGAAGTTCGGTGGTCGAGCTGCAACATTTTCTCCACGCAAAATCATGCAGCGGCTGCAATGGCTGCCGCCGGGATCCCCGTCTTTGCCTGGAAGGGCATGTCGGAAGACGAATTCTGGTGGTGCATCGAACAGACATTGGTCTGGCCCGATGGACAATCGCTCAACATGATTCTCGACGATGGTGGTGACTTGACCGCGTTAGTTCACGACAAACATCCCGAGATGCTCGAAGAGATTCGTGGTCTGTCGGAAGAAACCACCACCGGAATCAAGACTCTCCGCAAGCTCATTAAAGAGGGCAAGCTGGGCGTTCCTGCCATCAATGTCAACGACTCTGTCACCAAGAGCAAGTTCGATAACCTGTATGGTTGTCGCGAATCACTTGCCGATGGAATCAAACGTGCGACTGACGTGATGATCGCCGGTAAAATTGTGGTCGTGGCCGGTTACGGTGATGTGGGTAAAGGTTGCGCCGATGCCATGGACGGACTGGGTGCTCGTGTGATCGTCACCGAGATTGACCCGATCTGTGCCTTGCAGGCCTCGATGGAAGGCTATCAAGTCACCAACATGGCGGAAGCATCCGCTCTGGGAGACATCTTTGTCACCACCACCGGTAACAAAGACATCATTCGTCCCGAGCACTTTGAGAAAATGAAGCACAACGCCATCGTCTGCAACATCGGACACTTCGATACCGAAATCGATGTTGCGTTTCTCAACAACACAGAGAGCATCACGCTCGAACGGATCAAAGACGAGATCAACGAAGGTGGTCCCGTTGATAAATACACCTTTGCCAACGGCAAGTCGATACTCCTATTGGCCGAAGGCCGCCTGGTCAACCTCGGTTGTGCAACCGGTCATCCCTCATTCGTGATGTCGAACAGTTTCACCAATCAGGTGATGGCACAAATCGAATTGTGGGAGAACTTCGCCAATTACAA
Organism: Planctomycetaceae bacterium; assembly: GCA_029243145.1. Taxonomy (GTDB): domain Bacteria; phylum Planctomycetota; class Planctomycetia; order Planctomycetales; family Planctomycetaceae; genus JABURQ01. The sequence goes on along the minus strand of JAQWSQ010000162.1, from coordinate 2,755 downwards.
GAACGATCTTTACATGTTGCCTAAGCAACTCGACGAAGAAGTGGCCCGCTTGCACCTCGAAAAGATTGGCATCGTGCTCGAAGAACTGACCGAAGAACAAGCCGACTACATCGGCGTTGCCGTCGAAGGCCCTTACAAGCCAGAGCATTATCGCTATTGATTTTCGGAGTTGTCAAACTATTAAAATTCAACCTTCGAGTCCTATGGCTCGAAGGTTTTTTTGTAGGTCAGGCTCCCGCCTGACATGAAACATCGTTTCGTTTCAAGCAGTCACAACGGGTCCAAGTAATACTCCACGTCGAACATGCCGACACAGAGGACATTTCACAAACCATCGAAACGTCACACCACAGTCCACCCTAAAAAATAAGATCACGTTAGAAACCATGAGCAAACTTATCATCGGTTGCGGATATCTGGGACTACGAGTCGCCCATCAATGGCGTGAGAACGGCGACGAGGTCTACGCGCTCACCCGTTCCGTAGAAACTGCCGAACAATTCCGCCAACTGGGAATCCACCCCATCATTGGCGATGTGATGCAACCGGAGACTTTGACCTTCCCGGCAGGTATCTCCACCTGTCTGTATGCCATCGGTCTCGACCGCTCCGCAGGCTTCTCTCAACGAGAGGTTTATGTCGAAGGGTTAAAGAATGTGCTCACTGCCGAGACGTTCCAACCGCAAAGACTCATCTACATTTCCAGTACCAGCGTGTACGGACAATCGGACGGCGGCGTCATCAATGAAGAATCACCCACCGAACCCGCACGAGACAACGGCACCGTCTGTCTCGATGCCGAGGCACTGGTTCGCGAGCAGATGAAAACACCATGGAACATCTTACGACTCTCGGGCATTTACGGCCCCGGTCGATTATTAGCCCGGAAAGAAAAACTGGCAGCCCGCGAACCGATGCGCGGCAACCCGGACGGTTACCTTAACCTGATTCATGTCGATGATGCCGTTAAGGCAGTTCTCAAATGCGAAGCCAATCCCGATGCCGTCAACGAACTGTTCTTGATTTCCGACAATCGTCCGGTTTTACGGCGTGAATATTACACCCTATTGGCCGAACAATTCGGTACACCTGAGCCAGTGTTTGAAGACGCTGATGCCGACAACTTGGCCAAACAATGCGATAACAGCAAAGCCCGCGAGTTGCTGGACTTTGCGCTCAAATATCCTTCGATTACGGAAGGTGTTCCGGCGAGTGTGTGATTGGCCAAAAAATTAGAGTCGGAATATTTTCTGGCTGTGCCTATTTAATTTATTTCAGAGACGGATTGTTTTCGAAGCTGGTATCATCTGAGAATTCGATCCACTTGCTCACGCAGGCGGGAGTACGGCCTACGGATGGGCTGACTCAAATTGGAAATGTAGTCGATCCGTCAAGCAACAGAAATCTCTGAAGAGCACTCAAGTAATAGCATGATAACATTCAAAGAAGATGAATCCGGTTATCGCAATTGGCAACAGCAAAACGAAGCGGGATTTGTGTTCAATCATTTCGGTAGCAATAACCCCGGATACAACGTTTTGCATCGTTCTAAATGTACTTTTCTTTGGCGTGACAAAGATGAAAACTCACGGTCTACAGTCGAGAAGTGGTGTTCAGTATCAGAAAATGAGATCGCGATAAATGCTGATAAAATTGTCGGTGAAAATATGTGGAAGCGATGTGCCATATGTTTTCGGCGATTACCTCAGTCTTCGATTAAGCCCGCAGTCAATATTGAGAGCAAATCCAATATTAGAGACGTGAACCACGATGTTGAGGCATCTGAAGAACATTCAGGTCAGGGTGTTTGGGTGCCAGGAGAGCCTGCGGTTTGGTTAGGTTCAGGTGAGCAAGCGTGGAAATCAAACGTCGCTAGCAGATTGCGAAAAAATCCAGTCAAGGAGTTACCCCAATGGATTGAGATCGAATTTCGATTCACTGAGAATCGCCTCTACTCCAAAGATATTGATAATCTGATTACGCCAGTATTGGAATCAGGGTGTGAATCGCGATGGATTCAGCAGGGCTTTAATCAGCTTGGATCTGTTTCGGCGAGAAAAGTTGTAACAAACCACGTCAGGTCAAGTGGGGCACAAGTAATTCCGCATGCGATGCTTCCACAATTGTCAGACGTATCAAGCGGTGTCGTGATTGAAACAGTTCTAGATAGGATGGACGAGAAATCAGTCAAATGGGCGATTTATGATCGAGCATTCCAGATGTTCAGCGAAAATCCTGAGTTGCGATTTGGACCCGGTTTAGCACTCGCCATGGACATTCGAGTGACTATTGACAATTCTCAAAGACGAAAATCGTTGAAAGCATTGTTGAATGCCTTGTATTGATGGTGTCGAACCAATCCTCGGCACTCCAGATGGCAGATTACCAGTCCCTCGGACCCTCGGACCGAATTAAATCGATACTTAGCACCGCAAGATGAAATGATTGTAATATTGGATTTTCACGTACGTGGCGGAATTCAAAATTACATTACGGTCGCGATTAGTGTTATTGAAGACAACTGACAATTACAACTTGGAAAATTCAAACCCCATTGTAGGTCTGAGTAAGATTCTCCAATAGAGCGTGTGAATTTTAACTTTAGTAGTAACCGTGAACTTCCCCAGGAATCGTGGGCGCGGGTTACGGTTAGGTGGCCAGTGCAAACTGTGCGGGGCTCAAATAGCCCAAGGCCGAGTGTTTACGGATGCGGTTGTAGAACACTTCAATGTATTCAAACAGACTCGCACGAGCA
>JAQWSQ010000161.1 GCA_029243145.1 Planctomycetaceae bacterium | reverse complement strand
CGCCTGGCTTGTCAAAGACGCACCCGACAATCCATCACGAATGACCCAGTCAGAATTGTCCCAGGCACCGGTGATTAAAATGACCAACGCCGTCATCGAACAGACCACGATGGTGTCAATGAATGGCCCGAGCAGTGCAACGGTTCCCTCTCGCACTGGCTCCTCGGTTTTTGCAGCCGAGTGAGCGATGGCCGCCGAACCAACACCCGCTTCGTTACTGAAAGCGGCTCGCTGAACTCCGATGACCAGAACGCCGATTAAACCACCCCGAATCGCGTCTCCATTGAATGCTTCCGTGAAGATCGCGCTGATCAATGGTGGCACTTCACCAATATGTGTAATGATAATCCACAGGCATGCGGCGATGTACATGAAGCACATGGAGGGGACGATTTTTTCCGCAGCCGCTCCAATCCGCTTGATGCCTCCAATGATCACGATGCCTACGAGCACAGCCATCACGAGTCCAAAAATGACGTTGAATGTTGTCGCAAAATTATCCATCTCTTTTTTGCGATCCAGTTTGGTTTGCCGAAGTTCCACGGCAACAACTGTTTGTTTTGCGAGTACGGCGGCTTCAATCTCCTGATCGAGTTGAACGATCTCTTTCCGTTCTTTGGATTGCACTTGTTCCAGTAATGTCGATCCTGACTGATTGATTTGGAACATGTTTCCACCGCCGAAACTGGCCAGAATGCACATCACGACAAACATAAATGACAAGACGCGACCGAGCCCACCGAGACCAATTTCCGCCAAGCCATAACGAAGGTAACCCATCGGGCCACCCAGAATTGAACCATCCGGCTTGACGATGCGGTACTTCTGGCCGAGTGTGCATTCGGTAAATTTACTTGTCATGCCGAACAATCCACACAGGATCATCCAGAAAAATGCTCCCGGACCCCCTTGTGTCATGGCGATGGTTACGCCGGCAATATTTCCCAAACCGACTGTTGCCGAGAGAGCAGACATCAAAGCCTGCATGTGAGTCACTTCGCCATCTTCATCGGGGTTGTCGTACTTGCCGCGGACCACTTCAATTGCGTGAGTAAATCCCCAGAAGTTCACGCCTCTCATATAAAGTGTGAAGAAGATCGCTCCCAGCGCGAGCCATAGAACCACAACGGGAGCACCACCTGTTTTTCCACTTTGCTGATAACTTCCCAAGTCGGTCGTTTTTAACCAACCAGCATTGGCGAGTGTCTCGGCCTGACTCGAATTTAAAGCGGTGTCGGGATCGAGCTTGCCGCGCATTTCGCCGACTAACTGATAGGTGTCCCCCTCTTTGACCAACTTGGCATCGTGACTCAGTTCGTAGGTTTCGCCTCCCACAACCACCGGTGGCAATTTGAGTGAAATATATTCGACATCTTTGTCATCCAGCCTTCCGTAGCGAAAGTACCGATCATCTGCCGTCACGGCGTTGATCAATTTTTTTTTATAGTAGAGAGATTCCAGATCGTCAGAGGGAATGGTCTCTACATCGGAGAGACCATCGACAGTCAACTTGCTGAACGGCCCTTTGGAGTCCTTCGGTCGGACGTATTGGTCAGTCCCGGTAAAGACAATATATTCTTCTGTCTCTGCCCCAATCCGATAGAAGAGTACGCTTGCCATACAATCGACGGCTGTCGCGAATGCAGAATCGACTTTCTCGAGAAATCCTGGTGCCTCGGCGACCTCCGCATCTTCGATCTCTGGCGTTGGCTTCTCTCCGGGAGAGACCGTTTCTTGTGTGACCGGAAGCACATTCTCTTGGGGAGTCGGTTTAGAGGGAGTTTCCGTAGTTGATTCACTCGATCCGATTTCGGTCTTCTCGACCGATTTCTGATCCTCTTGCTGCGCGAACCCGATCTGCGAGAATCCATACAATCCAAATAACATCACCCCCAAGCTAATCAGGAGCTTGGAGTGAGCAGCCAAAGAGTATTGCGGTCTCTTCATGAGAATCTTTCCTTGCAGGCCTGCTGACGACAAATGAGTCATTTGCGGATTAACGGGCCGACTTCGGCGAGTGGTTGAATGAGTCAAACAGTATAACGTGTAAGAACTTAGGAACAATCATTTTCGGCAGGATCGCTCCAAAAACAGAGATCCAGTCTCAATTCGACTATTTCTCACAGTCAGAATTGTGAGAATTCATCGAACTGCCTATTATAGAATAAGAACGCGAGGTTAAGCCATCATGTTGGAGGCCTCCACGATAAGGTCGTTGAGAATGAAGTCAAATCTCGAAACACAAGATCGCGAATTCTTGGAAGAAATCCACCGCATGGGGGCTTCCACGATTCAGCAGATCTGCGATGTGACGGAAGTCACTGCGACTGCCGTTCGTCAGCGATTGATTCGCTTGGAAGGACGCGGGCTGATTGATCGACGGGCTGTGCGCGAAGGACGTGGACGGCCCCATCATGTTTATCAGATCACAACCGCAGCTCTGCGTTCTTTGGGCGACAATTACAGCGACTTGGCACTCATTCTGTGGAAGGAAGTGATGCAGATTGAGGAAGACGAGGTTCGTGAGCGAGTGATGGAACGGATCAAACAGTCGTTAATTCGGCAGTATAGTGCAAATGTCAACGGTCGATCCGCTCTGGAGAGATTCATGGAACTGCGAGAATCCCTCAATGATCGCGGTTTTAGTGTTGAGGTCGATGGGAACGTCGATTTACCGGTGTTAAGAGAAAATAACTGCCCTTATCACGATCTGGCAAGCCAGGACTCGTCCATTTGCGAAATGGAACAGTCGGTGTTTGAAGAGGTGTTGGGGATGAAAATAGAACGAACACAGTGTTGTATGGATGGGCATCATTCCTGCGAATTTGTGCCGGTTTCTGAGGCCTCGTGACCTTTGCATCAGCAGAGTCACTGGTTACATTAGAACCCGCTAAGATTCACAAGAATGTCCGTGGAGGTCGGCTGCTAGCCGGCACAATTTTCCAAAAGATTTAGGAAAGCAGCAAGATGACTTGGATCGAAGGACGCTTTGAAGAAAACGTCATTACGACCACTCTCGAACAAGCCATGAACTGGGCTCAAGAGTCCAGCGTGTGGCCGATGACGTTCGGGCTCGCCTGTTGTGCCATCGAGATGATGGCCACCGGCGCGTCACGATACGACATCGACCGGTTCGGAGCCGGTGCTTTCCGCGCAACTCCACGGCAAGCCGACCTCATGATCGTCGCCGGAACGGTCACCTACAAAATGGCAAGTCGCGTCCGTCGTCTGTATGAACAGATGGCCGATCCGAAATATGTCATTGCGATGGGTGCCTGTACTGTCGGTGGTGGACCGTACTTCAAGCACGGTTATCATGTTGTCAAAGGTGTCGATTTGGTGGTTCCCGTGGACGTTTATGTTCCCGGTTGTCCTCCTCGGCCCGAGGCTTTGCTCGAAGGACTGATGCGAATCCAGGACAAAATTAAATCTCGCAAACTGGGCAAAGTGTCCGGCACAGCAGGTTTCGGTCAGAAGGGTGAGAAGATTGGCGACGAAATTATCCTGCCACATCATAGTGGTTACGGAGAAGTCGCCGGTACCACCGCGACCGCTTGAGATCATGTTCCGGTTCCATCCAGACAATGCTTGAGAGAATCATTCTCTCAAAGTGAATCACCTTGTGTGAGATTTGCAGTGTCGTCAAATACGACATTGAGCGTGAAAGACATTGCGCACTGCGAATAACAATAAACCCGTATTAATTTGTGACAAAACCGAAAATTTTTCGGTTAACAACATATCAACACACTCATTGAAATTCCGACCGAGGAATCGACCCACATGACCAGTTTACTGAAGATCGAAAACTTGCACGTTAATGTCGAAGAGACCCCGATTCTGAAAGGGGTGAATCTCGAAGTCAAAGCCGGAGAAATTCACGCTTTGATGGGCGAAAATGGTTCCGGCAAAAGTACACTCGCCTATGCCTTGGCCGGCCATCCCAAATACACGATCACCCAGGGGACTGTCGAGCTGGATGGTGCGAAACTTAACGATCTCGATCCTAGCGAACGGGCACGATTGGGGCTATTTCTCGCCTTCCAGTATCCGGTGACAATTCCCGGCGTCAAAGTCGCCGACTTCCTGCGTCATGCCATTTCCAACATTCGTAATCCTGCCCGTAAGGAAGGCGAAGGACTCGTCCCCATGCGAGAGTTCCGCAAAGAGTTGAAGGAACAAATGGGATCGCTCGACATGAAAACGGAATTTGCTCGTCGCTATCTCAACGAAGGCTTTTCGGGGGGAGAGAAAAAGCGAATGGAGATTCTCCAACTCGCAATGCTCAAACCGAAATTTGCCATCCTCGACGAAACCGACTCTGGTCTCGATAGTGATGCCGTCCGCTTTGTCTCCGAAGGACTCACCAAGCTGACCGGTCCCGAGATGGGCGTGATGATCATCACTCACCACGAACGACTTCTTCAATACAACATTCCTCAATATGCTCACGTCATGATGGGGGGGCGTATTGTGGAAACGGGAGACGCCTCACTCGCCGAAGAAATTCATAACGAAGGCTATACGGCTCTTCGCGAGCGTCACCCGGAAGCGGCCGCAGAACAAGAGCAAGTCGAAGCGGTTACTCAGTAGTTCAAATTTCAGACTTCTCGAACTTAGTACCGAGTTTCATAAAAAACCAAGGAGCCTCTCATGGCGACTGATTCACCTAAACAAGATGTTGGCGTCGGCGATTACCAGTACGGGTTTCACGACCAAACCGACACATACACTTTCAAAAGCCGCAAAGGGCTCGATGAAGAAATCGTTCGTCAGATTTCTGAACTGAAAAAAGAGCCCCAGTGGATGTTAGACTTCCGTCTCGAAGCCTTCAAAATCTTCGAAGAGAAGCCGATGCCGAATTGGGGGGGCGACCTTTCCCAACTCGACTTCCAGGACATCTATTACTACATGCGTGCTTCCGATAATCAGGAACGTGATTGGGACGACGTCCCCGAAGACATCCGCAAAACTTACGACCGTCTGGGAATTCCCGAAGCTGAAAAGAAATATCTGGCCGGTGTGAAGGCACAATACGAGTCCGAAGTGGTCTACGGTTCTCTTCAGGAAGATCTCGCCAATCAGGGTGTTATCTTTACCGATACCGATTCGGCGATGAAAGACCACCCTGAACTGTTCCGTGAATATTTCGGAACCGTCATTCCTTCTAACGACAATAAATTTGCCGCTCTCAACTCGGCAGTCTGGTCGGGGGGATCATTTATCTACGTTCCTCCCGGCGTCCAGATCGACTTCCCCTTACAAGCCTACTTCCGCATCAATACGGAAAACATGGGACAATTCGAACGAACGCTGATCATTGTCGACGAAGGGGCTTCGGTTCATTACGTCGAAGGATGCACGGCACCCACATACAGTAGCGAGTCATTGCACTCAGCCGTTGTGGAAATCATCGTCAAGAAGAACGCCCGCTGTCGTTACACGACCATTCAGAACTGGTCGAACAACGTCTATAACCTCGTCACCAAACGTGCAATGGCCTATCGCGATTCGCTGATGGAATGGGTGGACGGCAACCTCGGCTCGCGTTTGACCATGAAGTATCCCGCCATCTATCTGATGGAACCCGGTGCTCGGGGCGAAACCTTGTCGATTGCCTTTGCATCGGAGGGGCAGCATCAGGATGCCGGAGCCAAAATGGTTCACTGTGCTCCAAACACATCCAGCCGTATTATTTCCAAATCGATTTCAAAAGACGGTGGTCGCTCGAGCTACCGCGGTCTCGTCAAAGTCGACAAAAACGCCAAAGATTGTAAATCAAACGTCGTTTGTGACGCGTTGATTCTCGATCCAGAAAGTCGCAGTGACACGTATCCCTACATCGAAGTCGATGAAGAAAACGTCGTCATCGAACACGAAGCCTCGGTTTCCAAAATCGCCGAAGAGCAATTGTTCTATCTGATGAGCCGTGGACTGAGCGAAGTGGAAGCATCTTCGATGATCGTCACCGGTTTCATCGAGCCACTGGTCAAAGAACTTCCGATGGAATACGCAGTCGAGATGAATCGCCTGATCGAACTCCAGATGGAAGGTTCGGTCGGTTGATTGATGTTGGGGGGAACCCACAATGTTCTTCTTTGCTAATTTCTAATTTCTAGTTGCCAAATCACCATGAGCACAGCCATAGTCGCACCACCGGAAACATTCAACGAAGCCGCGTTCAACGCTTTTTTGGACCAGCGTGACGATCCCGAATGGATCATTGAACTGCGGAAGAAAGCGTTCGCCATCTACAACGAAAAGTTGTGTGAACCGCTCGATCCCGAAGAATGGAAACGCGTTGATCTGCGGATTTTCCAACCGGCCAAATTTTCGCTGTCTGCCGACAAACCGGCTGGCAATAAACTCGATACGCAGTTGCAAGGCGAAGCCGAGTTTAAAGGACAGGTCACACACGAGAATGGCCACTGCACGTCGTCTCAAATTGATGCCTCACTTGTTGAGCAAGGTGTCGTGTTTGGCGATCTCTCTGCGTTGGTTCATACCCATCGTGACATCCTCGAACCATATTTCATGACCAAAGCTGTGACTCCGGATCGAGACCGTTTTGCGGCTTGGCACGCGGCGTTCTGGACGGGTGGGACTGTTCTGTACGTTCCGAAGAACTGCTCAGTGGAACCACCTTTGCATTCACTCATTGCCTTGACGCAAGCCGGGGCAGCCGACCTCAGCCATACCTTGGTCATTCTCGAAGACAATGCCTCAGCGACACTACTGGAAGAAACGCTCTCTGGGGACGAAGGCTCCCCTGGTCTGCACTTGGGATGTGTCGAACTGATTGTTGGCAAAGATGCCAATTTGCGATACGTTCAGCTCCAAAATTGGAATCAAAAGACCTATCATTTCGCTCATCAGGCGGGGCTGGTTGAATCAAACGGTTTCATGCAATGGACCGTTTCAGCACTCGGTGCGAAATTGGCGCACGTGCATCAGGATGTCGTTCTGAATGGTCGCGGCTCAATCGGTGAAGTGAACGGCGTGACTTTCGCCACCGACAAACAAAAGATCTCGTTCTATACACAACAAACGCATAACGACGAACAAACACGCAGCGACTTACTCTACAAAGAAGTTCTGAGAGACAAAGCCCGTGTGGTCTGGCGAGGGATGATCAAGGTCGATAAGAAAGCCCAGCTTACCGACGGTTATCAACGCAGCGATGCCTTGATGCTCTCAGACACGGCCCGTGCCGATGCCATTCCGGGACTTGAAATCGAAGCCGACGATGTTCGTTGCACACACGGAGCAACCGCGGGACAGGTCGATCAAGAACAGGTTTTTTACGCGATGTCGCGTGGGTTGTCTCGATATGAAGCGATGCACATGATTGTGCAAGGTTTCTTCCAGACTGTTTACGACCGAATACCCGTGGAAGCGGTCCGCAAGACATTGAACGATGCCGTCGTTCAGAAGTTGGGCATCGGAGATTGAAAAGAACCAAGAAGTTTTAGCCGCCGTCGTAAGACGGCAGGGGAATTCAGAAGACGCACTCTCAGTCGAACAGCTTTGATGTCTGCTCGATCAAAACATATAAAGGAACGACGTGGCCGATTTTGAGAAAGTCGCCGACAAAGACGAACTGTCTACCGGCGAACGAAAATCATTTATCATCGACGATCTGCCCGCATTGCTGGTTTGTATCGGAGACGACTATTACGCGATTGAAGATGTCTGCTCGCACGACGGTCAGCCGCTGACCGACGGCCCCATTGTAGACTGTTCGATTGTCTGTCCACGACATGGCGCCAAGTTTGACCTCAAAACGGGAGCCGCGCAGTGCATGCCGGCCACTGAGCCCGTACAGACATTGACGGTTGATGTTCGTGAAGATGGCATCTACGTCGAAGTCCCCGAATAACCAATCAAAACAAGCATTTTCAGGAACCCGAACCATGGCCGATGACGATCCCTATCTCGAAGCACTCAAACAAGTGATCGACCCAGAGTTGATGATCAATATCGTCGATCTCGGCCTCGTCTATTCGGTGAATTGCGACGACGAAACCAAAAAAGTCTTCGTCGAAATGACGCTGACATCGCCGGCTTGCCCGGCTGGTCCGCAGATCATCAACCAATCGAAGATGGCGCTGGAGCAAATGGACGACGTGGACGAAGCCAGCATCACGCTGGTAATGTCTCCCCCCTGGTCCCCCGAACGAATGACCGACGACGCCCGCGATCAACTCGGGATTTTTTGACAAACCGGATCTACCTGCTGCGTTAGAAATCGCCCCTCCCTTCACAAGCCGGGCCTTTACTGTCAAAGACAACAGGAAGGCATGCGGGGGCATGCCTACGAGGCTCACTCGTAGCTGAATTCGCAAGAGTTCAGAACCATCAAAATCGGGCTCCGCATATTGTCTGAATTCTTGCGAATCCAGCTACCCATTCGTTTCTTCATCGTGTGGCCAAGCCTCTATCTGAATACACAAATCCCGGATGAGCCCTAATATCTCCCCCCCCTCTCCGTACTAACGGGGAATTATTTGGTGCTTGCGAATTCACTTCCCCTCCGCCTCCCAGGCTTTCATCTGATCGATGTTGCGTTGAAGAATGGCGGCTCGATCTGGATGACGGCGTTTTTTGGTGTTGAGATAAACCGCCATGTCGCTGTCAAACATTTCCCCTTCCGGTTGTTGGCCTTTGTCTCCGGTGGTTTCAATCCATTCGTGTAGATGGCCTCGCATGCGGTCGAGCATGTCTGAGTAGTACGGATCACTGGCGAGATTCTTTAGCTCCCACGGATCGTTCTGCATGTCGTAGAGTTCTTCTTTCAGTCGGCTTTCGGCCATTTGCAACATCTGAGCTTTATTGAGCTTCCCGGCGTCGGCAAGTTCGTTGAGGCGAATCAAAATCTGTTTGGCGTCTTTATAGGCATTCGGTTGAAGGTACGGTCGCTCATGGTGGAAGTTACGAATATATTTGAATCGTCCGTTGGTCACGCCGCGAATGCGGTCGACTGTTTCGTCGCACCGGTCTCGCGCTGAGACGACATAATCACGGGGCTTGTAACCATCAGCGAACAAATCTTTGGATTGTAGATACTTGGGGATCTCGATCCCGGCGAAGCCCATTGAAGAGGCTGCCATATCGATCTGGACAACGACATCATTGCGGATTGTTCCCGCTTTCAATCCGGGACCGTGAACGATGAGCGGGATGTGCATTCCTTCCTGATAGCAGAACTGTTTTCCTCGCGCGTGAGAGATGCCGTGATCGGTGATCAGAAAAATGAAGGTCTTGTCCAGAATCTTCTCTTTTTCGAGCCGGGTAATCAATTCGCCCACTTCGTGATCGGTCCAGCGAACGCTGTCTAGATAGGCGGCCCAGTCATCGCGGATGACTTCATCATCGGGGTAATAAGGTGGGAGTCGCACATCGGCAGGGTTAGTCACGCTGCCCAGTTTCTCTTCAACGCGTTTTTGCCAGTTTTTACCGCTGCGTAACTTACCTCCGTGTAGTTGAATTTGAGCGAAGAAAGGTTGGCCCGGTTTGCGCTGAGCCCAGTCACTGCCGTTGTAGGCTGATGCGTCCCATTCAAAGTTGTAATCGGTTTTGCCGAGTTTGGGGGAGCCGTTCGGCGTTCCCATGTTGCAGGTCCAATATCCGGCGTCCTGAAAATATTCGGGGATCAGTTTTACATGGGCCGGGAGTTGGATTTTCATTTTGCCCCGTCCACTGCGGTGATGATGGGCGCCAATGGACGTTTGGTACATACCCGTCACGAGAGCTGACCGGCAGGTCGAACAGACCGGAGCGGTCACATAGGCATTCGTGAACTTCACGCCATTCGCGGCGAGTCGGTCGATGTGGGGTGTTTGGATGGTCGTTTCGCCATAACTGCTGAAATGAGCCGACATATCTTCAATCACCACCCAGATGATATTCGGTTTCTCAGCCGCCAAGAGGCCCGTACTCGGCAGGAATAAGGCAAACGCAGTCAAGAATATGCGACAAAACAAAGGCATGTTCGGCTCCCAACGTGAATTGTGTATGAAGTGCTAATTTGACCGATCTGTTCTTCAGGATCCAATGCGGTTTGAGAGATTCTTGTGACTCGCGATATTCCGCGTCAAACGGTGTTCCGGTAGGCGGGGCTCTCGCGTATAATGTTTCTGATGGAAATGCGTGCTCTATGATGGGCAGTTCGACCGATTCTCGTCTATTTTTGACAGACCTATGCAAGATAACGACCTGACCGGCTCTCAAATTCTGATAGTCGATGACAATATTCCTAACTGTGAGCTTCTGGAAGCGTATCTTTCGGATGACGATTACGAAATTCGCAGTGTGAATGATGGACATGCGGCACTCGAAGCGGTTTCCGAACGAGAGCCCGACCTGATTCTGTTGGATATCATGATGCCTCGAATGAGTGGCTATGAGGTCTGTCAGAAGTTGAAATCAGACGACGAAACACAGGGAATTCCGATCTTGATGGTCACTGCTCTCAACGAGAGTGGCGACATCGAAAAGGCAGTTTCCGCTGGCTGTGATGACTTTTTGACCAAACCCGTCAATAAACTGGAATTGCGAACACGTGTTCGATCACTGTTGCGAGTTCGACATTTGACCAATCAGCGTGACCGATTACTCGCGTATTTGCAGGAAGTTGAAGAGTCACGGCACGCGCCGCCGACATAATTTGAGGATTTATAACGCCAAGTTGAGCCGAATGCGGGGGCATTCTGAAAAACTGGGGTTGAGTCAAGCCGGGTTTCCGGCTTGAATGTGTGAGATCAGTGCTTACTGATCTATATTTACCGAGAGCCATTCTCGCACGATAAATGTGTCATTTCGTGACGTTCATCGTCACGGGCTGAAACTGAACGATGAAATAAACGACCACCCCATGTCCGGTTCCGATCCTGTATCGCCGCGCGTCATTATTAAGCCCAAGCGGGCACTTCCCTTTTTCTCGCACCATCCGTGGGTCTTTGGCGGGGCCATTATGCGTCTCGAAGGGATAATCCAACCGGGTGATGAAGTCGCCGTTTACAGCCATGATGAGAAGTTCATCGCTTGGGGACTCTTCAATCCGCACAGTCAAATTCGCGTTCGGCTATTTTCCTGGGACGAAAATGTTCGCATCGACCGTGACTTATTGTCACAAAAATTCGATTCTGCATTTCGAGTGCGAATACCCATGTTCCGTGAAGCCGATAATGAAACGGCCGCCCGCCTTGTCTTCAGCGAAGGCGACGGGTTTTCGGGATTGGTTGTTGATCAATTTGGTGAGTGGTTGCTGGTGCAGGTGACTTCTCTCGCAGTCGCGACTAGAATCGAGTTGATCCTCGATCTCCTTGAGGAGAAACTGAACCCTCGGGGTATCTATCTGCGCACCGAAAAGGGAATGAACGAGCACGAGCAGCTTGAGATGCAGGACAGTCTTGTTCGTGGTGAAGCTCCTCCCGAAAAAATCCTCATTAAAGACGATGGCATCCGTTACGAAGTCGATGTCTTGGAAGGTCAGAAAACGGGATTCTATCTCGACCAACGCTCGAATCGCCGTGCCTTCACCAATTACCTTCCCCCTAACGCAAAAGTTTTGGATGCGTTTTGTTATTCAGGGGGATTCGGTCTCGCGGCTGCCATTCATGGCAACGCTTCATCAGTCCTTGCCGCCGATACTTCAGAGTCCGCACTCCAACTCGCAAAGGCTAACGCGGAACTGAATGGCGTGGCTGATAAGTTTGAATTTCGGCAGGTCGATGTGTTCGATGACTTGGGAACGTTGATTGATGAAGGTCAAACGTTCGACGCTGTGATTCTCGATCCTCCCAAGCTCGCACGCACTCGACGCGGTCTTGATCGGGCGATGAAAGGGTATTTCAGTCTGAACAGTCGCGCTCTCGATTTAATGCCGAATGGCGGATTGCTGGTGACGTGCAGTTGCTCGGGGCTTGTCACTCGGCACGATTTTGAAGACATGCTGTCCCAAGTTGCGACACGGAACAAACGGTCGATTCGGATTCTTGAAGCACGCGGGCAAGCCGCCGATCATCCAGTTTCCACTTGGTGTTCCGAAACTAATTATCTCAAATGCTACATTTGCTGGGTCGACTGACCGGCATCAAGGGACGCTCATGGGTCGTCGACCTCCTCAAAAACGCAAACCTTACGGCATCAAGTCTGCCGAACGTCTGCTCATTGAACATCTTCCCACAGTTCAAGGAAAGAACTTCGCCTCCACCACACTCGGACGCGGACAGTTAGCCGCACAGCTTGCTCGCGACTATCCACAAGCCACGGTAAATTGTCTCTTTCTGGATAAGTATCAGGCCGAACGCGCTTACGAGGCACGACAACCGATGCCCGGCAACTTGAAATTGGTCTGCGATACTGATTTTCCGGATGAACAATACGATCATATTTTTCTCCCCTTACCAATTCGCGGCGAACGGGAATTACTCCGCGATCAACTGCAAGATGCATTTCAACATCTGAGCCAACAAGGGACATTGATTGTTGGGAATGAAAAACCGAAGAACATGTGGCTGCACGAAGAGTTACAGAAGATGTTCCCCAAGGTGACTCAAATTGAAATGGAGAAATGCACGATCCTCAGTGGTCAGCGAAAAGGAGAACTCAAAAAGGAACGTGACTTTTCTTGCGAGTTTGCATTCCGCGATCAGGAAAGGCTCATCAAAGCCGTCAGTCGTCCGGGAGTCTTCAATCATCGACAACTCGATTTGGGTGCCCGTCATCTGATCGATGCGATGCAGATCAAACATAAAGACAACGTGCTGGATCTCGGTTGTGGCAGCGGGTGTGTCACATTTGCCGCAGCGATCAGGGCCGACCGAGGCCATGTGACGGCCATCGATTCCAACGCGCGAGCCATCCAGTGTACTCAGATTGGTGCCGAGTTGAATGAGTTAGAGAATGTGACCGTCTTACTCGATGACGAAGTGAGTAAGCCCGAGACATCCACGTTCGATGTTGTGCTCGCCAATCCCCCCTACTACTCCAACTACAAAATCGCCGAACTCTTTATCGAAGGCGCTCACCGCTGTCTCAAGCCGGGCGGTCGGATTTACGTCGTCGCCAAGAAACCCGACTGGTATCTCCGCGAAATGCCCAAAATGTTTAAGCGTGTGGAAGTGGTCGCTGATAAGCAATTTCGAGTGATTACGGGCATTCAGCCGTAGTTGTAAGGTTCTGTGAGATAACAGGATACGAGAAAATCGCGAGATTATTTCAAGCTTTTGTCGTCCAATCACGGGGCAATTGCGTACTATCTCAATCTCAACTCCCTTCTGACAGTTTCAATTCCCATGCATTGTTACGGAGGATCGCATGCATCTGTTACTAGCCACAGTGGTTCTTGCCGGTAGTCCGGTGGAACCGGTTGTCGAACTTTGCCCGACCCATCAGGTGATGGCCCAGCAATTGGCCGACGAAGTCCAGACCGGCACCCTGCTCTTCAGTCAGGGTGATTGTCTGGCAGTCAAAGTCTTTTCCCGATCAGAATACACGCATGTCGCCACGGTTGTCGTCGAAGACAAGCAACCGATGGTTTACGAATCGACCAACGGCGTCGGTGTGCGAAAACTTTCATTGGAAAAATATATTGCTGTGAACGCGCCGGACGAACTACACGTCTACCAGCCGAAGTTCGATTTCAACAAGAACTTGCAGCAGCCGTTCGTTTCTCATTTGAAACAAGAACTCGGTCGCCCCTATTCAGTCAAACATCATCTTACCGGTAAACGCTGCGAAGGTCTTCATTGCGCAGAGTACGTGACCGATGCGCTCATGGCGTCGGATATCATGCGGGCTGAAAATCCTCCTAAAGTTTCGCCCGGGTCGTTACGCGATGGCATCGCGCAGGCAAACCGTTACCACGAAACGCACGTCTTGAATCTGGAGAAGCCTGAGCCAGTCCGCGCAGAGGGAGACGGCTGGTGCGAAAGTCTGTGGCTCGATACAAAATATTGCACGCAGGATTGCTATTCGTCGTTCAAACGAACGTTCTTGTGTCGATGACATAGCCCAACCGCGCAAGCAGTCGGGATGTGTAAAGTTAATGTTATTGATCAGGTAGGGCCGGTTCCACCGGCCATGTAACTTATTTGAATTCGGATTTGACGCAAAGCCGCGAAGACACAAAGAAACGCAAAGTGGTCAGTTACTTGAGCCGCCAGCGCAAGCTGGCAGGGGGCGATGACGAATATTGACCTCTCAAATCTTGGAGCAAGAAATGACAAATCCCTGCGAGAAATGTGGCTCTGAAAAAATCATTCCTGATGTGCGAGTTGTCGATCAGGGACATCTCTCGGATGGGAATTTGAAAGCAGTGGTGCATGGTGAGAGCGTAGGCTTTTTCTTCAAAGAGCGAGTCTACGGTCAACTGATAGCCGACATTTGTGGCGAATGCGGACATGCTGAACTGAAAGTCGTCAATCCGCAGCATCTCTGTCGGAAATATCAAGAATCTTTGGAGAATTCTTGATACCTCCGCAACGCCGCGAAGAGACAAAGATCGAGTAGCTGGATTCGCAAGAATTCAGGCGATGTGCGGAGCCCGCTGTTGATGGTTCTGAACTCTCGCGAGATAAATAAAGTTTGAGTTTGGCTGACTTGACGGTCGTGCTGTCTTCTCGTCGAGATCTTACTCGTTCTTGCATGTGAGCAATATGGCTATCTCACCCAACCTACGTAGTTGATAACCAACGCTTCTTTGCCATTGGTAAATTCGAATTTCATTCGAATCTGCCGAGCAACTGCTTGATCAGGGCTTTTTATCGTAATTTTCTGCCAATTATTATATCTCTGAGACGCAATACACGTTTCAGAAGTCCATTTTTCAACTTTAATCCAGTCTCCGCCATCAATACTCAGAAGGATATTCCCGTTACTCGTTCGATTGATCGTTGCAGCTTGTGCATGGATACGGATATTCGCTCCATTAGTCAGTTTTAGAACATCCAAATTGATTTCGTAGATATGATTTTCCGACAGGTCACCAGCCGCCCCATAGTGCTGGTCCTCCGAAATGACATTTTTGAATCTTCCAGGAGCTGCGAGAGTCGCGGAGAATGGAGTTACGCTTTCTGAATTCGAGAGTCTAGAGTCAATTTTTGCTTTCTGTAAACCTGACAGAACTGGAGCGGCTTTTCTGTACCATTTTCTGGCGTGGTCTACTGCATTCCTTCGGGCAAGACCAGTCAACATTTCAGAAAGCTCCCACCAAGCATCACCGAATTCTAGGCTATTCGGCATATCCTCGAGTTCCTTCATAGCAATTTCTCTAAGTTTTTGATCAGTACCTCGTGCAAGTAGAGGCAATCCCTTTTTCCAATCAGAATTGATGAAGCACAAGAATCTGCCAACTTCCAAACTTGCTTTGCTGTCCTCTGGTCTCGCTATCAATTCAGCAATGCCTTTTTGATATTTGACATAAACTGCTTCCATCGCTTTGACATCTTTTGCGAGACTCTTAGCTTCTGCTTGCAATATCCTGTCGCGTGTTTTTTTTGCGCAGGAATTTGCCAGAACTCCTAGGTCGTTCGCAGAGTCAAAATCATTGTTGCGGATCGCTTCGTCTATCAGTTCGTCAAATTGATAGAATAGTTGCTGAAACATATCTTCATCGAGTCGGGACGAGATCGCCTGATCCAGAGTCTGTATTTTCTGATTCAGCGCATTGATCTTAAATCGTTTATCGATCTCTTCGAGAACGGTGATCGCACCAACAAAGTCACTTCCTTCGAGGTAGATCTCCTTAGCAACTGATAACAACGCATATTGACTACTCGCATTCTGCGAAGACTTTGCTTCATCGATCAATTTGTCAGCGATTTGCATCCTTTGGAACGCATTATCAATGGATTTGAGTTCCTCGGCGTACAATTGTTGAACAAGCTTTACATTTTCAGAGATGATCCTCGCGTCCGGTATATCAAATTTTTCTTGTGCCAAGAGCCTTGAGCAGAATAGAACGGCCATCAAGCAAACAAGAAGTCGAGAGAACTGAACTTCCCCAGGAATCGTGGGCGCGGGTTACGGTTAGGTGGCCAGTGCAAACTGTGCGGGGCTCAAATAGCCCAAGGCCGAGTGTTTACGGATGCGGTTGTAGAACACTTCAATGTATTCAAACAGACTCGCACGAGCA
>JAQWSQ010000154.1 GCA_029243145.1 Planctomycetaceae bacterium | reverse complement strand
GCATCATTGTCGTCCGAGTCCATTCCACTCAGTGGAAAGTCAGTCTCCATTGTTCCCTCGATCTCTGGAGCGGGGGGAGGGAATAAAAAAGACATGAACAAAGAAGCAATCACACACTTTGAAGAAATCCTGACGAAGCAGGGAGCCATTCCAAAATCAAACGGACGATTCCAACTCGTCCTTTCGACACAAGATAAAGCGGGGCGGACCGTCACATTTCGTAATACGAGTGACCCGTTCAGTGGCTCACCTTTAGGGCCTTCACTTTTTCAACCACCACAAGAAAACACAAATTCAGCGAATATCAAAAACGTCACATGTTCAATCAGCATCGAAGAAGACGGTCTACCGGTTTGGCAAACAGCAAGCACATTTTCCAATTACTCGATGTTCGTAATGGTTCCCAAAGGTTCATCGATCCAAAACACTCTCGATTCTCAACTCTCAGGAAGCATTGGAAGATACTTCGTCAACACACCGATCCCCACATTTGTATTCCCTCCCGGAGCGGAAGCCGGTTTGGGACGATCCCGCCTAAACGAAGAAGGAATCATCGCCGAGTGACAGACCGATTTGGGACAGTTTTTCGCCGAGATCCATTATGGTTCTCAAATTCCGGGTTTACTGGCAACTCGCTAAGTGGTTAAGATAAATCAACCTTGATTGATGGATCGTGTTCCCACCTTCACCATCTCACCTGAACTTTTCGCTGATTTCCTAAAGGAAGAATTATGTCTCAAAACTTTTCGCGTCGTGATTTTATGAAATCCACGTCGGCAGGAGTCGCTGCAATCTCGACAGGATTGTGGACTGGCACTGCTGCCGCCAAAGTTCGCTCAGTCAACGAAGGCCTTAATATCGCCTGTGTGGGAACAGCAAACCGTGCCCTCGCAGATATTAACGGTGTCGCGACAGAAAACCTGGTGGCATTTGTCGATGTCGACACGACGTATCTTGGCCGTATTGGTCAGCGATTCCCCGAGGCGCGAAAATATTCCGACTACCGCGAAATGCTAGACGCTGAAAAGGGCAAGATCGATGCTGTGGTTGTCGCAACGACCGACCACCATCATGCTCCGGCAACAATTCGCGCGATCCGCCAAGGATTACATGTTTATTGCGAAAAACCACTCACGCATACCGTCCAAGAAGCACGCATCATCGCTGAAGCCGCCAAAGAACACGGCGTCGCCACTCAAATGGGGACACAAATTCACGCTGGTGATAACTATCGACGTGTGGTCGAAGTGATCCAGTCTGGTGCCATCGGAGATGTGACTGAAGTTCATGTCTGGGTTGGAAAAGGCTGGGGAGGCGGAGAGCGTCCCGCAGAATCACATGAACCACCGGCAAGTCTCGACTGGAATCTCTGGCTCGGCCCCGCACCAGAACGGCCTTACCACAAATCGACCTATCACCCTGGTCAATGGCGTCGATGGTGGGACTTCGGTCAAGGGACTCTCGGCGATATGGGGTGCCACTATATGGACCTCCCATTCTGGGCTTTGAAGTTACGTCACCCAACCTCTGCCGAAGCAACAGGCCCCGAAGTGCATCCTGAAACGTGCCCTCACGGCCTCAGTGTGACTTATGAATTCCCACAACGTGGCGACATGGTTCCCGTCAAACTGACTTGGTCAGACGGAAACATGATTCCCAAAGAGATTCACGGACAGCGCGTTCCCGCTAACGGCGTGATGTTTGTTGGAACGGAAGGAATGATGTTTGCTGATTACGGAAAATATCGATTGTTCCCCACCGATAAATTTTCCAACTTCCAACCTCCTGAAAAAACGATCCCCGCATCATTCGGGCATCATCAGGAATGGATCAAAGCCTGCAAGGAAGGCTCGCCGACCTTGTGTAACTTCGATTATTCTGGTGCTCTGACAGAAACAGTGCTACTGGGTAATGTTGCCTACCGAACTGGCAAGAAGCTGGAATGGGATGCCAAGTCGCTCACGGCAACGAACGCTCCCGAAGCTCAACAGTACATTCAGAAGCAGTACACCAAGGGCTGGGAAGTCGTCTGAACAAGACTACTGACTACTTAATCTTTAAACGCCTCGTAAGAAATCTTACGGGGCGTTTTTTGTTGACAGGAAAAGTCGCGATCCAGTCGGCGACTCTCTCTCGTTCGATTGGCAAACTTTAAGCAAAG
>JAQWSQ010000146.1 GCA_029243145.1 Planctomycetaceae bacterium | reverse complement strand
AAGACCGCCTGCCGAGCGACACAATCGACGAAAAACTTGCAGCGTGCGGACCCCGGAGTCGAATCACTTTGTTTTTTGAGCAGGAGTGTTTATGGAATGCCTCGATTTGTGTTGGGCATCCTCTATCGTGGTCATACGTGTGCCGGTCTGCACGCGATGATTTCATACTGCACCCGATTCCGGCTGCTTCCCTTTAGAGCAAAACGATGGCAATCATCCAGTCCGAGCGCAGTCCGCTTCTCAAGCCGGCGTCGATGTTTCTGATTGCGTTGTCGCTGTCGATTGGATGGGGGATTCGAGGCAACTTCGGACACGAAGCCGGGGCCATGATCGCCGGCGCACTTTCGGCGATGGCGGTCGCACTGGTTTCCGGTCGAGAAGACTGGCGAGAACGAGTGATGTATTTTGGATTCTTCGGTGGTCTCGGTTGGGGGTTCGGAGGGTCCATCGCGTACATGTATCCCCTGTCGTTCACCGAGTCGGGCCATACAGCAACGACCTACTACGGTTACTTTTGCACATTTTTTGAAGGGGGATTATGGTGCGGAATGGGAGCCGCAGGAACTGCGTTCGCTGCATGCATGCCGATGAAGCGGCTGACACGATTCTTTACGCCTTTGTGTTTTGTCATGGCCGCACTGGGGCTGCGCCACTATATCGAAGAACCACTGGCTGTTTTTCTTGCACCCACGGGAGGAGAAACCGGCGACGGCACCTGGCACCGTCACAAGAGTCCGCTGTACTGGTTTGATGCGGACTGGCTTCAGGCATTAATGGCGCTCATTGGAGTTTGTATTTACGATCTTTACGATCGTCTTTATCAGGAACGCAGGAAGCTGCTCGACAATCCAGTCATGCTGATTCCGTTTGCTGTCGGCGGAGCCGCATTGGGCTATGGAGTCCAGACAATTCTGGCCAGTAACGGACTGGATGTTGTTGTTCGCGATGCGCTGACCGTGCCTTTGGGCGATTTGTCATATGTGAATCCAGAGACAGGTGGACAATTTGCGCCGGATCAACTGCTGACAAACTGGCCGCAGTTCTTTGGAGACGTTGCTCAACATCTCGGTTGGGGATTTGGTCTGTTCGTCGGAGCCACCGTCTACTTCCTGCTCACCGGTCGCTTTCGAAACGATTCATCTCTGTTGCTGGCACTGTCATTGGGATGGCTGATTGCATTTGTCGCCATGCCAACACTTGGCAGTCTGTTTCTGATGGAGTACGGCGGATTTCGAGTCATGCCGCCTCGTAGTGATGACTGGGCCGGCATCGTGGGAGTGTTTGCAGGCGGCCTGCTCTGGTTCCGTTCGCATCAATTGGCATCGGTTGCCCACGTGATGACGCGAGCCTTCATTCTGGGGGGGATCTCATTCGCCTCAGTGCCGATGATACGATATTTTGTACGCTATCCTGGACATCCCTGGCGATTCGACGGCGTGGCTCCGGAAGGATGGGTTCACTATCAGTCGGCCAACTGGCACAGCATCCTGGAACAGGCGCACGGTTTTGGGCACGGGCTGGCCATTGCGATCGTCATGGCCATGTTGTGGAAACGCGAACCTCTCGAAGAAAGTCAGAGAAACGACCGCCGCTGGACAATCGGTTTCTCCGCCGCATTTGTGCTGTTCGGCTTCGGTTTTCTCAACCTGCACAAGCTGGTGCATACCTGGATCAAAAACAAATCCGTCCCGGAGACGCTCAAAGCTCCATTCCTGGCATACATAGATTTGTCACCCAATACCTGGTTTAGAATCGTGTGGTATCTGGCGACAGCCGTCGGAGCGATTCTGTTGCTGGTCCATCTCCGGCGACGGCTGGACATCATCCCGGCGTCATGGATCGGAAAAGGGCAATTACTCTATGTCCTGTTTCTTTGGCTGATGGTGATTGGCAACTTGATGCGCGCCATCCCGGGGTTTAGTGACGGGCGAATGGTGACGGAGTGGATGCTGTTTATGAATGCGTGTATCGCAACGCTGCTGGGTGTTTTGTTGCCTCGGCCTTCAGCACCCGAACCCGTGGCACAAAACTGCTTGAAATGG
>JAQWSQ010000129.1 GCA_029243145.1 Planctomycetaceae bacterium | reverse complement strand
TTCATGACGCATAACGTCTCTTGACCACTCCCCAGAAGAAATCTATACCTGTCGTTCACACATAGTCGTCATACTGCCCAATCACATATTGTTCTTTTCACATGGCCGAGCCGACTCCCTACCGACCCACCGATTCTCTCCGGTTATTGTGTGTCAGTTCTTCGGAACCATCTTGGATTGGGATCACGATTCAACTCAATTACAAACAAGTCAGTGAACCGCACTATCGCTGGTCGAGTACACCACATGAAGCGCTCACCATCCTTCGTCGGGAAATCTTTGATGCCATCCTGATTGTCAAGGATGTAAATTCTGAGAATGACTCGTTGGAAGTTGTCAACATTCTGCAACTTTTGGAAGCGATGCGCACGAGCGGTCACGATGAACCAGTGGTAGTGGTCATCAACCAGTTAGGCGATGAAGAGTGGGCCGAAATGTGCCAACGGGGATGCGACATTATCCTCAGCGAACGAAATTGGAATACTCCGGCCTTGGTCCCGTCGTTATTGAGATCAGTGAAACGAAACGAACTTCAGAGATCCAATCAGCGCATTGAGGCAGCGAATCGTAAGCTGTCAGTCCGTGAAAAAACCGAAACACAAACGATCTTTACTCATCTTCAGCAAATCATTCACGACCGTGAGTTGCTCCAGAGAGAAACTCACTCGTCTGAATTCCCAGAAGAAGTCAAAGACCTGTACGGACACCTGTTACGAACATTTTGCATGATGGGTGAGGGTACGTTAACCGCTGAACTCTCGCAGCTCACAAAAATCTTAACAACGGCCAATGCGACAACAGCCGAGGTTTTGAAGATGCACGTCGAACAGACCCAAGAACTTGTTGCCAAACTGGGAAGCCGTGGTTCTCGACATGTTCTGGTTCGCTCCGACCTGCTGATTATCGAGCTTTTGGTGCATCTAGGTGACGAATTCTACTCCTACACCCGCTCATAAATTCCAGCCTCATTCGTCATTCTGCTCCCCGTGTGACTCGCCATCACTGATCTATTTTGACAAAATTGGGTTGATGGTCGTCTCTCCTGAAATTTCATGAGATAAACTGACCTCTCTTTTCATTCTCAGCGGACTGGCAGGATGACGACATACAAGCAGGCAATGGAGTTCCTCCTGAACCGCACCAATTATGAGCAAAAGCAATCCACATCGTATCGTCATACAGACTTCAAGCTGGATCGCATGAAGCAATTGCTGGAAGAGTTGGGGAACCCACAATGCATCCCGTCTATTCATATCGCGGGAACGAAAGGAAAGGGTTCAACAGCGCACATGGTCGCCGCTTGTTTACATTCTGCCGGACATCGAGTGGGATTATTCACATCGCCCCATCTCGAAAGGTATGAACAACGAATTCAAATTGATGGCGAGATGATCAGTGAGAGTCAACTGATTGAACAAACCGGAACCTTGAAAACCGCCGTCGAGACTCTGCGATCAAAATCCGATGCGCACGAACCCACTTTTTTTGAACTGACGACGGCTCTCGCCTGGCTATGTTTTCGAGACGCCAAGGTTGAGATAGCCGTCATGGAGGTCGGTCTTGGTGGAAGACTCGATTCTACGAATATTTGTCACCCCATAGTCACCGTGATCACCTCGATCGGTATCGACCACACAGAACAACTTGGGAACACAATCACTGAGATTGCCAGAGAGAAAGCAGGAATCATTAAGCTTGGCATCCCGGTGATTAGTGGCTGCAAATTAGCTGAGGCTCAAAAGGTGATCCGCGACAAAAGCCAACAACTGAACTGCCCACTCACAGAAGTCGATTTGGACATCACCTATTCCAGCTCTGAGTCTCCGCAAGGCGATCAGGTTCGTCATCACATTCGTATTGGCGAAAGAAGCATTTCAGATCTGACTCTTCCTTTACTGGGTGAGCACCAAATACGAAACTTGGCAACCGCCTTGGGAGCCATCGATGCGATGGGCAATCATCTGCCTCCAATCTCTGATGCCACGATCAGATCGGCCCTAAATAAATTGGAGATTCCGGGCCGTCAGGAAATGCTCTGCACACGCCCCATGACTCTGTTAGATGTGGCCCATAATACCGACTCGACTCAAGCCCTCATTCAAACTCTGGAAAAACAAACACTCCCCCCCAAAGGGATGCGTGTCTTGGTATTCGGTTCGGCTCGGGATAAACCTTATCAGGAACAACTTGCCGACCTGGTTCCACACTTCGACCATCTGATCCTGACAAAGGCCACGTCCAGTCAAAGATGCTGTCCACCGGAAGAACTCAAAGCCTCACTTCTTCCCAGCATCGAGATCGAAGTCTCTCTCGCACAAACACCCGCTGAAGCAATCGAAAAAGCCCTACAATTTGCCCAAGAAACGGGACTGTTTGTTGTGAGTGGCTCCTTCTATCTGGCTGGAGAGATTCGTCCTCTGATCAAGGGCTGGCAAGAAAAAAGGCAACCACATTCACATGTGATTGCCTGAGATTGGTGGTCTGTTGAAAGTGCGTAGTTGCCCATTCTGGGCGAACTCATTACGGGCTTGAAGAAGATCGTTTTCCTCGACGGCTTGTTGCAGAACTTGGACGAGAGCCTTCTCCTCCACCTCCGTAACCATCAGCACCGTACTCGCCCTCGCCCTCGCCCTCGCCTCCCATCAGAAACTTCTCAGCGGCAGAAGTTTCTTTAGCGGCATCTGCATATTCTTTACCGAGTTCGTTTTGAAACTTTTGAAATCTCTGAGAGGCGATCCGTTTCGCTTCTCGATCGTAAGGGCTAATCGCCTCAAGCTGACCTTGTTCATCCAGCACCAAAATTTCATCGTATTTGGCTTTGGTCGGGACTTTACCAAGATCGGGTAACTGGGAATCCAGTTCGAACGTGTCATTGTTCAGTAAATCGACCAGCAGATGATCAGAGTTAATAACCACATCTTGAGCAGCGTAGGTTTCGTCTAATGGATTGACGACTCTGGTTTTGATCTGACCGGCAATTCGATCACCGATAGCAACACGTAAAGTCTCGTTGACGACGGTCCCTGTCGGTGCGTTCCATTGATAGATATTGACACTGGCCATATCTTGCCGTCTGGCTCGATCAAAATCGACGTCTGACAGAAAGTATTCTGATTTGGGTCGAACTTGCACTGCTGTCGTGGGTTCACTCCAATTAGACTTTTTCGTCTGCCCCTCTGCAACATCGGGACTTTCCAATAACTCGATTGGTTTTGCAAAGTTGGGATTCGCAAATTCGAGTTGAACGCGATATCGATAGACAACACCGGGCTCCACATCAAAGTCGAAATATCGGAACAACAACAAACGTCCGCTCGCCTTGGAACGTGTCGTCGTCAATAAGCCGCCTTCTCCTGGTGACGCACCGGGAGAAGCACCGTAATACTCAGGATTTTCCGAATAGGCATTTGTCGATTCTTCGCGGTAGGAATTCTCATAATCGGCCATGTAATCGTAATTTGATCCCATGCCGAGTTCCGATTGCATGCTGCGAACATTATAAGCCTGCCCCGAGAAACCACCCTCTTTAATGGGTTCGACTTGTCCCGATTGCTTTCTGATCGCCTCGTAGGCTTCAATTAATTTTTCTTGTCGAAGCGTCTCTCGTCGAATTTCTTCTTCAGAGAGTTCAAAATTGGTGACACTGGGATGAGTGGCGTGTTTTCCCCAGATGCCGAGAACACGTCTCGGTAGCGGCTCGGTAATCACCGAGTCGGTAATCGTGACATCAACCGTGTCTGCTTCAAAGTCATAGGCTTTGTCCAAAACATCAATTGAGTTTTGAATGTCTAAATCTTCCCACTCACCACTCCAGGGATCATCTTGAGATACGGCTCGCTGTCTTTGAATCAGAAAATTGACAATGTCCGGTTCCACAAATGCCGCCTGATCGGGAGGCAAATTTAAGGCATCGACATATTTCGCCTTCTGAGTCTGCCAGTCGACCACACCACGAATCGAGACGAAACGATATCCTTCGCCATTCAACTCGACTTTTTGAGTGGCTCCTTCGCCGCCCATCATATCGTCTCCGAAAGGGTAGGCACCACCATCATCTGCGTATTCACCACCGGGAGGAGACGCAAAACCTGCTCCCGCCGGGTCCGCACCTAACTCACTCGAAGAAGTCGATTTCTTCTTCTTTTTGAGTGCGTCGGGTCGATCTGAATCATCGAGCTCCGGTTCATCGCCGTCAGCCTCATCTTCTCCATCTCCTGCTTCTTCCTCAGCAGGAATTTGCAGCAGGAATACGTCTGCGGTAGCGATCAGTTTTTCCACCGTCAGGAAATCGGGTTCCGTGATGGGTTCGCTCTTGGGATAAATCGGCGTGTACATCGGAGTGCTGAAAGCAAAATCGGAAGTATTGATTCCCTCACGCATTGCCTGCCCTCTCGCCACGATGTCCTTCTTGGGCATCAACTCTTTGCGTTTTTCAGCCGGCCATTCGGACTGATCAATTTTAAGATCAGCTTCCTTGGACAATTTGACCAACTCTTGAGGAGTTCGATCATAAGGCGACCAGCGCGTACTCTTCAGTACAAACAGCGCTGCGATCACGATGAAACCGAAGGCGATTTTCTCGCCATGCTTTAAAAGGAACTCTTTGGGTTTTAAGCCTTTCATCATGCTCTCCTGTGCGTGATGGAACTCGTTAAACGAGTCGTGTTGATTGTATTGTCTAAGTTTGAATTCTATTGAATGATCAGGTTCCACCCTCTGTCGCTGGGACAGGTGGTTTAACGTCGGTCTCGTCCGAACCGTCTGCGGCATCAGTCGCCTGGTCAGTAGATTCTTCGGTTTCAGATTTTTCCGCTGCGGGAGCCGCCTCGGTATCTTCCGCTGATTCAGTCTTCGCGTCGGCGGGAGGTGCGTTCTCATCCACAGTTGTTTCCCCGGCAGTCGTTGCGTCAACAGAGTCTTCAGGAACTTGAGCATCCGCAGTTTCAGGCTCGGTTGCGTATCCTTCAGCAGCCTCTTCGACGGGCTGTTCTTCGATAGGACGGAACAATGTCACCAGACCACCAACCCAGACTTCGGCCAAATGAGGGTCCGTCATGGATTGTTGAATGAGACCAGAATTTGCCAGTCCCGCTCCATTAATGCGAGGGACTCCCGGACGACTTGATGTGATTCCACCGCCACCAGAACCAAACGATCCTCCGCCTGCTTCCGAGTTATAGTCCTCACCACCTCCAGAACCAAAACTATTTGTACCGCCGAACGCCCCGCTCCCCGAACGTACACCGGGAGTTGTTCGTCCTCCCATTAGTCCAACATCACTAAGTATGTCGGGATTGACGGCAGACATCTGAACTCGAATGACTTGAATGGGCCAATCTGAGCCGCTCAATTCTGAAAGGAACTTCGGCAGGTCGTCATGTTTCATGAGCACACCCAGAACAAACGCACGTGTGCGAAAAGGGTATCCTTCATCATCATCGACGTATCGATCGGGACCAGCAGGAGCCCCCCCGTCACCACCACCACCTTCACCATCACCGGTTGTTGGCATGGCACCGTAGCCTTCGCCACCGCCCGTACCAGTTCCACCGGCACCTTTGGATGGTCCAAGCTCTTCGCTGAGGTCAAATTGTGCCGACGCATTGATTTTTGAACCACCTCCACCACTACCTAAGCCAGGCCCACCACCATCGTATCCATATCCTTCAGCTCCACCCATGCCGCTGTCGCCGGAATCTGCACTTCCGTCAGCAGATCCTCCGCTGGAATAATCTCGTGCGCCACCTCGCAGAGTTAACTCCAAGACTTGACGAACTGATGACTCAGTAATTTTATCAGCACCACGGTTCATCGATTCAATCGAATCCAGAACCGCTTTCACTAACCAGTAATCGATTTGAGCATCCCACATTTCTTGTGTGATTGGTGGCTGGCTCGCCCACGTTCCGTCTGGGATGTGAGTGTAAGAGAGTCGGTCCATCAACAGAACGCCTTCTCCCGTTCCCGTCAACATATCAATGCGACGAAGCGCCTGCTC
This sequence comes from Planctomycetaceae bacterium, assembly GCA_029243145.1. Lineage (GTDB taxonomy): Bacteria > Planctomycetota > Planctomycetia > Planctomycetales > Planctomycetaceae > JABURQ01. The sequence goes on along the minus strand of JAQWSQ010000129.1, from coordinate 5,620 downwards.
CATTTTTGTCAGTTGCCGATAGTACCCCAACCGGTAACGTTCGCGAGCGACGGAAGAAATCTCACCCTCGTAGGCCACGTCATCCATCAACTGTTGAACCCCTGAGGGCCAAGTCATGCTTTGTTTTTGTGATTCCCAAAGGCTGCGTTGCGCCTGATCGAGTCGTTTTTGTTCGGCGTTCACAATCACTTCGGCGTTTTCAACCCAGACGCCATTCGGAATTTCTCCGGAAATTTGCACCGATTGAAACGCATTATTGATGACCGTTTCTCGTTCTTCGACACCCGTCGCATAGGTTTTAGTGACTATGAGCCAACCTACGAACGGCATAATCAACGCCAAGCCAGACAAAATCCAGAACTTCTGTTCCAGAATTGGTTTTAATTTATCCATGGTGTTTCTCCGCGATTTGTTTGCGGTACTTAATTACTGACGGTTGAGAATCTTAGTTTAACGAATAGGACCACGGCTATTCCGCCGCTTCGATGCCTTCTTCCCCCGCAACCGGTTCTTTTTCTAGTCGTCCTTCTAATGGAGTCGGCTGCCAGATAAATTGGAGCACAAAATCAAGCTGTTTAATCTCTTTGGCCGTCGACTCTTTCGTCGGATCCAAAACTCCGGGAGGAAGCGATCCGCCGGGGTCTCCCGGTGTCGGTCTTCCAAATGCTGGGCTGGGACCACCAAATCCTGGGGCAGGAGCGCCCGAGCCAAACCCCTCTCCGCCGCCCTCACTAGATGGCGAATTACGCCGACCAGATCCGGCGTTTCGATTTTGTTCTAGCAAATAACCTTCTTTATCGTAAATCTTTTGAGTCAATGTGCTCTGCAGAATCGTGGGATGTGAAATCCCGATTTTCCCCACAGGAACTTTCCGCCAACCTTGTCGCGGCATTACCTCGAAAGACTGCAAATTATTCAGCAAGTGATTCACGACAAATTGAATCCCCGAATCATTCGGGGCGAAATCGGTATCGTTGTAGTAATGGTAGCCAATCAGCGTGAACACATAGCCTTCACCTTCAGGAGCAGTTTCCTGAGCCGTTTTAGCCATATGAGTTTTCTCTTGCTCAGAGAGACCATCAAACCACGTTTTCAGATCGGCTTGTTTTTCACAAGTAATCGAAGAGAGTTTGATCCGTTTCTTATGTTCGATGTTCTCGATTTCAATTTCGTCTAACTGCGGTCGAGGAAGACAAGCATTGATGGCCGCATAAACTTCGAGCCAGTATTCGCGCGTGTCGAGCGGTTCAACAAGCTGATCTTCTTTGGAGAAAATTCCTTCGAGTTCCCCTTTTTTGGAGTTGTATGTGCTTTCGAAGCCAGATTTTTTGGTGACGACCTTTTTGGATTCTCCGATGGCTCCCGCGCTGTCAGTCCCGAAGCGATCTTCGCTGACTGAGTCGTAGACTTGCGCGTAACCAAATGCCGACAAGGCGAAGCCAAACAGCAAAGTTGCAGCAGCGGCAACGGCCCATGGTTTTTTATGACGAATCAGCCGAGCTCGCACGATTTCTGGAGGTAACAGTGTCGTCTTAAGATATGACTTCTGCAGAGACTGCAATGCCAGCCCATAAGGAACCGCGAAGGTTAAAATGTTCTCCTCGAACAGTGGGTCTGAAAGAACCGAATCACCCACGAGCCCTTGAAAACGATTCAGACGAACCACTTCATGCTGAAGATTCTGTTCCAGGAACTTCTGCAGACCCGCCATTTTGAATCCGTTACCCACGCCGACCACTTTGGAAATTTTCGCTTCACGATTCACGGAAGAGAAATAGCCAATTGAGCGTTGAATTTCAGCCACAAAATCGTTGAAGACGGGTCGCAACGCCTGAAAGACGGCTCGTGGATCGGGAGATTTCGTCGCATTGCATTTAAGGTGTTCGGCTTTGGCGAAGGTGAGTTTCATCTCTTTAGAGAGTGCTCGGGTGAAGTGGTTGCCTCCGACGGGAATATTTCTTACCCAGATTTTGCCACCATTGGTGACCAACATGGTGGTGTTATCGGCCCCCATGTCGATAATGATCAAGTGCTCGTCGCCAGGCTCTTTATCATCTTCCGCTCCGCGAATGCCTAACTGGTCGTAAAGCATGGCATTGAAGATGGCCAGCGGTGCTGACTGAATCACGTCGATTTCGAGCTTCTGATCGGTATAGGGTTTGAGATTTTGCATCACCTGTTCGCGTTTCATCGCAAACAAGCCGACCTCAGCATCAAGCATGAATCCGGTATCTTCATCAGCACCGCCACTGAGTGGCTGAAAATCCCAGATGACATCTTCCAATGCGAACGGGATTTGCTGACGAGCTTCGTATTTGACAATCTCGGCAACTTTCGAAGCTTCGACAGGCGGCAGCTTGATGAACTTGAGCAATGAGGTATTGCCGGGGACACTGATGGCCAGTTTGTCCCCTTTGACATTGTTCCGTTGCAGAAATTTTTCGAGAGCTTGTGGAATCAGCTCTTCAGGAATTGCATCGGGTTGACTCAGGATCTTCGGATGAGGGATATAATCGAATGCCACAGCGAGCGCCTGCTCGGCGGCATCGGCGTATCTCAAGCGAATGGCCTTCAGCCCCGCTTGACCAATTTCGATTCCCCAGACACCTTGCGATTCGGCCATGAATGCAGTCTCCTCACTCTCCGGTTTGTTCAACCAGCAGGCAGTGATATTCTTTGTATGATGCGAACAGGATTTCGGGTAGAAATCACCCGCGGCGAACGCCACAATACGAAACAGTTAATTTACCGTAACTTTAAGGTAACACGGGACTTCCTAAAAGGTCAAGAAATTCCTCATCGGCAATGCCCGCTTTTTAACCTCTGCCAATGAGACTGGGAATATAAGTTCTCGTCGGATTATTCCAATCTTGACCGTTATTCAGACAATGTTCCATAAGTGTCATGTATATTGTAACTTACGACTTAAGAAAAACTGACTGGCCACAATCTCTCGCTGACAGCATTATTTAGAGACGGCGACGACCCCTCCAGAGTTCCCAAGATTTTTCAGATTATTCCTCAGGACAATCTCGATGACTGAACTACAGAACGTTTCGATTTTGATCCCCACACATGGGCTGGAAGACTTTCCCACGGAATTGACCGAGGAAGAAGCCGCAGGCATCTTGAATGCATTTGCGGTCTGCAGACACCCGGTTCTCTTAAACAATGTCAGAACAGCTCCCGAATGGGCGCGGGCGGACGAACCACCTCATCATCTGGAGAACCATCTCTTTCTTGTTCCTGCTTGCTGTGAAGGTTGGATGCCCCATGAGTGGCCTGAACACGCGCGGTCGAACGGTGCCACCGTCATTGAGAATTGCACCACACGGGAAGAGTACGAAAAAGAGTTGCTTCCACTTTTGCCCGAACATCCTGACTTGCCAGCCGAGTTGACTGATGACTTTTATGCGTTGGGAACTGCCTGGCTCTTAATTGAGCTGCTCACTCGTAAGATGCACTACTACTCCAGCATGGATGAGCATGTCTTCCAGAAAGACCAACTTGCAGCCGCTGAAGCGGCCGTAGCGGGGGACGAAACCGCCGCAAAAGCGCATCTCAAAGGTTGTTTTGAGACTCTGTTGGAATGCCGAGAACACTTTTATCCCGTTGACTGCTATCTGCTCGATGTCTGTTTATTACATCCTGAGATGATTGACGAGCACTTTGATAAGACACTGGATCGTGGGATTCCAGTCAACTTCTTACTCAAAGGAGAGCATCTACAGGAAATTGCCGAGCAACACCCTCAAGCATTACAAAAACTCAAACAAGCCGTGAGTGATAAAAAAGTGGAAGTATTGGGAGGAGACCGCTACGAGAAGCCCGTCTCCACGACAACCCTGCAATCAGTCCTCTGGGATCTTGAGGAAGGCCGCAAGGTCTATCAACAACATCTGGGACAGACCCCAACCACCTGGGCCAGAAAACGATTCGGCTTCACCACACAACTCCCTCAAATACTCTCTCAATCGGGATTTCATTCGGCGTTCCATCTCGCGTTGGATGATGGGCTCTATCCCGATGAGGAACAGAGCAAACTCCGTTGGGAAGGCTGTGACGGTACGGTGATCGATGCCGTTAGTCGGATACCATTAGCGGCCGATGGTGCGGTCAGTTATCTCCGTTTTGCGGATCGCATGGCCGAGTCGATGCAGGACGATCAAGTCGCGGGGATCCTGTTTGCGCGATGGCCAGAAATCAAAGGAGTCTGGTTTCAAGATTTCCAGCGCATGCAAAGTTATGCCCCCGTCTTGGGACAATTCACGACCCTTGATGAATTCATTCTGACCACCGATCATTCTGGTCGTCTGGCAAAGCATGAAGAAAAGGGTTATCTGAGTCCTTATCTATTACAGTCGGTCGCTTACGAAGAAGCCGATCCGATCAGTCGTTTTCGTAACTTTTTACAGTTGCGACATCAGTATGATTGCACCAATTGGCTGACACGAATTTCAGAATTCCTGCGTACACAAAATTTGGTAGCAGGAGAATCTCTCAGCGAGGAGTGGGAAACCCGCATCGAACTTTCGGGGCCCGACCTGCCCTCCCACGATTCCACCTCGAATTCTTCTGAGGAAACACCCACAGATTCCGAAGAAGAGACCAAACCGATCAATGATATTCAGTTAGCCGATGAGTTCGCGGCCTGGACCGAATCAGAACTGTCAGCGCTCTCAGGATTGATCACCATCAATGGTGACCACTCATCGGGGCTCCTCGTGATCAATACGCTCTCCGAGGATCAAACCGCGATCATTCCCATCGACGATTTCGCGACTCCACCCCAGCTTGATGACCGCGTCAAGGCGATTCAATTTGACGAACGAACCAAAGCCGCTGTGGTCGATGTTCCTGGCTGCGGTTTTCTCTGGCTGGAAGAATCCGGGACCAAAAACCAGACCAAATCTCCTCTCCCAGCCGCGGAGGAAATGACGCTCCGCAATGAGTTCTTCGAAGTTCTGATTAACGACCAAACAGGAGGGATCCAACACCTCAAGGGATATGGACGCTCCCCCAACCGTATCAGTCAACAAATTGCCTATCGATATCTCTCAGAAAAGAGTTATTCCCCCGACCCGGAAAACCCCGACGACATCCAACGAACCAATTATAGCCTTTCTCGAATGACCAAGTCAGAAGTTCTCAGTAGCGGCCCCGCGTTAGGCGAGATCATGACTGAGATCGAGTTACTTGATCCCGAAGATCAAGCCGTTATCGGAACCGTTCGCAATCTCTATCGTGTCTGGAAATCACGGCCAGTGGTTGAAGTGGAAATCGAAATCACTCCTCACCTCGAACCTGATGGTGATCCGTGGAGTTGTTATTTCGCGTCACGCTTCGCATGGAAGAGTGAATCGGCGGTATTGACTCGTGGCCTGCTGCAAGGCGCTCACGGCATCCAGGGCGATAGATTTGAAGCTCCCTATTATCTGGAGATCGCAGATTCCGACAAACGAACAACGGTGCTGATGGATGGGCTTCCCTGCCATCGTCGATCGGGACCAAGAATGTTTGATTCGATTTTGATTCCGACGGGTGAAACTTGTCGAACATTTCGATTCTGGATCGCGTTCGATGAATCTTACCCCATGCAGTCCGCACATCAGATGTTGAT
>JAQWSQ010000122.1 GCA_029243145.1 Planctomycetaceae bacterium | reverse complement strand
TCAGTTTTCATCAGTCTGTGATGATCTCATCTTTTACTGAGGAAAACGTTCCAAATATTTTACTATTTCGTGGTTCTGTCCTAAACATCGTCTATTCTGTTCGTTTCGTGTAGTTGATACGTCCACGGCGAACGAGTTATTCCCCTCCTAATTGCTCAGAAAGCTCACATTCATGTCTTCCACAAAGCAAGTCTGCATACCTGCTGCGAGAACTAAACGCGGTTTTTAAGCTCATTGAATTACTTGTTGTAATCGCCATCATTGCCGTTCTGGTGGCCTTATTGTTGCCAGCCGTCCAACAAGCACGCGAAGCGGCACGACGATCATCCTGCAAAAACAATTTGAAACAGCTCGGCTTGGCTTTGCACAATTATCACGACTCGCACACAGCATTGCCCCCAGGTTGGATCCAACAACGCCTAAATAACTCGGCTTGGGGTTGGGGTGCATTTATTTTGCCATTCGTTGATCAGGCACCATTGTATAACCAGTTGAACTTGGGAACTCCTCTCGATCTTGCTGAAACAATGTCTGATGGTACTTTACTCCCATTGCTTCAAACCCAAATTGCTGGTTTTCGTTGCCCTTCGGATACCGCTCCAGAATTGAATAGCGGACATATACCTAATAATGCCAGCGACACTCCTGTACCCATTGCAACTTCAAACTACCCAGGAATTGAAGACGGAGACATGTGGGATACAGTCGCGGGTGAGCCATTTCAAGGATCATTTAACCGGAATGTTAGTCTGCGATTTCGCGATTATACCGATGGTCTCTCCAACACCTCAGTGGTAGGGGAACGTAACTGGAGATTACAAAAAGGTGGAACTACATTGGAATGTAACGCGGCTATCATATTCGGAGTCGATGGTGATGGATCGGAAATCCACGAGCGACATGGAAATGCCATTGGACGTTTTGGGATTAATCCTGATGGTTCAACGACCATTGGTAGTACTACCACTGCCGAATGCGCTCGTGGCTTCAGTAGTAATCACACGGGAGGAGCACATTTCCTATTAGGGGATGGGGCCGTGCGATTCATTAGCGAAAATATCGAGAATGACCCCGATCCGACCGATGGCAATGAAAACTTTCTTTTCCAGAATCTCTTAAATCGCAACGATGGGAATCCGATCGGGAACTTCTGATGATCCCTCTGTTCGGTGATCTACAGTCACATAGAAATCACACAATACGTCTTGCCGGTTTCAATGATCGTCGTCGTGCAGCGCGGCGTGTTCTTCGTCGTTGGTGGGACGGGTGTCGCGGCCGCGTTCGGACGTGATCTCGATCCGGTCCAGAAATTTTACGTTCGCGCATTCGTCGAGTTCCTCAGTTTGGCAGGCTGCCGGGTTGGGGATGACAAACCTCGTCGGTCCTCCCTTCTCGACGGGCAAGGCTGCTCCATCAAGAGCGTAAATGACAATGCCGGTCTCGATGACCGTCGGGTCGGCAGGGATGCTGGAGGCGAAATCATCGTGGGAAGCATGGAACGTGATCCAGAAATCGCCAATCGTTGGTTGAACGAGATCGAGGATCCCTTGGAGCGTCAATCCGGCTCCCTTGCGGTCGGGTATTTTCTCAGTGACATTGGGGGCCTGAATTTCTTGTGGTAATGACTGGAGATCTTGAAGCGTCCACGCTTGAGGTGAGGCAACAAGTCCGTCGATGGTGAGTAATGTGGTCATTGGCTTATTATCATTAGAAGTTGTAGAACATCAGAGCGAAGTTTATCGTATCTTTTTTCTGGACTCTTGCCACTCAATGGCTCAACGGTCTGACCAATAGTTGGGGGAGCGAGAGGCGTGAGCCAATGCGATAATGACGACCTTGGTACCATCCCGGCGAAAGATGACTTGAAAAGGAAACCGCTGCATGATTACGAATCGGTGTTTTTCATCACTAAGGGGGAATCGTTCAGGATCGTGATGGAGTTCCTGAACAACCCGGCCAAACTCACGATCAAAATCCTCTGCAATCGCGAGACTTTGCTTGGCATACCAACAAAGTGAGTCAGTAAAGTCTTTTTCTGCGGCAGAAGTCACAATGACGCTAGTCATTTAGTCCAGCCTGTTTGCGAGCACGCTGCCTCACATTCTCCCATGTGTCAGATTCCATTTGTCCCGATTCGTACTCTTGGCTGCGTCGATCGACTTCATTCAGCCAGTCCTGACTTGGCAGACTCCACTTCTCCGGAGAAACCTCTTCCCAAAGTGCGGCCAGAAGTTGTGTACGTTCCTCTTGTGAAAGACCTTGTGCAGCGGTCAGGATTTGTTCGTAAGTCGTCATCAATTTATTGTAACAATCGGACAAATAAGCGCATAGGAAATTTTACGTCGTTTGTCATGCTGTTCGGGATCTATCTCAAGTTAATCGCATCGACATCGATTTGAAAATCGACATGGGGCAGCTTCGGGAACTTGTCGCGGGCGAGCAGCCAGAATTCTCGCAGTGTCTCGACATCCGGCGCGATGATCTGCAAATGATGTCGATAAAAATTCTTCAATCGAGTGATTGGTGCGGGGGCCGGTCCGCGAATCTCGACTTCCAGTTCGGACTCTTTAATTGTCTCTCGCAAAACTGCCGCGATTTGTTTGGCTCCTGCCTGCACTTCTTCATCGATCTCGCCACGAAAAATCATTCGCGACAGACAACTGTACGGGGGATAGTACAAATCTCGGCGGTGTTCGAGTTCGATATCGGCAAAGCCGAGGAAGTCGTGATGAGAGGCTTTGACGACGGAAGGTTCTTCGGGACACGCCGTTTGCACATAAACCCGGCCTCCTCGATCACTTCGTCCGGTTCGGCCTGCCACTTGCGCCAGCAAATGGAATGTTCGCTCTGAGGCTCGCCAGTCAGGTTGTCGTAATGCAGTGTCGGCATTGACGACACCAACCAATGTGACGTTGGGAAAGTCCAAGCCTTTGGCAATCATCTGGGTGCCTAGCAGGATTTTCGTTTCACCTCGACGAAACGCTTCCAGTGCGATGTCATGGCTGCCATGTTTTCGCATTGAGTCGCTATCCATGCGCACGCAGGGGACACCGGGGAAACGGGCTTTGACTTCCTGTTCCAGTTTCTGTGTGCCGATACCGACATACTTGAGTCCCGGATGTTGGCAGTGCGGGCAGGCTTCTGGTGGATCGGTTTCGAGTCCGCAACTGTGGCAAACGGCTTTGCCCCGGTCCCGATGCCAGGTGAGCGAGAGATCGCATTCGGAACATTTGGTCGATTCTCCGCAGGATCGACACCAGATGGTGGTTGAGAATCCACGCAGATTCAGAAACAGAATGACCTGTCCTTTGTCCTTGAGCGCAAGTTTGATTCCATTGGCAAGTTGTCGACCGATGGCCGCTCCACGTTGGACATCGTTGTCCTGTCGAATGTCAATAATACTGACGGGTGGTAACGGCAATCCGTTCACCCGGTAAGGCATGGAGAGCAGAACATCTTCCTTCTCTTCGACGCGACGCCAAGATTCGAGAGTCGG
>JAQWSQ010000220.1 GCA_029243145.1 Planctomycetaceae bacterium | reverse complement strand
CAGTCAGGCTGTGCTAAAAAGGAAAGAATTCATCTCACCCAAGTGGTTAGCCCTGCCAGCTTGTTCTGACGGCTCAAACTATTTTTCGAGAAGTTGTGGCGACATCTGCGAGAGCTTGTTCACAGACATTATTGCGATTTGGCGGAGACCACACGGGTGCCGATTGGCTCGCCGGAAATCGCTCTTTCGATATTTCCGACACGCTGATAATTAAATACCAGAATGGGTATCTTCGCCTCCATGCAATGATGGATGGCTTGAGCATCCATAACACCTAGCTCTTTGCTGAGAACTTCTTCGAACGTCACTTCGGGATAGAGCACCGCATGAGGATTGATTTCAGGGTCTTCCGAATAGACGCCGTCAACACGAGTTCCCTTCATGACAATATCGGCTTTAATTTCGCGTGCGCGGAGGGCGGCGGCGGTATCGGTGGTTACAAATGGACTTCCTGTGCCGGCGGCCAAAATGACCACTCGTCCCTTTTCGAGATGTCGAACACAACGACGTCGGATAAATGTTTCGGCGACACCTTCCATCCGAATGGCAGACAACAAGCGGGTAGGGACACCAATGTTTTCCAAGGCGTCCTGGAGCGCGAGTCCATTGATGACCGTAGCCAGCATTCCCATATAATGAGCGGTCGGAGGGTTAATGGCGGCACTGACTGCGGCAAATTGTTTCCCACGCAGAATGTTTCCACCACCGCACACAATGGCCAGTTCGACACCCGTCTCGTGGACACGTTTGATTTGTTCGGAAAGCTCGGCGACTTCGGACATACTAATGCCCGATTCTCCCGGTCGGCAGAAACTGTTTCCGCTCACTTTAAGAAGAACACGTTGATAGGCGAGCTGCGAGGTGTCTGATCCAGACATATCACTTCCTTGAGAGAGAGGATCGAATATTGGCTTGTCGATTGTAATCGGAGTTTCGCGTCAGGCAAACCGTGATTGCCAAATCATTACTGCTCGACAGCAGATTGCCACAATTCGCGAATCTTTTCGACTCGTTTCCGATTCACACCCAGATCGGAACGCCCGATCCGAGATGCTGACCGCACGTGAATGACACTCTCGTCCGCTAACCATTGAAATTCAACATCATCGACATATCGCATCAACGCGCTGGTCAATTCGACGCGCAGATAATCCTCTTTTGAATCCACAACCACCATTCTCGGCAACGAGGAAACGACCTCTTTGAGTGTCTCCATTGGCTGTTTGTAGCCGGAGGGGACTGTCAGTGGGTCAATCGAGTGTTCTGAATCCGACTTCTCGGCATAAGAGCAAACGCAGTTGGGCGATTTGGGGCACGGCTTCAGTTGACCGTTTTTGATACCCAAATCATCGGGACGGTGGCTAAACAAAGACATAATTAGCAGTCCCGAGATGAGAAGGACGGGAAGAAGAATCAAAACGCTGATGGTCAGCTTTCTGCGTTGAGCATTCATGGTGATGTGAAACTTTGTGGTCGAGGTCTTGGACAGGTGTGTTTCGGACAGGGGCTACACAAAACATCGGTCTAAAAAACGTGATACGGCTGGATCGTTAAAATTAAAGCAACGAATATGTATCACATTCAAGCCTGTTGAAGGAAATTGGCAAGTGAACACTCGCCGACACTTTCGAGACTCGGTCATCGATTGATATGCTGATGGTCTCCCAAAAACAGGATTTTCAGTCACCACAAGCTATGACCACTTCAACCAACACCGCATTTATCCACGCCGATCAGGTTGGTCTATCCTTCCCGAGCGTTCCCGATGTGCTTGAGAATGTGAACTTTGACATTCCCCGCGGTCAATTCGTCTCCATTCTTGGTGCGTCCGGCTGTGGAAAGTCATCGCTGTTACGTGTCATGTCGGGTTTGCAGACCGCCACCGCCGGCCTCATGTTGCTCGACGGACGCTCGACCGGCAATGCACGCGAGAATAATCTTCGTTCGGCATTCGTGTTTCAGGATCCGACACTACTTCCCTGGCGCACCGTGCGAAGTAATGTGTCGCTACCGTTTGAACTTCGAGACAGCCCCGAATCAGAATATCTGGAGCATGTGAAAGAGACGATCAACTTGGTGGGATTGACGGAGGCGGATGCCGGCAAACGCCCCCGAGAACTTTCAGGAGGTATGCGCATGCGTGCCTCATTAGCACGAGCACTCGTCACCAATCCTGACCTGATGTTGATGGATGAGCCGTTCGCGCCACTCGATGACATCTTGCGACAACAACTCAACGAAGAGATTCTTCGTATCTGGTCGGATCAAAAGTGGACGGCGGTTTTTGTCACACATAATGTTTCTGAAGCCGTCTTTCTCTCACAACGCATTCTGGTGATGCATCCGCGTCCCGGAAGGATTGCCGCGGATATTGAAGTACCGTTCGATTATCCACGCACTGCCAAACTTCGAGCGACTGCCGAGTTTGCGGAACTCATGGGAACTGTCAGCCAGGAACTGCGGAGGACGGTTGAATGAGAGCCCTATTTCGCTGGATTGTTTCGAATCTTTTGCCGCCGTTGATGGCGTTTCTCGTCGTTGTGACTGTTTGGCACCTAGCGACCGTGGTCTTTCAGATCGAACGATTTGTGTTGCCCGGCCCCTTACTCGTTGCGAAATCAGCGATCAAATATGCCGATGAACTCTGGAGCGGTTTTCTAACCACGGGTCTGGAAGCTATCGTCGGATTTTTGTTGAGCCTCACCTTTGGAACTCTGATCGCTTGCCTCTTTTCACAATCGCCTCTCATTCGCCGCAGCCTGTTTCCTTATGCCATTTTTCTACAGACAGTTCCTATCGTGGCGATCGCTCCTTTGATCGTGATTTGGTTCGGAACTGGTTTTCAAAGCGTAGTGCTGGTCTCATTTATTATCAGCCTGTTCCCAATCATCACCAACGCCACGGCAGGTTTACTACAAGTTGATCCCGATTTGCTCGATTTATTCACTCTCAATAACGCGACTCGTTGGCAAACTTTGACCAAACTCCGGCTTCCGAGTGCCGTCCCTTCCATCATCACTGGCGCTCGCATCGCGAGCGGCGTGGCGGTCATCGGAGCCATCGTGGGAGAATTTTTCGCCGGCTATGTCTCCCGCAAGGGACTCGGGTATCTCATTTTGCAGACAGCCCCCCAACTCAAAACTGACAAACTGTTTGCGACGGTATTTGCTTCGACGCTTCTGGGATTGTTGATTTTTACACTGATCAGCATGGTTGGAAATGCCATCCTCCGACGGTGGTATGAGGGAGAATCGTAACGCGAACTTGTCACGAATCAGGTTTGTCTGCACTTTTAGGCTGAAAATTCCGGTCAAATCAATCAGAGCGAATCGCCCCAGTAAAGCCATTTGAGGCTATTTTTTCCATCCGGGTAAACTTGAAACTGACGGCAGTGCGAGATACCGTACACATTCTCTGATTTGTGGGGCAATCATCCTGTAATCTTCCTCGATATCAGACATGCACCCCTAGCTCAATTGGATAGAGCATCGGTCTACGGAACCGAAGGTTAGAGGTTCGAATCCTCTGGGGTGTACTTATCGTAAACCGTGCCAAACGCAGGACTTTGCGTACTTGCCCCGTCATAGGCAACGTGGCCGGAAAGGTTGCTGAAAGTGGTAGGATTACCACTTTTGGCTCCAGCCCCTTTCTGGAGACCATGTTATGTCCCGCAAGTCAGTCCCCTCTTATCGACTCCACAAGGCGTCAGGCCAGGCCCGTCCGATCATCAACGGTTGTCACATTTACCTGGGCAAACACAATTCGCCCGAAAGTCGTCAGCGTTACGCCCGATTGCTGGCTGAGATGTCTCAACCAGGTCGGGACCATATGTCTACGGAAGACGCCTCGCAGTCGCTGTTGATAGTGTCCGAGGTGCTGGTCAAGTACCTGGAATATGCCGAGTCGTACTACAGCGACGGGGGAAATCCTGGCAAAGAATTTCGAGCCAAATATCCTCGCAAATATCATTTTCATCAGTCTTAATAGTTACGCATTTTAGTATTCCTTGAATCAGTTGGACTGAAAACCATGAGTCAGGAGGCGAATTCTACTCACCAGCCTGAAGTTGACTATTCGACTTTGAAAAGAGAGTTTGCGGACACACTTCTGGCTCAAGACTCTCCCGTGTCGGATGAATCTGCTTTCAAAAGAGAACGAGAACGCTACTTTGATTTACTTAACCAGCGTGAGCAGGTTAAGGGCGAGATAGATCTTTTCCGAGGGGAAGCAGAAAGTCTCGCTGAGGCAGAACAGGTCACGACAGTTTCAGAGTCTCGTTGCCAGGAAGAAAAAAAACAGCTTTTAGCAATAGCCACTGAACTGGGGAAAACAGCCTTTGCAGCGTTGCAGGCTGGTGAGATCGCCGACGCCCCCCGCTTCAAGCCTCGAAAGGATCTTGAATCGCGAATTGATGCATTGAGGAGACAAAAAGCAGCATTGGTGTCTGATGATGCTTTGGGAGTTCTCCAACAAGCCTCTCTAAAGGCTCAGCAACTAAAAGTGGCCGGCCAAATTAAAATTGAAGAGATGAAACTGGGCTCTGCCAACAAAGAGCTTGGGAAGGATATTCTGTCTGCAAATGGAGAGGAGACAGTCCGTTGCAGTGATACCGAGAAGGTCTTGGAAATAATCAATAAACAACGGCAGCGAATCTCCGAAGCCGAGGAAAAATATCAAAACGCAGAGGTCAGTTACACAGGTGCCAAGACACAAGCTGCTGAGAGACTCGACATCGCGTCTTTTTCTAACGCTACCTCACTAAAAGCCGAGCTCAAACAGAAAGAGTCAGAGCTTCGCTCCATCAAAACACAGATTGAAGATCTTCGAAACGAAGTCGCCGAGAAAGCCCTGGGCTACGATTGGCTTCGTGATAATCCTGCTCTTACGGAGCCACTTGAGCGACTCATTCAAATGAAAAAAGAGTCGACTCCCCGCAAACTTTCCGTGTGGCCTCTCGCTGCTGTCGTCATTTCAGGACATCTGTTTTCAGATTTTGGTAGTGAACCATTGAACTTGAGTGTTTTTGGGGTATTGATTCTGTATCTGGCAACAGGGCTGGGGGGATTAGGACTGCTGGCATATTACAAACCCGAGTTGATAGGTGGTGAGCGTCGTTACAAATCACTCTTTCTGCTATTTTCATACTCAATGATCAGTGTTGTCTGCATACTGTTATTTCAAGAATTGTCAGACCATGCACTCAATAATTGGTCTGAGCCCCCAGAATGGGCCCGAAGCCGTTGGATTCTTTTTGACTTACCTCGGATGTTTCTCGTGGTCGTCGGGACAGCCTATCATGACACTTTCGCCATCATGGAAGGAGCGGGTGAGCCTGAGTCTTTTGTTGCGTACTTTCAAAGTCACATGTTGAGCGTGGGCCTCTGCGAAGAACTCATCAAGTTGTCTCCAGCTTTGGTTGCGTTTGCTGCATACACAGGCAGTTGGCATTCCCGAAGCGAGGAGTTCAACTCGCGATTAGTCTACCTTGCCATGATTGGCGGCCTTGCATTTGGACTTGGAGAAGCCATTCACTATCACTTTAGCATATATGATCCAATGCAAGCCGGATGGGGTATTTACGCCACGCGATTCCTGAGTCTTGTTACGATTCACGCAGTGTGGGCTGGAATTTCTGGATGGATCCTGGCACACGTCACAGGTGGGTGGGTTCTTCGGGCTTTCGCAACCGTTGCTCAGGGGTGGGGACCGGTCGGAGGGTGTTTGCTTGTCGCAGCAACAGTTGGTATCTCCGACGTATTGCACACGAGCCACAACTTATCAAATGATCTACGATGGATGCTGGCTTGGGATGTCATTAGCTTGGCTTTGTTCGCCTGGTTGATTCGCTGTTCGAAGGTATCACAACTCGTTCCGGAACAAGCGAGGAGGCTTTGGAGGCGAGGCTTCAGCACTGCCGACGTTTCAGCAGTCGCGTCTCGATGGCAGAATCGTGCTTTCGGGAATATTGATACATCAAACAACATCAGAAACACTGGCAAAGATAATCAAAAAGAGGAAGTGGATGTCACAGACTAAGGCGGTTCCAGTGACGTGGCATTGTGGAATCCCAATGCAGCGGGTTTTTGGTCGTTGCTTTTTACTCCTGTGTTCGGTGCCTGGCTGCACGCAAAAAACTGGGCCAGCCTGAATGAAATGGAGAAATCGAAAAAGTCTTTTTATTGGGTCTACGGCAGCATTGGAGTCGTCGCTCTGACGTTCCTCTTGTCTGTCACGCTTTCCAATCTTGTTTATGGAGCGTTGCTGGTTGCTTGGTGGCTGAAAGAAGGGAATGAACAGTACCGGTTTGTCAAAGAAAACTGCCCTGAATATGGTAAGAAGAAGTGGGGCACGCCATTATCGATTGCGGGCCTCGCACTCTTCGGGGCATTCATCCGACGGTAAATCAGCTTCTCCACTGCAATCTGATGCAGCCTGGGGCGTTTTCGATGGGAGCTGTCGGGCACCATTATGGGCACCTCGGGGCACCGTATAGGGCACCACTTCTGGCTGAGGAGAACCGTCAGCTGCCCGTTGCTCCACTCCGACCGCAGGCGCCTTTTCGTCCTGCTGGTCTAAATGAGGTTCCTTCGGTGGAGCCGGGAGAGCGTCGATGGCGTTCGTATGATCGGCGAGGTCCAAATGTGTGTAGGCTCCCATCGTGATGCGAATATCCGAGTGGCGAGCGAGAGATTGAGTCACCTTGGGGGCAACATTGGCTTTGGAAAGATTACTGATGAAGGTATGCCGATTCGCGTGAAAGTCAGCGAACCGCCCCTGATAATCTTTGTATTTCAGGAAATCAGATTTCTCCCTCTCAACTCGTCCGGGATCAGTTTCTGCCTCTTGAAGCCAAACCTTACGCGCGGCCGCCAGGTCTACTCTCATCATCTTGGCGGTCTTTCTTTCGTCAGCGGCTTGGCGACCCGGCGTGGCGACTGACGTTGAATCATCTGACCCACTACAACTTCAGTTCTGACTGGAAAATCCCGGTCGCACCGGAAGCGTACACGCGAAGCGGCAAACGGTTTGGAGACCAGTACTCGAACTTCAACGCGGGCAAACTCCTTTTGTACCTCGAAGGGCTCGCAGGACTGGAGTATTCAGTCCCGGACAAAAAGCTCGTCGTACACGATACGATGCCCACAAGCTGGAAGTGGATGGAAGTCCGCTTGCCGATCAAGATGCCGGGCGAGAAGAAGACTCGCTGGCCAGTGATTCGGTATGAACGAACAGAGGTTAAGAACGAGGATGGGAGCGGGAGCGAGATAACCAAGTCGATCCGAGTCACAGACTGCCCGCTGCAAATCACCATTGAGCCGTGGTCGGAAGAAAAACGCGTGATTCGTTCTGCCATACAACCAGCCAATGGCGGGAAACGAACAGCATCCAACTACCCGCACTATACCAGATACGCTTTTGATGCCTCGCAATCAACGGCTTACGTAAAACTCCGTCTGGACGCCACTTCGGCGAGTAGATGAGACCATGAATTCTCCCATCATTTAGCGGGTAATGATGACGCTGCTTGAAATAATGCTGCGATGGAAATGAGAAAACCCTCGGCCATCGTAATGCTTGTGACCACGGGTTAATGAAGAGAATGGTTCGGATGAACGACCAAAGACTCCCCGAGGCGGTCTCAATCCGAACCGGGGATTTTTTGATCTAGGTGCCTTTCGTACCAAGAGGTTACGTCGATTGCCTCGCATCGAAATGTTCAAATGGAACACCATTTTGGACCGAATTCAGATGGAATCTGAATCGGCCAAGCCTGTGCGAGATCGCATGCGATTGGCTCGATACTACCAATCGCTCTTGGATTCAGGAGTTGTGGAAACTCGCGCCCAACTGTCCCGTTTTCTGGGCGTCAGTCGCGCACGAGTGACGCAAGTTCTCAATCGCCTGGAATGACAGGCAATCCCGACTTGATCATTGGGTGCCCCCGCCTGTTGCGGTGAAGTGAACGACGCCACAGGGATCTATGCGTCTGTGAATTTCCGCGTATCGCCTTTCAGTTCTGCTACTCGCCATTGACGAATACGGCACTCTACCGTACATTTACGTAAACACACCGTAGATTGGTCCGGCAGGAATTGGAATGACGCCCGAGAGACTTACGAACGCCGAAATGGCTTTGATGGATTTGCTCTGGGAAACGGAGCCGCTGACGGCGCGGCAAATCCGCGAGCGACTCTATGATGACGCGAAGACATCGCAGCACGGAACGGTGCAGCGACTGTTGCAAAGCCTTGAGGAGAAAGGTTTTGTTCAACGCGATCGTAGCATTGGAGTTCATCTTTTTTCGTCAAGGATCAGCCGCGAAGCTTACGGCGGGCTGCAATTGGAATCTCTTGCAGAGAAGCTCACCGGGGGATCGATTGCACCGCTTCTAACTCACCTGCTGGACGAAAAGAAGCTGGGTAAGGCAGAGATCAATCGCCTTCGCAAACTACTTGAGGAGGCACAGAAGCGTGGTTGATTTCCTCGTTCAAGCAACACTTAGCAACTTCTTTTTCGCCTTCATTCTGGCAATCATTGCCTGGGTGGTTCAGCGCAGTGTTCGTTCGGTTTCGCTCGCGAATCTTTTGTGGGCGCTCGTGTTGATCAAGCTGGTCACTCCGCCGCTGTTTGCGATTCCCGTTTTCGCAGTTCCATCATTTTCTCGTATTGATGTGCCCGCTGCGCGGATATCGCATGCGACGACTCAGTCACCGAGTGCCGAGGTTTCGGCGAACGGCAATTTAGCATTCGGCAACCGAACGGATATTCAGCAAAGCGGCTCTTCAGTTCCGGATGCATTCGGATCGAACAGCGCGTTGGCGATGATGATCATGTTGAGTGTTTGGGGCTTGGTGAGTGCCGTGCTGTTTTTAGTTTCTGCGATTCGGATGATTCGGTTTCACAGCATTCTCAAGGCAAACTCGGAGGTTGATCACAGCCTGAGTTCCGGACTGTCTGCTGAAACCGCAAGACAGATGGGCGTTCAAAAGCGTCCCGACATACTGGTCGCGACAGCCAATATTTCACCGTTTGTGTGGTGGCTGAATGGCCGTGCGATCATTGTTGTCTCCCAGCAAGCGTTCCGGCAATTGGATGAACGAGATCTGCGCCTGGTGATTGCTCATGAGATGGCTCACATCAAACGTCGCGATCATTGGTTTCGTTGGCTGGAGTGGATTGCGCTGATCGGTTGTTGGTGGAATCCGGTGATGTGGTGGGCTCGCAATCATCTGAGACTGTCGGAAGAGATGGCATGTGACCAGTTGGTATTGGAAACCGCAAAGCCTGAATTACATCAATACGCAAGCTCTCTGCTGAATGTGGCAGAGTTGCTGGCATCTTCGACGATCCGTCCGCCGGTCGTGGCAAGTGCAATTAACAGTGGTGGGCAGCTAGAGAAAAGGCTCAAAATGATCATTAGCAAAACGAACAGGCAGGCTCCTGCCTCTTTGCGAATTGCAATCGTTGCAGTTGCAATTTGTGTGTTCCCGTTGGGATTCGTAGCAGCTCAGGATTTTGGCGCTGTCGAGCGGCGGCTAGGGGGCGCGGTCGAGGCGGGCGAATTATCGCTGGAACAAGCGCAGCAGATGATGGAAGTCCTGCGTCATTCCACGAAAGGCTCCGAACTGGAAGCCAGAAAACGCAAGTACATGGAAGGGGCTCGCAAGATTAAGGCTGCCGTTGAAGCCGGAAAGGTGAGTAAGAAAGACGCCGAGACGCGACTGCTTGAGATGCGCAAGGCGATGTTTGGCGAATCCGCCGAACGTGGAAATGCAGAGCTGGAAGCGAAGAAACGCCGTTACGAACAGGTCGCTCGAGAAATCAAAGAGGCTCATGAAGCGGGAAAGATCTCCGAAGAAGAAGCGGAGGAGAAGCTGATCGCGTTAAGACGCGAGATGTTCGAGGTGGAACGTCATACTGGTAAGGAAGCACGAGAATTGGAAGCCGCGAAGCGCGGCTACGAACAGGCTGCCCGAGACATCAAAGAGGCTCACGAAGCCGGAAAGATCTCCGAGGAAGAGGCCGAGGGGAAACTGACTGCGATGCAACGTGAGTTTTTCGAAATGGAACGCCGTGCTGGCAGAGGATCACAAGAACTGGAAGCGAAGAAGCGTCGCCACGAGCAAGCCGCTCGTGAAATCAAAGAGGCTCACGAAGACGGCAAGATCTCCGAAGAAGAAGCGGAAGAGAAACTGATCCTTCTACGACGCGAGATGCTCGAATCCGACGAAAACTGAGGGCAATGGAAACAGCAA
The DNA here is from genome assembly GCA_029243145.1 of Planctomycetaceae bacterium. Classification (GTDB taxonomy): domain Bacteria; phylum Planctomycetota; class Planctomycetia; order Planctomycetales; family Planctomycetaceae; genus JABURQ01. The sequence goes on along the minus strand of JAQWSQ010000220.1, from coordinate 12,824 downwards.
GTTTCTTTGTTCGCGTTGTCATTGTGATTGTCAGTGCCCACATCCTTCAAACTACCTCAAATGGAACGAGAAATGCGTTCGACCAAAATGAGAGCAGTATTTAAGACTTGGATTGCGTTCCTGATGGCGGCTCTTTGCCATTCAGCGGTTGCTGACGATCCCGTCACCACAACCTCGGGAGTTGTACGTGGTACGGATGTAAACATCGGTCAGAAAACGTAGCGCTTGTCGGAGTAAAAACGTAGCGCTGGTGGGAAAAAATATCGCCCGAGACTGGTTCTTGCTTCGAGCGAACGGAGGTCTTGTTTAGATCTTCGGCGTCTTGGGCGTTCCGCTTGAGCGTTTCGTGCGGCGACCCTTCGCATCGCGTAATCGGTAACTGTCGCCGGTTGCTTCCAAAATGTGGCAGCGATGGGTCAACCGGTCGAGTGTCGCTCCCGTGAGACGCTCACTCCCCAGCACCTCAGTCCAGTTCTCGAAGGGCAGATTCGTGGTCACGATCACACTCAGGCGTTCGTACGCCGTGCTGATCACATCAAACAACAGTTCCGCTCCGAGCTTGCTGGCCGGAACATACCCCAGCTCAACCGGTCTCTTCTGGAAAGGCTTTCGCGAGTTTTGCGGAATCCCCAACTCGACACGGATCGCCATCAGCTCGCAGGCGTTGAACGGTTCATCATGCTGCAATCGTATGGCGTGCAGTGCAGCAGGCCCTTCAGCAACGCGACGACATACGATTTCATCTGCACCTGCTCGATGCTCAGCTTCTCCACTTCATCTGGCTCGGCGCGCGAATTCAGGAAGCGAAGGCCGCACAGAGCATCTCCCGAAACGAATTCGCCCGATCACCCCCGCAGAGCTCGCAAACGCTTGCGCTACCCTGTGGGTCGTCGGTACAATGGGGGTAAAGGAAACCTCAATCCCTGAAGGATCTGTTCATTGTGAATGATTGGACGAAGATCAGATGTTAATTTCCAGGAAAATGAGAAGCCTCAAAGTGTACCTCAGTGACGACGAGTTCCGGACGCTGCAGATCGCGACGACTTTGTCTGCGTTTGAGACTCAGAGTGACTTCATCGCCACCACCATGCTCGCGACAGCCGACGAGGTGATCAATAGCTGGCGGTACACCACAACGGATGTTGAGCCGTGAATCTAAGGCGACCGTGGCCCGAGATCTGGCGTCGGTCAGGTCTCGGGATTCGGTTGGTAATAAATTACCACCGGTTAGTCTGTGAACCCCGTAGTGTCAAAATAATCAGCCGAATTCTAAATCATTGAGTTCAACACGTTGAGTTCGTTTAAAGAATCAATTCTCGAACGACATTGATCAATCTGAACATGAAGCATCGTCGTTCACGGGCTGATATCTGCCGAAAAACGCTCTACTTTCAGGCACAGCGCAGGCTCTCCCCGCAAGAAAGATCATCGTCAGCAGGTGAATGAGGCTGGCAACCAGACTCAAGCAGCGCGGTAGTAATACTTGAGCATCCCGCCCTCTCGACATCTGATGCCACCTGCGACTCTCTCGACCGCATCGATCAGCTGGCCATCGATTGGTTTTCCAACGGGAAGAAAGTATGGGGCTGTAACCTCTCTCTTGAAGGGGAGTCAAGGTTCGGCTGAGTTTTTTGACCATACGGGCACTCGACGACTTCCTTTGAGGCAAGTTCGACTGAGTAGAAGTGGCCGAAGACCCCGTAGGTCTGCTTCAACTCGGCGGCAGGAATGAATGGCTGCGTGATCACTGCTTATTCCCGCTTGTTTTTTTTACTTGGACCTGCTGCTTCTGTAACTTCTTTTGCAGGCTCGGCAAATTCGTCGCTGGTTTCCTCGGCCCCCGTCGCTCGTTTTTGCTCATGGTGGTGATCCTTTCGGACTCGATTCTACCGGCGACGGTGCGGCATCGGTGAAGAGATCGTCGATGGAGCCAGTTGCAGTGGGCCGATTGGGTTCCGAAGCAACCTGCTGTGTGCTGCTCTCAGAAAGTTCGTTCTCGGCACATCCCAATGCGACAAGCGTGACCAACCAGGCCAATTGATATGTCGCAGACTGACGATACATCATTCGTTTCCAATCCGAACCACCGCTCCTGATCGAGCCTGCGACTCTGAATAGCTGACTCGACTTCTCCCCACGCCATCTGGTCCGATCAAAGCCACAGTGTCACCATTATTGTTCAGCGGCATGGTCGCTGCGGTCATCGTAACGATGAGTGACTTGCCCGTCTCGACCTTGCCTGACAACAGAAAAACATTGCCAGCATTGTCGATCAGCTTCCACCCGTCCAGTTTCACAACCTCGCCGGTCGAGTTGCCGACAGTAACCTGCTCATGCCCGGCATCAGTGCCCTTCGGATTCGGAAGCAAGGCAACAATCGCAACGCCGTTGGGAACGACTTTGACCTCGCTTGGCAGCATATCCGACTTTGCTCGTCGAGCCGCTCGCCAATCCCAAGGAGCGACGGGTTGCGCATCGGACCAAAGTCCACGTTTTTGCTCACGAGCTTCGACCTCCAATTTGCCCAGGCCCTCATCCTTTGAATATTTGCGATACCACCATGCGTAGCCGGATCGCACGAGTTCCTGGTTGAGACTTCTGCCGTCAGGGAGAATCACGTCGGCCAACGTGCGACCGTAGCGATCTTTCCCTTTGGCCTGTACAGTAACCATCTTCCCGAAGCTCAACTTGGAAGTCTGCTTCTTCGCCTGCTGACTGAATGCTTGACCGAGTTCTGGGCAGTCGATTCCTTCGAGACGAATCGTGACTTCGGTTTTCTCGTGTAGCACCTTGATCGAGTCGCCGTCCGTGACGGCGGTGACTTTTCCCGTGAAAGTGTCGGTTGGAGCGGCGACCAGTAGAAATAGTGCGTATATCATGGTGGTGGATTGCTACCGCCTTTCTTGCCTTGTTGCGTGTTCTTTCATGATCTTATCGAACTTGCTGCATGAATCAAAGATTTGTTCTCCGCCATTATTGGTCTACCGCAAGAAGCGTTTGGGTGGGATGCTCAAGTATTACCACCGCGCTGCTTGAGTTGGGCCAGACAGCTTAGTTCATCTGCTTGTGATGAATTTCTCTCGCGAAGAGAGTCTGCGCTGTGAGTGAGGACAGAGCGTCTTTCGGCAGAAATCTGTCCCTCATCAAACGCATTTCCTGCTGAGTTTGATCAGACTCGATCGAGATTTGGCTGATCGATCCAATCCAACTACTTGACCACACTCTTTTTCACCTTCGGCTGACTTTTTTGACCATACGGGCAAGGCACAATAGCAGCAGTTGCCAGGGTGGGAAGAGGGAATTCATGGATCACCAGAAGTTGAATCAGGATGTCTGAACAGCTTCCGGGTGTTTTGGTGAGAAATCAAGTGGTTGAACGGGAGGAAAATATGGGGATGTAACTGCTCTCTTGAAGAGAAGTTAAGGTTCGGCTGAGTTATTTGACCCTACGGGCAATAAAACTGAAAGCGAGAAACTTAAAAGCTCTGTTGGTCAAATTCCACCATCCATCGTCCCCATGGAAAGTAGTAGTAACTGCCCCAGTAACAACAGCACGCCGGTAGCCATTAGTCCCGTCAACATCCCTCGGGGGACAGCCTGTCGTAAGTTCTTGCTTTCTCTCCAAGAGAGCAAGACCGAGAGAAAAGTCGGAACCCACAACAGGCCAATGGTCATTCCTTTTGCTCCTGTAATCCACCAGCCCATTACGACCATACCAGCAATGTGAAAACCGGCTGCAAGAGGAACCGAGGCCAGCAATACGACCACGAACAAAATTGTCATCTGAAGTTTTGGATATTTCTTACTCATGTGGCCTATATTGATCTGGGATTTCCCATATGTGTTGAGGCTGGAACCACTCCAAGTCTAACTTTTTCCTTTTTTAACATCGCGCCTCCCCCCATGTCTAACGCGTGGCGATTTTTCTCCATTTTTGGTGCCCTTCTGTTGCTGAAATCCGGGAATCTCTGCCGTGCTGAATGTCGTGACAAACAGCAGGGTTGGAATCCGGAGCTCCTGGAGCAGATTCTCTCGGATAAATAATACTCAACTCATGCGATTGCCCCGGATTCGGACCAAGATTCGAGAATTCCGGCTACAATTAACTATGTGGTGGTCAGCAACTGGTGTTGGTCTTTCGATCTGTAATTACGAACCGAATGAGAAATAGAAACTTTATCATGATGAAACAAAAACGAGTCGCTTTGGTATCGACTCTCGTCGCTTTGGTGTTGGCCTCTTTGACCTGTTCGGCGTCGGCTGCGGAACTTCCCGATCCGGATGGCAAGCCTGCGGATGTAACCAAAAAAGTCAAGGTCTTCATCATCATGGGACAATCGAATACGCTCGAGATGGGCAAGGTCAAGGGTGACGCAGAGGGATCGCTCGAATATGCGGTCAAGAATGAAAAGCTCTACCCTTTCATGGTTGATGACGCGGGCAACTGGACTACTCGACAAGATGTTCGCAACTTGCATGTGATGGGCAGTGGTGGCCCTGGAAAAACCTCCATGAAACGCAACGACTGGCTCACCGTATCCGGTAACAAAATCGGTATCGAAACGGGGATTGGACATCAGCTCGGCAATGCATTGGAAGAGCCCGTGCTGATTCTCAAAAGCTCTATCGGCAACCGAAGTCTCGGTTGGGACCTGCTCCCACCAGGCAGTCCTTCTTATGAGTTTAAAATGGAAGTCAAAAACAAGGCGACCAAGCAACTAGAAAAGAAGACTCTTGTCTTTGCTGGCTACGGACAGAGCCCTGACAAATGGGAAAAAGGGACAGAGCCTAAGCCGATCGGCTGGAAGGCCGGCATACAGTACGACGGAGACGTCGCTCGCGCTAAAGATGTGCTCAAGGATATTGGCAAGTATTATCCTGGTGCAACGGGATATGAAGTCGCTGGCTTCCTCTGGTGGCAAGGAGACAAAGACCGTTATAACGTTGCACACGCTTCGAAATACGAAGAGAACTTAAACAATCTGATCGCGGCACTCCGCAAAGATTTCAACGCTCCTAACGCCAAATTTGTTTGTGCAACTCTGGGACAAACAAGCAAGGAAAATGCTGCCGGGAATGAAAAGTTAATTCTTGACGCCATGTTAGCCATCAGCGACGCGGCGAAGTATCCCGCACTCAAGGGGGATGTCGCAACTGTTTATACTCACTCTTTAAGTATGGGGTCTGCCTCCAACGCTCACTACGGCGGCAACGCGAAAACCTACATGAACGTCGGTCTCGCGATGGGTCAAGCGATGGTTGAGCTGTTGGGGAAATAACTGCTTGACTCCCATGCCCACGCAAGTGTGGGCATGGGTTCGGCGGTTGTTGTTATGAATCGCTTAACAGCCCGACTGAATAATAATCAGGCGCCATCGAGATCAGCAAAATCCCAGAGTTTGTTTCAATTTTGAGATTTTGTTTGGTAAATTTACCAAATATTTTGTGAGATTTCAGAAACGTTCTCGACCGTATGATAGGCAAGTATCCTACTCTTACAGAGAAAATAATCATGGCTTTTGATGGCGCGATTATCGTTGCAGTCGTATTGTTGCTTATCGGAGTGTTTCTATGGGGAGGATTAACGACACGACGTTCAATTGCCGTTGCCTTGCTCACTCTGATGGTTTCGGTATTGGCAGTGGGATGCGGCTATTATGCTTTTGCCGAAAGTCATTCATTGCCATGGGCGATTGGATATGGAGCAATTGCTCTCACATCGTTAATTGTGAGCATTAGTCACCTGACGCGAATTGGCAGAGTCGAGGATGTCATCGAGTAAGCCATGAATGATTCTGTAAATTGATGGCATGACTCACCCCGTAGTGTCAAAATACTCAGCCGTGCTGATCATCACGACATTCCAGCACTTTCCGCGCGAGTTCTCGCGACTGAGAGTACTGGGATCCATTCGGCGCCGAAACGCCGGTCTTCGACCGCGACTGAATCTGCTTCTCGCGTCACACTTCGTGAAGTCGTGGTGAATCTACCTCATTTCGATGGAATCGCGTACGGTCAACCGGCCAAATCTCACGTCCACTTCCTCGATGCTCAGCTTTGCCACTTCGTCTGGCTCTTCTCTGATGGGTGGCAGATGGCTGCGGCGAGTTCCCGGTCGGTCGCGGAAGCAATGAGAGCCAGCAGTGGGTGGAAATTCTTGGTCATTTCGGTAGATTGCTATTCTGTAATTTGGAGCGGTATTTCACATGCGTTGTACAGGGCTAAGTCCCTGAGTGGAGGTGAAAAATCCCTACAAATTCTGGGTACTCAGAAACCCGGATTTGGTTGCTGGAAGAACGGTTACAGGGTGCCCGGATTGGCTTGGAAATGAGCCTGCGAGGGAGAAGAAGAAGCCGGATTTCTCTACGGAATTTTACGGAGGAATCGTATGCATTACTGACAAACAATGCTCAGAATTGTTCAGTTTTGTCAGGTTTTGTTCAAATACCGATTTCCATAAGCTGAATGTTTACAATTAGTTGAGGCCGTTCGTGACGAAATCGTCTTTCGTCTACGGAACCGAAGGTTTGAGGTTCGAATCCTCAGGGGTGTACCTTATGCCGTAAGGACTTACGTCCTTGCGGCTTTTTTCATTTTCGCCCAGCGGGAACTGTATCCCCGCGTGGGATCCCTCGTCACCAACCTGAAAGACTGGGCTGGGGATGTGGTTCGATTCTACAACCAGTGGGCGATCGACGCTCGCAACGCGGTAATAGAAATCCCACAAAATGAATGAAAGTACGTACCGCATAGTTCAATGGCTGTGCTGGCGTGAAGTCTCAAAATGGGTAGATCACATAAGCGTTGTTAATCGCACATTTAGATTGAGATTGTTGAATCTTGTCCGACGACACAGACAGTCCTAAGTGTTATGCGTTCGACAAGTCCTTAAGTGTCGTCGGAGAGTGTGGAACCCCGCGATGTCTGATTTTCGGGATGATCTAGTGCCTTTCGTCTTGCAATGTCGTCACTGCTTTTCGGTTGGATCACCACAATCATTGTTGACAATATCGAAATCCCGAAGACGAACATTCCAACCATCAATATTGTAGTATCACTCATGTTTCTGCCCCGCCATGATCAGTGTTCCTAATGACAAAATCGATGGAACCCAAAGCCCAACGAAGGCACCTTGTTCTTTGTAATCGTTGAACCACAGGCCCACAGAGAACGCAAATGAGGCTGCGGCTGCGGCCAGAAAACCAATCTTTGCTATGGTGTGACGACTCATGAAAATTCTCCCGTCTTCCTGAGATGTAAAACAGTGATCTCTTTGAGATCTTTTTTTAATTGATAGGCAATTGCTGCAGATTGTCAACTGACAGTCATTAGCCGCGAACTGATCGCGAACTTTGGTCAGATTTCAGTTACAACCGCTTCTGGCGGCGCTTCCGCCGCACTCACAGGGGGATACATTGGTGGCCTATTAAAATTGTGTTGAATTTCTCTGGTGAAGGTGGCTTGTGGTTTGCGGTCTTCCTCTCGGAGACCACTATGAACCAGTATTTTGAAAAAATATGCAGAACCCGATCAATTCTTAATCGGAAGCGATCGGGATGTTCAGTGTGTCCTTGTCGGCGTGCTCGTTCACGAACTCTTCAACATTCCGCCGGTGATTGGAACGACAACACTCTCCGGGAACGCCTAGCAGGTCTCGCCGCAACAAATGTACCGAGCGATGAAGACTCATGTCTGGGCGGAAGGCAATCAGTACGTGTTTGTGGACGGTCGCGTCTTATAACCACCAGAGACCTTGATCAAGTAGCAACTCACTCGAGAACGAATCAGCAGATTGGCCACGTTCAAACAAAAGTTGAGAGAATTCATCATGGCAGAAAAACAAACACTTGTAACATTGATTCTGGGAGCGACCGGTTCCGTGGGGCGAGAACTGCTACCTCGATTGCTGGAACGGGGGCATCAGGTTGTCCTCGGCGGGCGAAACGTGGAACAGCTTTCCGCGTTGTCGGAGGAATTCAACTGCCGGTCTATTCATCTTGACTCTGATCAACCTGGTTCAATCGAAGAAGCGATCGGTGAAGTTGCAAAAGATAATCAATCTCTGGACAACGTCGTCAATTGCATCGGCTCGATCTTGCTCAAACCCGCTCACATGACGAAACCTTCCGAGTTCGAGGATGTACTGCGCACAAATTTATATTCCTCTTTTGAGGTCGTTCGTGGGGTCGCCTCTGCAATGCGTAAGACAGGTGGTTCGGTCGTTTTTCTTTCATCAGCCGCAGCGAAGATCGGCATCCCCAATCATGAAGCGATTGCGGCTGCCAAAGCGGGTGTCGAAGGTCTGGCTCGTTCTGCGGCGGCGACCTATGTTAAAACCGGATTGCGATTCAATGTTGTTGCTCCGGGGCTGGTGAGATCGGAAATGTCACGCTCACTCTGGGAAAACGAGACATCACTGGCCGCTTCTCGTGCGATGCATCCTTTGGGCAGAATCGGTGAACCTCAAGACATCGCCTCCCTTATTACCTGGTTGGTGGAGCCTGAAAATAATTGGATGACGGGTCAAGTCATCGGTGTCGATGGAGGACTATCCACCATTCTCACTCGTCAGAAGATTTAAACATGTTGCTGCTGGCTGTGTGCTCAACGATCATCACAGTCATCGAGACCGCATTTGTTCTACCGCTCCCCAAAGTCCCTAGGAACCCTGGAGTTTTCACATGTTCGGATTTTTCAAAACCAACCCCGTTAAAAATCTTGAAAAGCAATATGCAAAGAAACTCGAAGAAGCTAGGGACCAGCAACGTCATGGAGACGTTGTTGCCGCGTCGCGACTAACAGCCGAAGCCGAAGAAATTCTGGCCGAGATTGAACAACTGGAAGCTTTGCGAACTCAAGGCCAAGGATAAACTACAGTGTCCATATCTCAAAACTGGCAACAAAATCTGGAAATCCGTGAAGCGGAAAGACAATCATATGCTCAAGGCAGACTCTGGCTGGGCATCACTTGTGTCGGAGCAACGATACTCATTGCCGTGTGCTTTCTCTTCCTGAGAATCCCGCATTTATTATTCAATCAAAATGTGACTTGGTCAGTTCGCGATGTCGTCGAACTTTCAGGCTTGTTCTGCGGGTGGACTATCTTTTTGGTTCCATTCGATTTCTGCGGTGGCTATCTGCTAAGCCGAGTCTTTCATCGTCCGCAATTTGCCACACACCTGAAATCCTGGTGCCGGAACATACTTCTACAAGGTCTATTTTTTCTCATCACAGCCACCGCAATCTTGGGTATGGGAAGACAGTTCGGGGTCACTGGTGTTTTTATTCTTTTGGTGGTTTTACAATTGATGTACATTGCATTTCGGTTACAACTGGTCCAAGTCATGGGCAATCGACTCGCTCCGCTGACAGAGCGGAAACATCAGGCTCTCAAGGATCAATTAAAAACTTGGGGCTACGAAATTCCGGCTGTTCAAGTGGTAGAGCATCACGACGAAGGGTTTACCGGTGGTGTATGTGGCCTGCCGGGACGGGAGACGATTGTTATTCCCGCTGAATGGTGTCGACAACTTGAGATTCCGGAACTGGCAACGCAGATCGCGAGACGTATCGAGGCTTGCCGATCAGGAGGATATCTGCGGGGCATTTTGCTGGCCTCCGCTTGGAATCTAATCGGATTTGCACTCGCGGTACATTTTTCCGGTTCAGGAGTCCAATCGGTCGCCGGGCTGGTAAACGTATCTCTCTGGTATACATTGTGGATATTCGTGGGCTTGCTGATCCTACCCGCTTGGAGTCGTCATTCGACCTACGCGATAGATCAACGGGTTCTGAAACGAAGAATTCCAGAGGACAACTTGGTAAAGGCTCTCACCCATGTTCAATGTCTTCAAGGTGAGGCCTCGCAACGCTCACGAGCGATCGAGTCGGTCTTCTATCCAGTCCCCAGTCTTCAACACCGCATGGATCGAAAGAAATCAGACTCATCTACAGGGGCGTGGAACGTCGCACGCAACATGCTGTTTCTTTCCTGGGCTGGGATGGGATTCCTGTCCCGAGCGGTCCATTGTAACTGTGGTCGCCCAGAGTTGTGGGTGATGCTACCGACTGACTAAATCGAAATGCCCCACAGCCCTGAAAGCTTGATCTGAGGAGTATGTAGCAATATGCACCCTGACCCTCCAATTATTATCGTGGGTGGTGGTCTAGCGGGACTAAGCTGTGCAAGGCACTTGGTCGAAGCCGGTCATCCTGTCCTCGTACTCGAACGAGATGACGAATTTGGTGGGAGAGTTCGTACTGATACGTTTGATGGTTTCCAGCTCGACCGTGGTTTTCAGGTTTTGCAGACTGCTTATCCGGAGGCGCAGCAACAGCTTGATTACGAGGCCTTGGATTTGAAAAGCTATACTCCCGGAGCATTGATCTACAAGTCAGGTCGATTTCATCGCTTCATTGATCCTTGGCGACGTCCCTGGGATGGAATTTGGAGTGGATTAAGGAGTGGGATCGGCACATTCGGTGATCGCTTGAGAGTCGCCAATCTTCGAGCCAAATGCAAAAGAGGAGAAATCGACGATCTGTTCGCGATACCCGAGCAAAGCACTTGGAATTCTCTGGTCGAATTCGGTTTTTCGTCCGAGATGATTGAGTCTTTTTTTCGACCTTTCTTAGGCGGAGTATTTCTAGAACGAGAGTTGAAGACCTCGAATCGTATGATGATGTTCGTCTTTCGCATGTTCAGTCAGGGAGATGTGGCAATCCCCGCCAGAGGGATGCAGGCGATTTCTCAACAAATGATGAGTCGAGTTCCCGCTGATTCACTACGTGCGGGTTGTTATGCCAAGCGCGTTTCCGAAAATGAGGTCGAATTGGAAAACGGCGAACTCATCAAAGCGTCCCGCGTGATCTTGGCGACACCTGCTCATATCACCGCAGAGTTATTGAATCGCCAGCCCCCTGGGAACTCTCGTCGTGTGAGATGTCTCTATTTTTCCTGTCAGAGGCCTCCGATTTCCGAACCAATTCTTGTGCTCAACGGTGAAGCAGATGGCCCAATCAATAATCTCTCTGTACCGAGCATCGTTTCATCCGAACTCGCTCCGATTGGCCGCCACCTCGTTTCTGTCTCGGTCATCGATAAAAAATATGTTGGTGACAGACAACTCGAATCGATAGTCATCAAACAATGCGAGTTGTGGTTTGGTGAGCAGGTTCATGATTGGAAATTGTTAAAGCAGTACGACATTCGGCACGCACTCCCGGATCAGTTCTCCGGAATAAACTTGCAGACCGGTCATGCAAGCATGAAAAACGGTTTGATCATCTGTGGCGATCATCTCGGCCACGGCAGTATTCAATCCGCATTGAAATCAGGTCGACGAGCCGCTGAAATTATTCTCGCTTAACTTGTTAGAAGTCGAGTTACACAATGACTCATGACTGAACGACCAACTCTATTTGGTAAAGAATTCATTTTTTGTGGCAGGTGGCTGCGATTCACTCCAACTCCGTTTCTCCATCAGGTGAGAATGACCGATGCAGCGAACGTGACTTACGTAACTCTATCCGGTCGATGAAACCGGACGCATTAAACCGTTGGCTGAAAAGAGAAAAGCGAGAAAGCCCACCACCGAATCCGACGATCGGCTTTGTTGGAAAGATAGTCGGGGCAACCAGACACGGTTAGAACTTTTTGGATCTGAATTCAACGACTGGCCGGCCACTCTCATGCTGTCAATGCTTGAAGCAGCATGACTGTTAGCAGGAGATTTCGCTACCAGAAAGCTCCCCAAGGCGGTCTCAAACCGAGCCGGCAGTTCATCGAGCCAAGTGCTTTTCGTAACAGAAAGTTACGACGATTGCGGCGCCTGCAAATGTTCAAGTGGAGCTTCATTTCATCCAGACACGTACTTGACAAGCAATCCAGAGGCGGATACCCTTTGGATATCCTCTGGCTATCCAACCGAATTCCGATCATTGAATGCACAAATGTCTCAGTCTGTGATGCTGTTCGAGAAGCTTCGTGATGACATTATCGTGGGCAGATTCCCACCCGGTGCGCGACTGCCTCAGCAACAAATTGCGAAGAGGTATGAGGTTAGCAAGGTGCTCACGGTTGCCGCCTTTGCCCGGCTGGAGGCTGCCGGACTCGTTGAAAGCGCGATCGGTGAGGGTGTTCGGGTCCGCACGATCGATCGCGAGATGCTTGAGGAAGCATACATCTTTCGTGAGGCGATCGAGGCGCAGGCCATTCGAGAAGCGTGCGATCACGCCAGCGATCGAGAGGTCGCGGAACTGAGGGGCCTGGCAGCACAGATGGATGCGGCTGAGGAGCAGGAAGCGATCCGCATTGATCAGGAATTTCATCTGAAGATCGCGAAGATGAGCCGTTGCCAGCGCCTTGTGAAAGAACTCAAACAACTCCATCTGCTGCAGATGTTCGTCAGCCAGGGCCGCTGTCTCCGCTTCAGGTTCCTCGCCCGGCGGCCACCTTTCTCACACATGCATCTTGTCGAGCCGATCGAAAAGCGAGATCCGCTCGCAGCCGAAGAACAAATGCGTTCTCACATACAGACGGCCCGCAAGAATGGCATTCAGGCTTTTCTAGAAAGTCGATCTGCATGAAAAACGTGACTTGTGCATCCGTAAGACCAATGGAGCCTGCTCAGCAGTGTGTTTCAAAGTGGCTATGTGCTCTGGCAGGTGCAACGACATGGTTCCTGTTAATCACGCCCATTTGTCGCGCGGAAAGCAACGAAGACTTCTTCGAAGCCCGCGTGCGGCCGCTGCTGGTCAAGCATTGTCTGGAGTGTCATGGAGCGAAGAAGCAGGAGGGTGGGTTGCGGCTCGATTCGCGCGAC
>JAQWSQ010000080.1 GCA_029243145.1 Planctomycetaceae bacterium | reverse complement strand
TAAGAAAATCACAATATTCGGCTGTTCCGCTGCACCTGCAAAACTGACCGCCGCCAATCCCAGGCAAAGCACTATAATTTTATTTATCATTTTATTCATTTACTGCTAGGAATTTGCTTTTTGGGTGAGGTGATCGAAGGGGCTTTCATGGGGTGATACGGCGGATGTCTGTCGCATCTCACCGAAAGGTCAACCCCGAGCGTAGTACTCAAAAACTATGTCATCAAAAAAAACGACCGTTCTCATGCCGCTCTCCGTTCATAATGTTTCAGCAACCCGCCAAGCCACTCTTTACAGACAACTTCATCAGAATCAACTGTCGCAGATTGCTCCATCGGAATTGTTCCCGATAACGGAACATTCTCCACCCCCTGATGCGGCCTCAGCGTGTTATAATATTCCACGAATGAAGACACGATGTGATTCAGATGATCTTCGCCGAAAACAATGAAATAGTCCAGTGCTTCATTTTTGATAGTTGTGACCACGCGTTCACAATGAGCATTCATATTGGGACTCCTGAACGGAAGTTTAATCACGTCCAGGCCTTCGGATCTGAAGATGTCATCGAACTGTTTGGTGAATTTGGTATCACGATCATGGATCAAATGTGACGCTGAGATGCTGTCGTCTTCAAACTCCATACACATGTTTCTAGCCTGTTGAGCGACCCAATCACTATTGGGATTGGCCGTTCCTCGGCTAACCCAGATGCGCCTCGTTCCAATATGAATGAAGACCAGAAGGTAGATCTCAATCAAACCACTCATTGTCCAAACTTTCTTGGTGAAAAAATCACAGGCATAGAGTGTATCCTTGTGTCTGTGAATGAACTCGTGCCAAGAACCTGGACCACGTTTCGGATTCGGTTCCAAGTTGTACTCACGCAAAATATTCTGCACTGTCGAACGACTAATGATTCCGCAACCAAGCTTTGTCAGTTCTCCACAAATGCGAGTCGCTCCCCAACCGGTTTCTGTGGCAATCTTAATCACCAGTTCCCGGATTTCTGCTGTTGTTTTCGGTCGACCAGTTTTCGTTTTCTTACCAGATGCAGTACCTCCTTTCGCTGCCGCCATCCAGCGCTGGAATGTTCGATAGTGAACAATCGTAATGATCTCCTTGATGGCTGAGCCGAGTAGTGCTCCGGTCTTCACCAACCGCTGTCGTTCCGCATCGGTCAAAGGAATCCGTTTTGGTAACTTGTCCCGAAGAATTCGGTTTTCCTCTTTGAGATGCTGAATGATCGCAGCCAGTTCATTTTCAGCCGCCGTCGCAATGAGCTCGAGGAGAGGGTGGTACAGTTTTTTCATTTCAGTAAAATCTGCGCAGATGTTATAGATTGAAGATGACAGAGTTTTTGGCCACCGCCTAGAGTCGGTGAAATCCTAGAAATACGAGATTGGGAGAAATTCAGCGATCGATCACAGGACAGACTTCGGTAATTCTCTGAAGTCCAAAGTGAGAAGTTGATTCAGGGAAGAGAGACTGATTAAGAAGATTTGTGAAACAAGATTGAACGACGCTGATGGCACCGAAACTGGGACTGATTAAAAACCAATGACCCTGTAAATGACCCCGATCAGCACCAATGACCCTGATAATTCTGATCGAGCTGTGATGGCAACCATATTTGGTCATTCAGCGACTCTGAAACCGGTCATCAAGTGGTATTTCATGACCCTGATCGCGAATCTAAAATCCGCATTCTAAGTTCCGACGGATAGCTCTCTATCCACAAGTTCAGCTAAATAAAGAAGTTGCGACAAGCGACTCGCTGGATAACTCTTTATACAATCGTCGATCCAAGACTGATATGGTTCAAAGCTGCGAGCGTCGTCCCGACTTGAATTCAAAACAGCTCGTCGCGTCGATTCGCGGCGAGCTGTTTCTCGTTGAATAGCAACAGTTAATGCTGTTTTCTCATCTTGTCTTGTCGGTTCAATCGGCTGTCTAAATCTCGGCACCTTGGACCATCATTATCTGTAAATCGTTGTTCAGGAACCGTTTAGCGAGTTCAAATCCCGCCGCCTCAGTTCCAAGCAAATCGATTTGGGGCCAGCACTAACTCGCAGTAGAGGACAAGTGCATATCTCATTCGTTGTTGGAGTGATCCTCAACCGACACCTCAAAAGGACAGAGTGATTTCAGCTTCGGCATGCATGTGCCACCGGTTGCAGGCTCCGTTCAGTGACGAGATCACCGTCAGACTGAAGCCAGTCATGGACAAGGTGCGCTGTTGCTCGACCCCTACACAACTTCAGGACATCGACGATCCGTCGGATGCACGGGGGAAAGGAACACTCAGTTGATAACTGCAGTCGAACGTTTGATGAATGTCACCACGATTGCTACCCCTGGTCTGATGACGGTAAGATAGCTCATTGAACGTGACACTAATGCACACACGCCCAACATCTAAGAAAACGCCATGAACACTCAGCGTGAGACATTTTGCACGATGTTCGTACTAACGGCAGGTCTGCTCGGAAGCTTATTGACGGCACTCACATGCCCGAAATCTGCGGCGGCCAGTGAACGCCCCGATAAGCCTAACGTCGTTCTTATCCTGACTGATGATCTCGGTTGGCAGGATGTGAAGTGCTACGACATCGACGAGCCTTCACCGATGGAGACTCCAAACATCGACGCCTTCGCAAAGAAGGGGGTGATGTTCTGGCAGGGCTACTCGCCGGCGCCAACCTGTGCGCCTTCACGCTGTGCCATCTTGAGCGGCAACCATCCGGCGCGTGCTCAAAAGACGCATGTGGTAGGCGGGGCGCCGCCGGCGCCGATCAATAAACACTTCCGCATGATGGATCCGTGGTATAGCGGTCGCATGCCGGAAGACGAGATGACTTTGGCAAAGGCTTTGCGACAGAACGGCTACACGACCGGTCACTCGGGCAAGTGGCACATTGCGATCGATCATCACGCATTTCCGCAACCCACAGACGTGGGATTCGATTTTACCCGGTCCGATCGCGGTTCGCGAAGCGGAATGAAGGATCGTCTCGCGGGATTCGCGACGGCGCTAGCGGACGATCCTTATCGGCTCGATAAGGACGGCTACCCTTATCACCAGACGAATGAAGATGCTTTAGCCTTTCTTGAGGAGAACAAGGACAAGCCGTTCTTTCTCTATTACGCGACCTGGCTCGTACACGCGCCGATTCATACGAGGTCACAGGCGCGGTTGGAGAAGTATGCCCAGCGTCTGGGAATTGATCCGGCAAACACTCCGAAGAGGGACACACCCGGGCAGTTGAATCCGTTCTACTGCGCGATGGTCGAGGAATTGGATTACTACATCGGGATCGTCTTTAACTATCTTGACGAGACGAACGATCCACGTTGGCCCGGGCACCGATTGAGCGAAAACACTTACGTGATCTTCACGTCTGACAACGGCGGCATGGAAGGGGGGCCGAAAGAACGCTACACGGACAACGAGCCTTTGGCTCGAGGGAAGATCTCAGCCATGGAAGGCGGGACGCGAGTGCCGCTGCTGATCGCC
Organism: Planctomycetaceae bacterium; assembly: GCA_029243145.1. Lineage (GTDB taxonomy): Bacteria > Planctomycetota > Planctomycetia > Planctomycetales > Planctomycetaceae > JABURQ01. Next base: position 6,005 of record JAQWSQ010000080.1, on the reverse strand, counting down.
GGGCCGGGTATTCGTTCGGGCGTGGAGACGGACGTGATGGCCAACGGGCTCGATTTCTACCCAACCGTTTTGTCGATGACGGGAACGCCGAAGCCGCCAGCTAAGCATCTAGATGGTTGTGATCTCTTGCCGTTGCTGCATGAAGACCCAAGCAACGGGAAACTCGTCAGACACGCTGACGGGACGACTCGCGATACGATGACTTGGCACTTCCCGCATGGTGGAGCGTTAGAAAGCACGATTCGAGTCGGCGACTACAAGCTGGTCCGCAACTACGACCACATCAACAATCCAGAGACCGTACCGTTAGAATTGTTCCAGCTTTTCGATTCTACCAGTGGCGACGCGCGACGAGTTGATATCGAGGAGTCACGGAATCTCGCCGAGTCGATGCCGGACCTGACTACGAAAATGAATGCACTGCTTACGGCTGCTTTGACCGAGATGAAGGCGAGCTATCCGTATTACAACCCTGCCTGTTCAACAGCAGTGCAGAACAGCGAGAAGGTTTGTACGGTCGAGTCTCACAACAGGCAGGGACAGCGAGTCAAATTCACATACAAGGAGAACGGGGCCAGTGTCACACACGCGGATCTGATCTATTCGCTGAACGGTGGCGAGCAGTACGAAGAATGGTTCCGTATGCCCGCGACTCTGCAGGACCGTAACGAGGTTACCGTTGAGCTTCCTGAAGGAACAACGCACTACTATCTCAACCTGATCGACGAGAACCAGTTTCTTCGCAGCTATCCAGAAGTCGTGGGCAGTAAAAAGAGCAAATCATTTTCCGAATCGGCCCTCAGCACGCGGCAGAAAACTTCTGCGAAACCGATGCCAGCCGGAAAGAAAGGCAAGCTAGATCTCAACATTCCCTTCAACCGCTGGGATACAAATAAGGACGAACACCTGTCGCTGGAAGAGTACAAGAGTGGACTGGCCGGGAGACCTAACCTCGAAGAACGCTACAAACGCTTTGACAAGAACGAAGACGACAAGGTCAGTCGCGAGGAATTTGTTGGCAGAAAGCGTTAACCCTGCAAAGTTCTTGAGATAACGATCGCGCAGCCGGCGGCGTCTGGTCTATTTGGGTTATGCACCCAAGCTTGCGAATCAGGCCATGATCGACGCAATCTTCTGCCACGCCTCAACGTTAAAGACTGTCGACTCGACCGATGCCTGGCAAAAAAGTTCTAACCGTGTCTGGTTACCCCGACTAAGTGGGGGTAACCCCACGTTCCACTGCTGGGCGACCAAGACTTCTGGCGAAAACTCCCGTTGGTTGCCCAGTCGACCGCAGTGTCTCGGTGTGGAGGCTCGCGTCTATCGATGAAGACGATGCAGAATCCGACGCGACTCTCAACTGCCCTCGCAAGTGGGATTATTCTGATCTGAAGAGCAAAGTTGGCAGGCCGAGAATCAGGCAGGTGATCGTTAATCTCATTTTGCGTTTCGCTCGCGAAAACACCACCTGGGGTTGTGACCGCATTCAGGGAGCACTCGCCAACGTCGGTTTCCACATCTCAGATACAACAGTCGAGAATGTCTTGAAGAACCACGGCATCGAGCCTGCTCCCAACCGCCAGAAATCGCAGAGTTGGTCAACCTTTTTGAAAGCCCACTGGGAAACACTGTTCGCCACTGATTTCACCACTGTGGAAGTCTGGACGCCGCGTGGAGATCGCCGGGGTGACCACCAACCCACATACAACATGGATGCAGCAGACTTGTCGAGAGTTGACCAATGACGTTGACGGCTTCCTGAAAGGTGCTTCGCACTTGATTATGGATCAAGATACGAGTTTCATCGCTCTACGAGATTTCCTCAATACGAAAACGGACACCGAGGTTGTTCTGCTACCGCCTCGCAGTCCCAATATGAATTCATTCCAAGAACGTTTTTTCAGGAGTCTGAAAGCCGAGTGTCTGGACCGTATGATTTTCTTCGGCCAACAGCAACTGCGGCGAGCGCTGAAAGAATATGTCGAACACTACCACCGTGAACGCAATCATCAGGGATTGGAAAACCAACTTATCGAACCTGATGAGAGTGTCGGATCAGTGGCAGGCAAGATCGAATTCAGCGAGCGTTTGGGGGGGGGTATGCTCAAGTATTACCACCGCGCTGCGTAGGTTTGGTTGCCAGTCTCATCCACTTGCTGACGATGATTTTTTTTGCGGGGAGAATCTGCGCTGTGGGTGAAAGCAGAGCATTTTTCGGCAGATATCTGTCCGTGAACGACGATGCTTCATGTTCAGATTGATCAGTCTCGTTCGAGATTTGGCTGATCGATCCAATCCAACTACTTGGCCACACTCTCTTTCACCTTCGGCTGACTTTTTTGACCATACGGGCTGCAGCGGTTGTGGAGGTTGCGGATAAATTTCGTGGCAATTAATGACGAATTCAAAACTTATCCAGGGAGACCTTCATATGTCGAATCGCCACCAAAACGGATCAAATCCTCGAACTCCAGATCGGAAGTTGTTGACGATCGAGACCGCCATGCTGGTTTTGATGTTCGCTATGATTTTCGTGGTGCTCAATATCGGAAACGTGTTTCAGTGGTGGTACTCGGACATGTCGGAAACGAATCTGCCCGTGCGAGAGGGAACATGGGGTCTTCATCGATCCCAAGCGGGTCGATACGAAATACTCTTTCCAAGCGAATCAGAAACCTGGAAAACATCCTTTGAATCGGAAGACTTTAGAAAAATGAAGGTCTTTCATGTGACTTCACAGGATGAACCGAATAATATGATGTATGGCGTTGCTTACAATGACTATCCAAGAAAATTGACCGATGAGGAAGTGAAACGAGAACTGAATCACGCGAAAACTCTGCCAGGAGTAGATGCGAAGGTTCTCAAAGTCAAAGAGTTGAAAATCGAGGGATATCCGGCTTACGAAGTGACCACGAAGATCGGTCCGATCTATCAGATTTCACGCTATTGCATTGTCGAAAATCGCCGCCTCTATTCCATACAGGTCGGCTCTCAAAACATCCCAAACAATATTGAAAAGAATGTTGATGTTTTTTTTGATTCATTCAAAATTCTGAGTAGGTGACCGGAAACCCGTGCCATGAATGAACCCAAGACTCGCTGCAAACAATGCAATCGATCGATACTCCAAAGAACCGCTGACAAGCGAGAGGGGTTCTGTGCGATATGCCATTGTCGCCAACCAAACATTCCTCCCGACGATTTTGAAATCCCAGCGCCTCATGCTGAAAGAATAAAAGCTATTGGTCTGGATCCAACGAATTATGTACAAAAAGCATGGGACGAAAAAAGTCAATCCTTTTCAGATAGCGACGACCCATTCGAGAAACTGGTGTCAAATCTTGAGGATAGAGCGGCCAGATATTTGAAATGGCTGCCAGAGGTCAGGGAATTCGCCAATGCGTGCGGAAGGAAGAACCCGAACATTACTCCTGAATCCTGTGACAAAATCTAGTTGGTTAAACAGAAGATATTTGCAGACAAAGTCCAGATCGAACAGAGATTACACTCGACAGGTTCACACACTGTTTACTTTTTTTGCCTCCCATTCCTCGGAATTTCAGCCGTTTCAGAAACTGCTGTACCGTGAACCATTTCAGGCTTCTGTTGCGAAGGGCCAGCTTTGGCGAAAGTATGGATTGCTGTTGTTCCGAAGCATCGACGTGGACTGTTCCCCCGGCAATTAACTCACGTTCGGCATCGTTGACGCGAGGATCATTCTGTGGCGAGTCGCGAAAGAACAGATAGAATGCGACGCAGTGGACGATTCCGACGGCAGCAATCAGAGTGAGTGCCAACTGCCATCTGAGTCCGCAGACGCCCATCAGCAGTGTGCCGAGAATAATGGGTGACATCGCACCACCGGCGCGGCCAGATGTGGTGGCCACCCACCCCTGCAGTGTTGTGCGTTGCCGAAGTGGGAACCACTTGTGACTGATGTTCGTAAGTGACGGATAACAACCGGCCTGAGTGGCTCCGAACAGAAGACGCCAGAATCCGAGCAATACCAGGTTTCCGGTGAAAGCAATTCCGACCAGCGCGGCAGACCATGCTGCGACGATGGTGGACAGCAACCGGTGTGGTCCGAAACGATCAGCCACAATACCGCTGGGAATCTGCCCTGTGGCGTACGTGTAATAAAACAAAGAAAACAAAAATGCAGTCTGCGTATTCGAAAACGAATATTCTTCCTGTAGCTGTGGCCCAATGATGTTCCAGCTGTATCGGTGCAGGTAAAGCAGGAATGATGTGGCACATGCCAGAGCAAAAACAATCCAACGCACGTTGGTTGGAGCAACCGGCGAATCGTCTGCTGTTGCGTATGGATTCGATTGACTCAAGTTTCAACTTTCACTGAAGTGAATGTGTCGATGATTTTATCGGGCACGTCGTGCGCCAGGCAGAAAGCGATGTCGCCCTGTTGGGTGACCGTGGGCCCGCGATGCGCGATGACAACGCCGGACGAGGGAGCTTCGATGATCGTTGGTGCGCGGTCGGGTCGTTCCAGAAAATGAATCGCTCCGATAGGTTGACCCGCAGTCACATCGCCTCCGATATCAACCAGGCTTTCAAACAACCCGGATTCCGGCGCGAAAAGATAATCATCGTTGTCCAGCGCCTGAACCCACCGTGTTGGAGACAACCCCAGACTGGCGCGAGTCTCTTCCTTGCCCACCAATACGCCTAGATGGATCAATACATTGCGGAGGCCCTGCTGCGACAGCTTATGAATCGCTCGCGGAGTCACCTCACCGCCGCCCAGCTCTGTGGTGACAACAGTCTTTCCTTGATTTTCGGCTTCCACCGGCAACAGCCCGCCGCCAGCGATATCGCTGTACAGAAACGCCAAATCCGTATTATAAGCCAGCGTTGCTTGTGCCATGCGTTGGCGCTGCGCGGGGTCGTCGACCAGGTGCATATGCGCACAAGGAAAAAAGTAGACGCCGCGGCCACCTGTATGCAGATCAATGACCACATCGCTCATTGGAAAAAGCACTGTGGTCAGATAGTCGGCGATGATCTGGGTTATGGTGCCCTCCGGATCGCCTGGGAACGAACGATTCAGATTCGCGCCATCAACTGGCGACAATCGTGTTGACGCTTTTGCCGCCGGCATGTTCAGCGCTGGGATTAAGATGACCCGGCCGGAAATGTCTTCGACATTGAGTTCCCGCAACAGCCGCATGATCGCAATTTGTCCCGGATACTCATCCCCGTGGTTGCCTGCCATGACGAGGACGGTTGGCCCTTCGCCGCGACCGATTGTTGCGACCGGTATTTGCAGTTGCGACCAGCCACTCAGGTTGTACGAGTAGGGAACCGACAGTGATCCTAGCTGTCGGCCGGGTTGTGAAAAGTCGATTCCGGTTCTGATGGGCGAGGTCGGCATGGTTGGGCTTTCTTTAGAGTGATACCTGGGCGGAAGATTACTCTGACTGGGCCACGACATGCGCAGCGACAAACTCTTCGTTGAGAGTCACACCGAGCCCCGGTCGGTCCGGTACGTCGATCCATCCATCTTCCGCCTGAATTTTTTCGATTGCTAACTCATGCCGCATCGGTTCATCTTCCACACAATCCTCAAAGAGGAATGCGTCACGGCAAGTGCTTAACCAATGTAGACTTGCCGCTTCAGTGAGCGGGCTGGTGTAACAATGGTTGCAGGGCCGCGCGCCGATTTCTTCGATGCGCTGCGAGAGATAGCTGGCGTCGGTGAATCCGTTTCGAGCAATGTCAATCTGGTAAACATCCAGCGCGTTGGCATCAATCAAGGGCCGGAATGCGTTGCGACCGCATTCTTCTTCACCGGCAGCGATAGGTATTGGCGAACGATCCCGCAGCCATGCGTACCCCGCCACATCGTCCGGGCGCAGCGGCTCTTCCAGCCATTCCACGTTGAATTCAGTGAAAGCGTGTGCTCGACGCAACGCAGTTCGAGCATCCCAGACGCAGCCAGCATCAACCAGCAAGGTGGCATCGGAGATTCCTTCGCGAGCTCCGGC
>JAQWSQ010000059.1 GCA_029243145.1 Planctomycetaceae bacterium | reverse complement strand
CATTTTTGTATTCGTGTTCGATCAGGGAAACATCAAAACCTGATCCCGGGTATGATGAACACTTCCAGAGTCATAAATACTAGCAGCGATACTTGGAGTCTGAGCTTCTCATCTTTTGATCGACGGTTGTCGATTGGGGCTGGTGAGGAGACAGGTTCAGGACTTTTCAACCGAGCAAAATAGAGGTAATCACCGCTATGGCGGAAGACTGGCTACAACAATTAGTGGATGAAGGGACAATCTCTGAGGATCAGCTTCAGGAAGCGCTCTCGCTGGCATCAAGCCACGGGATTTCTGCGGAAGAGGCTCTTAATAAACTGGGATATGTTTCTGCTGAGGATATCGCAGCAAAGCAGGCTGCGCAGTTTGGTTACGAGTTTGTCGATTTGGAAGGTCGCGAAATTCCGTCCAGCATCATCGGGCTCGTTCCGGAATCGGTGGCTCGCGAAAATATCGTGATCCCACTGGAACGTGATGAAGAGTCGCTGACGATTGCCATTCATGATCCGATGAAATACGAAGTTCTCGATAAGCTACGGTTTATCCTGAACTGCGAAATCAAAGTGACTCTGGCCGGGAAGGAGGCGATTCAAGCCGCCATCAACCGTCATTATGGCCAAGATGAAACGGAATCTGTCGACTCGATGATTACAGAGTTTACGGAAACGGCAATCGACTTCACCGCGGTTGAAGCGGCTGAGGCAATGCAAGTTGCGGACGAAGACGATAGCGCTCCTGTGATTCGGCTGGTGAACCTGGTGATCAGTGAAGCTGTGAACATGCGGGCTTCCGATATTCATATCGAGCCATTTGAAGACCGAATTCGAGTGCGTTATCGAATTGATGGTGTGTTGATCGAACGTGACTCACCTCCGCGACGATTGTTGGGGGCAATTGTCTCACGTATCAAAATTATGGCTCGGGTGGATATCTCTGAGAAGCGTCGCCCGCAGGACGGACGCATCAAAACCACAATCAACGGTAAGGATTACGACCTCCGTCTCTCCATTATGCCCACGAATCATGGTCAGGCCGTGGTCATGCGTATTCTCGACCGCGATAGCATCAAAATCGGGATCAAGAATCTCGGTTTCGGAGAGGAGAACTATAGGAATTTCCAGAATCTGATCAGGCGTCCCAATGGTATTTTTCTCGTGACGGGGCCCACCGGTTCCGGGAAGACGACCACTTTGTATAGTGCGTTGGGTGAGCTGAATCGACCGGATCGTAAAATTATTACTGCGGAAGACCCAGTGGAGTATTATCTGGCCGGTATTAATCAGGTTCAAGTGAAGTCCGAGATTGGACTCGATTTCGCACGAATTATTCGTGCCATGTTACGACAGGCTCCCAATGTGATTCTGGTTGGTGAAATTCGCGACAATGAAACTGCCGACATGGCAATTCAGGCTTCTTTGACTGGACACTTAGTATTCAGTACGTTACACACGAACGATGCGCCCGGTTCTATAACACGACTTATCGATATGGGTGTACAGCCATTTTTGGTCGCATCCTCGGTAATGGCGATTATGGCGCAGCGTCTGGTGAGGGTCTCTTGTGCAAAATGCAAGGCCCCTTACACGCCCGACCCGAGCGAATTGCAACACTTTGACATCACCGATGCTGAGGCTGCGGAAGCTGTCTTTATGCGAGGTAAGGGGTGCAACACCTGTCAGCATAGCGGGTTTAAAGGGCGAAACGCGGTCTTTGAGCTGATGGTCATGAACCCGACTCTGCGAGAGATGACTTTCAAAAGCGAGTCGACTCAGAACATCCGTCGGCAGGCACGTCTTTTCGGGATGAAGACTCTTGTTGAAGATGCAAAAGAGAAGGCTATGAAAGGTGTTACGACTCTGTCAGAGGTCTATAAGCTGGCGACAGGTCGGGATTAGTTTGCTCAAGATCTTTACGACAATGGTTCTGTTCGAGGGTTTCCTCTCAACGTAATCTATTTTTCGTTCATTAACTCAAGTGTCAGTAGTGAGATATGGAAAATTATGCCTAGGGTTTGGTGTTTTATTTGATGATCGATTTAGGCTTAGTTTGCCGTATAGACGGAACTTGAGTGTTTTATTATGCAACAGTATTCGGCGCGTGCTTCGAGTACGAAAATAAGGAGTCAATGATGACGGGAATTTACCACTTGGGGAGTTTCCCGATCATCGACAACGAAACTATAAATCGGTCATTTTTTTGAATTGCAGGTTCCAACCGCGAATAATCGAAGTGCTGCCCGGATGAGGTCTTTCATTGGGCGGTTGCCAATCGGCAAAGTTTCATATTCATCTCATTGCAGGAATTCGAAGGTTATTAATTTTATCGTTCATTCGACCTAAGAAATATTCCGCATTGAGTATCTGGTGTTTGTGCATTGGATAGAAACAAATCGCGATCGTGGTTAAGGAGCAAAGCTGTTCAATCAAAAACCATGAAGGAAAAGCTGGTAGCCCACTTGTATCAAGTGACGTTCATTTCAGCAGTGATTGACTTGTTTTGACGAGAAAGAGATCGCATGGCACATGTTCAAATTGATAAATTGCTCGAAACCGTGGTGAAAGAGTCCGTATCGGACCTTCATATCACTACGGGGCAGCCTCCGGTGGTACGTTCGGGTGGCCGTATGTTAAGGCTCGAGACCAAGACTCTTGAGCCGGAAGATACTGTCTCTTTGATGAAGTCGATTACACCAGAACGTAATCAACAAGAGTTGCAAGAAGTTGGTGGAACAGACTTCGGTTTTGCCTTCGGCGACAAAGCACGCTTTCGTGTGGCTGTGTTCAAGCAACGCGGTCAGATCGGGATGGTGCTGCGGCGAATTCCCAACGAATTCTTGACCTTTGAACAATTGGGACTCCCTCCGATCATCGAGGATTTGATTAAGCGTCCTCGTGGGTTATTTCTAGTGACGGGGCCGACAGGTAGCGGTAAGACCACGAGTCTGGCGAGTATGATTAACTGGATGAATGATAATCTCGATCATCATATCATTACTCTCGAAGACCCGATTGAGTATTACCACGACCATAAAAAATCGACCATTAACCAACGCGAAATCGGCATTGATGTTCCCGACTTCCCCGAAGCGTTACGTCGTGCTCTGCGAATGGACCCCGACGTGATTCTCGTGGGGGAGATGCGAGACCTCGACACAATTTCGGCGGCGATCACGGCTGCGGAAACTGGCCACATCGTTTTTGGGACATTGCATACCACGGGGGCTCAAGGAACAGTCGACCGTATTATCGACGTGTTTCCGACGAGCCAGCAGGCACAGATTCGAACTCAGTTGTCGGCGGCGATCATTGGGGTTTTGTCACAAGCGTTATTACCCAAGAAACCAAAAGGGTTAGTAGCTGCCTACGAACTGCTAGTGGTGACTCCCGCCATTGCCAACCTGATTCGTGAAGGGAAGACATTTCGAATTAACTCTTCGATTCAAACCGGCAAGAAATACGGCATGCAATTGTTGGATGATGCTTTGTATGACCTTTGGAAGAACGACATCGTGGAAAAAGATGATGTCCTGATGAAGTCCAATGCACCGGGCGAATTGAAAGCCCGCATTCAACGTGCGGAAATGGGAATTCTTGAGGATGAAGGGGAAGAGGATGGCGACGATTTCGAGGATTGAGTTTTTGCGAAGCAGTCTTCATTCGTTTTCAAATTGAAACCTGCCAGTTGTGTTCAGCGATTGGCAAAAAATAACCAAGGTAGGAAATCATGGCCCAGCGTAAATTGGGACAAATTCTGGTCGATCTGGGATACCTCTCTGAGGATCAGCTTTGGGATGTGCTGGAAGAACAAAAGCAAAGCCCGGGCGAAGTCATCGGACAGGTTGCGATCCGTATGGGGCTGGTCTCTGATGAACAGGTGACTGAGGCTTTAGCCGAGCAATGGGGCATGCCCGTCATCAGTCTGTTGGAAACAACCATTCCACCGAAGGTGTTGGAACTTGTTCCGCAGACGATGGCCGAAATCTACAAGATTATGCCGATTTCGTTGAAGGATTCTGTTCTGACTGTCGCCATGGCAGAGCCGCAGAACCTGGAAGCTCTCGACGATCTGAGAAACTTTCTCGGCTATGAAGTCCGAGGTGCGGTTTCGACTGCCAAAGATGTCGAAGCGTCAATCAGTCGTTACTATGCCGACCGTGAAGACAGTATCGAGGATGTCATCGGTCAGTTGGAAGATGATGATCTCGATAATCCAAACCACGGCTATGACCTGTCATCCGATGAGGAAATGGCAGATGCCGCGCCGATTCGCAAATTACTCAACATGGTTTTATTGTTGGCGATTCGCGATCAGGCGAGCGACATTCACTTTGAGCCGTTTGAAGACGAATTCAAGATTCGGGTTCGTGCTGATGGCGTCTTGTACGAAATGGTTCCACCACCTCGTCACCTGGCAAATGCGATCGTCTCCCGTATTAAGATTATGGCCGACCTCGATATTGCCGAACGCCGACTGCCACAAGACGGTCGCATCGAATTGAATGTCGGTGGAAATCCGGTCGACTTGCGTGTCAGTATCTTGCCGACACTCAACGGCGAAGCGGTCGTGATGCGTGTTCTGGACCGCACCGTGGTGCAGCTCGATCTGAGTAAGATCGGTATGGACCCGAATACCCTGATGCGATTCCGCACCGCCATCAAACGACCGAACGGGATTGTGTTGGTGACGGGACCGACCGGTTCCGGGAAAACCACAACGCTTTATTCTGCATTGCAGGAACTGAATGATATCGAGTCGAAGTTGATTACGACGGAAGACCCGATTGAATACGACATTGATGGCATTGTTCAGGTGCCTGTGAATCCTGACATTCAAGTCACCTTCGCCAATGTGCTGCGAGCGATTTTGCGTCACGACCCTGACCGCATTCTGGTCGGAGAAATTCGAGACTACGAGACGGGTGAGATTGCTGTCCAAAGTGCTCTCACCGGGCATCTCGTGTTTAGTACCTTGCACACGAACGATGCCCCGACAGCCATTACACGTTTGCGTGATATGGGCGTTCCACCGTTTCTGATCACAGCGACTGTGGAAGCAATTCTTGCTCAGCGACTGTTGAGAAAAATTTGCACGGAATGTCGAACAGAGTTCGATCCGAGTGACGATCTGTTGATGGAATTGCAATTGCCCATCGAACAGGCACGCAAATACAAGTTTTATTACGGCAAAGGTTGCTCGCGTTGTAATAACTCGGGCTACAAAGGCCGTACAGGAATTTATGAGTTTATGGAAGTGACGGATGAAATTCGCGACATGATCGTTGCCGATGCGTCGGTAGACGACATCCGAAGCTTTGCCCGAACACAAGGGATGACGACGCTGCGTGAAGCAGGACTCAAATTGATCTTTGACGGGATTACCACGATCGACGAATTGGTGCGTGAGACTGTCGTTGAAGAGATTGGATAGATGAGTTCACTCGTGCGGTGAATTCACATTACTTACAGAAATTATTGGGCCTTATTTTAGACCAACAGGAGATGATCCATGCCAGTGTTCCAGTATGAGGCGATGGACAATAACGGGATGGAAGTCAAAGACTCCATAGAAGCACCGACAGAGGCTGATGCCCAGTCGATGATTCGAGAGCAGGGTTTCTTCGTGACCCGAATCGCCGAAAAGCGTGCCAAGAAAAAGAAGACCGTCGAGAAGAAGGGGAAAGCAGCCGCTAAAAAGAAGCGCGGTTTTTCCATGGGGGGAGTCAAGGGGACACATCTTTGCACCTTCACCCGTCAACTCTCGACGTTGCAGGATGCTGGTTTGCCGATTCTGCGTTCTTTGAGAATTTTGGAAGGTCAGGCGAAGCCCGGTCCGTTAAAGAACTCTTTGATGGGTGTGATCGAAGACATCGAGTCAGGAAGTACTCTTTCCGAAGCGATGTCGAAGCAACCCAAAGCGTTCGACAATCTCTACTGCAATATGGTGAAAGCCGGTGAGGCCGGTGGTGCCCTCGAAATTATTTTGCAACGACTGGCCGAGTTTAAAGAACGAGCTCAATCGCTCAAACGAAAAGTGAAAGGGGCCATGATTTATCCGGCGGCTGTGATCTCGGTCGCCACCCTGATTGTGTTTGGGATTATGAAGTGGATCATTCCGAAGTTCAAAGAGATTTTCCTGGGCTTCGATACCGAGCTTCCAGAAATGACCGTCATGCTGATTACGATGTCCGATTATGTTAGTAAATATTGGTACTTGCTGCCGGCGGGGCCGATCGTATTCTACCTGATGATCAAAATTATCAAGAAGAATAAGACGGGAGAGTTTGTCGTCGACTGGCTGTCTCTGAGGATACCGCTGCTCGGGAACATTCTTGAAAAGACGTGCGTTGCGAGGACGGCGAGAACCTTGGGGACGTTAATTGCGTCCGGGGTGCCGATTCTGGAGGCCATTGTGATTGCCCGCGATACGGCGGGCAACGCGGTGTTCCGGCGTGCGTTCGATAAAATTTACGCGGCGATTCGCGAAGGGGAACCGATTGCGGTCCCTCTGAAGGAAGCCCGCATCGTGGACGACATGGTCGTCAACATGGTGGACGTGGGGGAAGAAACCGGTGCTCTCGATACGATGTTGTACAAAGTTGCCGATGTGTACGACGAAGAAGTCTCGGTGCTGGTGGAAGCACTCGTGAACCTGCTCGAACCGATCATGGTTGTTGTGCTCGGTGTGATTGTTGGTTTCATCGTGATCGCACTCTTCCTGCCATTGATCAAATTGCTGAACGACTTGTCGTAATTTTTCCGAAACTTGAAGACATTACAACCCAGACGCGTTCCACAGGAGTTGGAATCATGAAACGTTATCAAAACTCACCGCCTCAATATCACCGTCGCGCCGGTTTTACTCTGATCGAATTGATCATGGTGATTGCCATCATCGCTGCCTTGGCGGCGTTGATTTTCCCAGCCATCAACAGTGTGAGATCTGGCGTACGGGTGACGGAAGTTCGGCAGGAAATCAGTAGTTTGGAGTCCGCGATTGCCGATTTCAAGTTGAAGTTTGGTCAAGCACCTCCCAGTCGAGTGACGTTGCATGAGGCGGCTACGGATTGGAGCATGGATCGACAATCTCGCGCCCTCATTCGTGGATTGTGGCCGAAATTTAATTTCGGTATTGATCGGCGTCTCAGTGATGATAATGGAGATGGTGTGATTGATGGTTCCGATAACGCAACGGATTCATTTCTGCTTGAAGGGGACCAGTGCTTAGTCTTCTTTTTGGGAGGGTTTTGGAATCCGAATCAAGGATTCCGAGGCTTCTCACCCATTCCCACAAATCCCTTTGCAGCGGCGCTAGGCACAACCGGGCCATCGTCGGCGGTCGGGCCGTTCTTCGATTTTGATATTTCGCGCGTGCAAAATGTCGATGGAAATGTTTCGGGTGCCGATTACGCCTCTACCAACGCTTCGCTGGCATTTTTTCCCGTTTACTTCGATCCTCTCCCCGATCAGCAAAGACCTTATCTTTATGCGAGTTCGTATGAGGGGACCGGCTATGCGGTGGTCGATGTCCGAACTCCGGCCACCAGTGGTTCATTCAGTGGATATGTCAATAGTGGACTAACCCCTTGGAAAGCGAAGACCTCTCAGATTATCTCACCAGGTTTTGATGGCGAGTTCGGGAATGGTGGGCTATACGACCCCGGCGGAAATCCTGCCGTGTCTGATAATGCCGGGAAAGACAATATTGCCAACTTTGCCAGCGGTATGTTGGATCAGTAAGCCAGAGTCGCAGAGTGTTATTACTTTTTTGAAAAGAGATGTCGCATGAAGAATTCCACACAGCGACAATTAGAAATGCCACTTCGCAGCGGTTTCACGCTGATCGAACTGATGGTGGTGACGGGCATCATCGCCGTCTTGGTCGGTCTGGTCATTGTGTCGTTGCCTGCGTTCATCACCAACTCACGCCAGGCGGCCACGGAAACGGTCATCAAAAAAGTCGATGCGATGCTGCAAGATCGTATGTCGGCCATGGAGTTATACTTCGAAGAATCCAATCGTCGTGCAACAGCTAAAGATGGTACGACTCGTATTAAGCCCCCTTCTTATGTGGATCGAACAAATAGTCCAAATATTCGAGGAAAGTATCGGGCATTGATTGGGAATACGGCGGGTGCCAGTATTCTCGACGATTGGGAAATTGTTTCGAAGAAGTTTTTCAAACAGAAGCATTTCCCGATGACCTTCCTCGAAGCGGATGGCGACTATGACGAATCAGACGACTCGTCTCTGGTTACCTTCACGGATGGTTCTCGCGTCGTTCCTTCGAATCTCTCGTCATTGGGCCATACCGCAGAGACCGAGTCTGCTGAAGTGCTCTATTGGTTTTTGACCAATGGGACTCAATTCGGTGCCGAGCCTGTGGGGACGGGTGATTTTGCTCCCAATGAAATTGCCGATACGGACGGCGATGGGCTGTTAGAAATTGTCGATGCTTGGGGTCAACCTTTGCGTTTTTATCGCTGGCCCACACGCATGGTTAGGCCGCAACTCTCCGGGGATGAGTCAACTGCCATCAACCCGAATACTATCGGGATTAACACTTCGGTGGCCGCAGAGTTTCTGGTCGGTAATCTGCCGCCCATCGAGATTCTGCGTCACGATCCTGAAGATCCGTTAGACGACTTGCGGCGAAATTTGTTGGGGGGTACTTCCGCAATGCCAATGGCTCTTTCTGAAGCTCAATTGGAGCCCATCCTACACACCATGCGGACTTGGCACGCTCCCCTGATTCTCTCTGCGGGTGAGGATCGTTCATTGGGGCTACTGGAACCCAATAATTCCTCTGACTACGGCCATTTGGGTCAGCCTGATTATAGCAACCTCGAAGGCTTGTACGACAACGTTTCTAATCTGCTCCTGAGAACAGGAGGCAAATAATGAATCCAAATACACGACGACATTCTGACGCGGCTATCACCGACAAACGGTCTGGTTTCACCATGGTGGAACTGCTCATTGCCGTCAGCATCTTGCTGGTGTTGGCGGGCATTACCGTCTCCACACTCAATTACTCTGCCGAGAAAGAAAAAATTTCTAACGGCACACGCGACATGCAGTCCTATTTGAAAGGAGCCCGCGATCGGGCCATCTTTCGACGTTCCCCGACCGGCGTGCGATTGGTCCTCGACGACAACGGTCCGACCAATAACGCCGGCAATCCGATCACCGTCAGCAGCATGGTTTATATCGGTTCGCCCGAACCATTTGTGGGGCAGTTATCAATCGATATGAGCGGCAGTCAGCGAAACTTGATTTTGATCACTACTGGGGCTGATGGCGAGCCTGGCATGGCTGGTGTCGATGATAACGGGATGGGCGTTGATGATGACGGTGATATGATGATCGATGAAGCCGATGAAGTTGACGACCATACGAATGAGTTACTCTCGCAGGCACCTTCAGCAACAGATGACGTTGATGTCTCATCGGAATGGAATCGGCTGGAAAATCTGGGACTACTCTCCGTTGGTGTTGAAATCGAATTGACACCTTCTGGTGGAAATACTCTGACATTCACATTGCAGAAAAATCCTTCCCCCATAGGGATTTATGATGAATGGCGACTGACCTCCGCCTATCCCGGTGGTGCCAATATCAATAACTATGTGGATGTCGCATTCCGAATTGAATTAAGGCCAGCCGTGCTGCCGAATCAGCAATCGCGCGAATTGCCCAAAGGGGTGGTTCTCGATCTGGAAGCATGTCGCCGGGCGGGGACGATACCTGCAAACTGGTCGGCTCAGGATCCCTCCAATCCCACTCCCGTATTCGGCGGACAAAACAATCGGGTCTATAGCCGCTATATGGACATCATGTTTTCACCGCGGGGTGTCGGTTTCGGTCAATGGGCGTCAGAGGGGCAAATTCAATTGTTGTTTGTCGATTCTGCCGATGTCGAAAAAACGACTTACAACTCTGTGATGTACAATTACACGACGCGAGATGAAGTAGGGCGTGAGCGAGTGATTTCCATTAATGCACAGTCAGGAAATATTTCCATGACGAGTCTCAATCTGACTGACGGCGATAGCAATAGTATCCTCGATGATCCATTTCTTTACGCTGAAACGGGGGTCCGTGCACCATGAAAAATATCACCCCCTTTCAAATTCAGACACAGTCTGGCAGCCGCAGAGGTTCTACGTTGAGTGAAGTATTGATCTCGGTTCTCGTGTTGGGAATCGGTGTGACTTCTGTTGCGACGTTGTTTCCATTGTCTGTGTTGCGGGCACTTCGTGCGAATCAATTCACACAAGCCACCGTACTACGTTACAACGCGGAAGCCAGTATTGGGGCTCTCGACTTGGCTAATAAGTATCAATTCTTCGGCCCCGATAATCGTCCGGGCCAAACGAAAGTAGATGACAATACCGTCAACGGTATCGACGCGAGCGGTACACATCCCGGTCCTAATGGCATAGCCGGTGATGGCGATGATTACTTCATCTGGGATTACGACGAACTGTTTTCGCCTGGTTCGGATGACGTATATCGTATCCTGATTGATCCTATCGGCTTCTATCGGATGGGGGATATGAGAGGCAACTGGAATCGTTCCGTTGGAAACACCGCCGACCCAAACTTTCCCGGTCAACCGTTGTTGCGGCGTGTGGGTGGCGGTCATCCCGGCAATAATGGCAATAGCCCGTACTTCAACTTCACACTAGCAGAAGCCAACGCATTGGCCACATTGCAGGATCAGTTTACAACCTTGTTCGATGCTGAAGTGGCATCCTCAAATACGATCGGTAAACCCGCCAGAATTAATAGGATTACATTGCCAACTCGCGTTGATGGCGGAACGGGGGATGAGTTGGCGGCCATCGTGCAAAGTGGTGGAACAGTCAATGTGACTGTGTTCGCCAACGGAGCCGGTTTCGTACGGCAGTTACTCGCGGAAGACTCAAACGGTAATGCTTTGCTCGATCCGGGCGAAGATGTCAACGGTAACGGTACGCTCGAAGAAACTCAGACTCGTACTCTCTTTTTTGATCCTCCGTTACCCGCAGCCGTGGGAGTTGGTAACGTCGAGCGTGTGATCGTGCAAAGTCTCAGCGAAGACTTCACGTGGATGATTTCGGCCCGACTCGAATCACGCGATCTGGAAGTGGATATGGATGTGGTCGTTTTTCATAAACGCCGTTTTGAGGATGATGACGAACGGGTTTTCGACTGTATCGTCAAGGATACCGATCCGGGTGCCGACAGGATCTATGATCAAGTAGTGGTCGATTATTCCTCAGGTGCCGGAAATCGTCCGTTTGCCAAAGCAGGTGACTGGATGCTGGATGTCGAAAACAACTATTGGTATCGCGTGCAATCCATTCGCAGCGAAGGGCAGGATATTGACGGCGACGGCAACTTGGAAATGGTCCTGCGGATTGATCGCCCACTGCTCGATTTGGACGGTAATCAGGAAATTAAAGCCGCCTTTATGCGTGGGGTTGTTGAAGTCTATCCGATTGGGAGGCAATAAATGAAACAGTCACACAATCAAATTCAGTTCAGGCAAATTCGATTCAGAGAAACCCGATTCTGGAATGACAGCCGCTTTGGTTTCACGTTGGTGGAAATGCTGGTCTCCGTCACGTTGGTTCTCATTATTATGTTGCTGCTGGCCAATGTGTTTGGCTTGGCCGCCAATACGGTGGAGAAACAAAAAGGGACGGCAGAAAACGATCAACAGACTCGTACGTTTGTCACGATTCTGAAAGGTGATTTGTGCTCGAGAACATTTCGTTTTGTCTATCCTTATCCAGCGAACTTCGATTTGACGAACGCCGGTGGACTTTACGATGCCGCCGAGCGACGCGGGTACTTTTCCATCTCTGAAAATAATCCCGACGATAGCACAGACGATGTTCTCAGCATCACGATCGATTACTCTTTGGATTCGGCCGACCAGTCGTGCGTCGACAGTCTTAAGAACGAATTGTACGGTCGTGCGAGCTTGCTAAAACCTTCCGCTTCGACACTTACAGATAACCAATATCTGCAAGCCAATCATAACCAGCCTGAATTCGATGATGGCTATCCCGTTAACAATGATCTAGGCAGGTCACCGTATGCGGAAGTGATTTACTTTCTGCGTAACGGCAATCTGTTTCGGCGAGTCTCGTTGGTTCGTAATCCGGGTGATGATGAGGGAGATACCAATCCTGCCCTTCCTGAAATTCTCGGAAACTATCCCGGAACCGCACCCAACGATTATGCACCGCGTGGTACGGGAGAATTCAATCGCGACTTTGATTATTCAGTGATCTACGATTTCAATCACGCCACATCCGCGAGACCCTTCTTCATGACGGCGGGTGGATCAGGCGGTCAAGCCCTCAATAACGATTCCGGTGCCATCGATCGTATTACTGTCCCCCTGTATGATCCGTTCGCAATGCCTGTTCCAACATCTGTAGACACCGCATTACCCGATTCGTTGGGGATTCCACATTTCCGGTTCGGTCACGACATGACCGACGATCGGGGACGAGCCCGAGAGTATCTTCAGGCATATACCTATCCCGATCCGGTCGGAAGTAATGCAAACTCGGGAGAGTTCTTCGGTCGCTTCATTCTGCAGGAAACAGCCGATAGCGGGTTCAATTATCCAGGGTCTCCTGATGTGAACGGTTCCAATCCCTATAGCTTGTTGGATTACCCAAATCACTCGGTCAATGCCAATACGCAATTGATCACTCCGTACCATGATGAAAACAATCGCCGCGGAGACGATATTCTGCTCACGGGAGTCCTTGAATTTGATATTAAAGTCTGGGATGAAGTGAGACGCGAGTTTGTCGATCTGGGGAACAGCGGAGGTGGTCAGTACGAAGCGGCAGATAATAGTCACTCTGCCTATGGTAACTGTTATGACACTTGGCATCCCCGAATGTTGATGCCACCTCCTTTTCGTCCGACCTCGGTCGGTGCCGATGCTTTGCCCGGAGACGCCGGTGTCAATGATGACGGAGATATGACGCCCGGTCCTCCACCTCCACCGACAGATATTATTGACGAACTTGACGGCTCCGAAACTGGTTGGCCGGGAACTGATGATGAAGAAGCCTCCCGGCTGAAAGCCATACAAATTATTGTCCGTTTTGTTGACCCGCAAAGCTCACTGGTGCGACAGGTGACCCTGATTGAATCATTGGTGGACTAGAAATTTTAGATTTTGGATTTTCAATTTTGGAAAAGACTGAAAACTGAACACTTCAAACTAAAAACTATTTATGTTCCTGAGTCGTTCGGGCCACGGCCGACATTTCAGGAGGACAAGTTATGAAACGCGTCAAACAGAATTTCAAAAAACGAACTATCGGCAAAAGCCGAAAGTTGATCGATGAAGATCGACGCGGTTCGATCATTATCGTGGTGATCACCTTGCTCTCCACGTTGATGTTACTCGGATTCTTCCTGTTCGCGCAGACGCAGCAGGAAGTTCAGAATGCGGAGTTCTTCGCGCAGGCGGCTAAGAAATACGAGCCTTTGGATGTCGACCCGAACACAATTTTCGATGCGTACTTACGTCAATTGATTCTTGGTGCCGACCCGGATACCGAATACAACAGTGGCTTTTACGGCGGTTACAATTCGTTATTGCCGCGCCTGCTGGGAAGTGACTTCGCTCCTTATTCAGGTGAAGGCGTGAATGTTGTCTGGGGTAACGGTGACACAACTTTGGGAGCGACCGAGCCGGTGAGAGCCGACCTCGATTACGATGGCCTCGCCGATGATGGGTTTACCGATCCCGATGCCGTTGATCGTACCGGTCTGGTTGGCATCAATCAGGGGCCATCAGGGAAAGGGAACGTGCAAGACTTTTATAATACGTTACCGCAACCCGATGTTGATTATTCCTATCCCGATCATAACTCACCATATTTGACCTACTATGGTTATGTTCCGATACTCAATCAAACCACAGGCCAGCCGACGGGAGCCAACCAACTGGTGGTGATTCCCGCGTTCCATCGACCCGCATATATTCGAAATGCGGGAGGAGCGGGACTCCCCGCAGCAGGAAACTGGTACACCGATGCGAGTACCAGGGATCGCGTACTTCGTCCTCATCAGAGCCATTCCGCCTTTGATGCAACGGGCACTGCAAATGGGGTCCGGTTTCCCACAACATTAGTCGGTTCTCTGACATCAACATTTTGGGGCGGGACTGTACCGACACCTGATGAGGGTCACTGGGCCGATAATAATCTGGATGGAAATTATCAATACGATGCTGATCCGACCGGTCGTGGTTGGGATGATGCCGTCTATATGGATATCGGCTATCCCGTTCAGGTCGATGCGACGACGGGGCGTCTGTTTGTCCCTTTGGTCGCCGCCACAATTCTCGATGCGGAAGCATTGATGAATCTGAATGTTCACGGCAATTCCTCGAAATACATCGTTCAAGGGGGGACCGACATTACGGTCGCTCCGTTTGGAGATCCGGGTGGAGCGGGCGACTTTCTGAGCAGTTCGAATTTTGGTATCACTCGATCAGAAATCAATCCGGGTTGGGTCTTGAGTTCGGGTCCAGGAGAAGCGGCTGGAACAGCCACAGAACAGCATGAGTATCTATTCGGTCACACGCCATCCGGTTGGGGAGAACTCTCCAATATGGAATTG
>JAQWSQ010000058.1 GCA_029243145.1 Planctomycetaceae bacterium | reverse complement strand
TTTTCTCTGGCAACATCTTCAATTTTGTGGCGTGCCTGCTGACAGCGAATGGCGTCTTTCTGTTCTTCAGTGAGCTCCATCTGATTGGGGAGCCAATCGAGAAATCGCTCACCGTCAGAAATTCCTGTATCATACGCAAGCAGAGGCAATGTCCTGACATAGCTCACTACCTGCTCTTCAAATTCCTCTTCGTCGAAGAATTCTGCAACAAACTCAACTTGGTCTTTGACCTTATTGAATCGCTTATCGAGATTCCCGTCGGTAAACATTTTGAGCATATCGGCAGTGTTACCGGATTTTAGATCCCCCACGACTTCGTCGTTGTGTGCGATGGAAAGGGCTTCGGCGTATTTATCGAGCTGTTTGCGGTACGAGTCTGGCATGACGTTCTCGTCTGCTGATGTGAATGGTATTAGACTGAGACAGCATAAACTTCTTCCATGATGTCACGAACTCGTTTGACTTCACTTCGCCACCCGGCTTCATCCGGGAACTCCTGATCGCGCTCGATAAAGACAGCGGAAACTTTCCCCTTGCTTTGCTCTAAAGCAAAGCGATACAGATCGAAGACATCATCGGGAATGGGATGAGAATGGCTATCGATGTATTTTTTAACCTTTTCGTCGTACACACCACCTGCCAAATGCATCTGGACCGCATCAGCGTGGGGCATCACTCCTTTAATGAACTCATAGGCATCGTAGCCGAAGTTGACGGCATTCGCGTACACATTGGTCACATCGAGCAACCAACCGCTCCCGGATCGTTTCAGAGTTTCGGTCAAGAAATCTTGTTCGGACATTTCTCCTGCAAACTCAAATAAATACGCCACGTTCTCAAGATAGAAGCGACGGTCTCCAAAATAATTCTGAATGACATCGAGGTTTCGAACGGTCGCTTCGAGGGCATCCTGAGTGTACGGCGGAGGAGCGAAGTGTCCCATTTCGACCCCTTCGTGGGCATTCCGGGTGAAACCGAGATGATCGCTGATGGAATCGGCGCCGTTCTCATCGGCAATCTCTTTCAGAGCCTTCATGTATTTTTCGCCGGGAGGATCGGCAGAGGCGACAGAAAGTTTCAAGGCGTGAATGCTGACATGATCAAAATCGAGATCTTGTAGATACTTCTCCACACGCAACGGATCATCGGCCCGTTCGAAGGTGATTTCACAAGCGTTGATGGCTGGATCTGTCAGAATCGGTCGATTCTGTTCGCGGAGTGCATATCCGATGGTCGGTAACATTCGCAGTCCCTTTCCAATATCCCTGGAGAAAGTTCGTCTGTGAGCGAAAAGGTAAATCCGGTTTTCAACTCTTCCCGGACAAGGTCTATCAGGTTTTCCTCAATTGGGTGTAAAACCTATTGACCATGAAAAAAAACCGGAATGATCCGGGGCTCGATTTGAGGGAGCATACAAGCCGCATCACAAAATTGCGGCCGCCTTGACATTGATTCCTTTGAGCTGCATTTTGAGTTCTTCGACATTCGGCGAGATTTCGAATGCTGCCGCACGACTGACTAATTCCTGATTGATGAAGTAGTACAGACTGTCGTTAAACAACTGCATGCCGTCATCTTTACCGATGCGAATAGCTGCCGCCAACTTTTCATCTTGCTGTTCGAGAACCAGTTTGCGAACCGTAGGATTGAAACGCATGATTTCGACAATGGGAACCCGAGATGGGGTGTCCACAACGGTCGGTAGAAGTTTTTGAGCGACAATTGCTCGCATGTTAAAGCCCATCGACCCGCGAATCGCGTTGTGCATATCTTGTGGGAACAAGTCGAGAATACGACCAACGGTACTCGCGGCTCCCGATGCGTGAATGGTTCCAAACACCAAGTGACCTGTTTCAGCGGCGTGAAGAGCCGTTTCAAATGTTTCGCGGTCACGCATCTCACCGACCAGCATGATGTCTGGATCTTCACGCACGGCATGTTTCATGGCGACATGAAAATCGACAACGTCCTGACCGATCTCACGTTGATTGATGAGGCATTTGTCGGAGGTATAAATGAATTCAATCGGATCTTCAATGGTCAGAATATGTTTTCGATAGTTCTTATTCACCCAGTCGAGCATGGAAGCAATCGTGGTCGATTTACCGGAACCGGTCACTCCTGCGAGCAATACCATCCCTTGATCGAATTTACATAGTTCTTCCATAACGGGTGGAAGATAAAGCCCCTCGAAGTCCGGAATCGAACGCTCAATTTTACGAGCCACCATGCCCACCTTACTCAGTTGAGTCATCAGGTTGACACGAAATCGCCAAACATCTTCATCTTGAAGAATCGTTTTTGCGAAGTCGGCACCGCCATCATGATGAAAAATATCAAGGTTGCGTTGATCCATCATGGGGAATGTGAGTTTGATCATCTCTTCTTCAGAAATGGGGTCCATTTCCAAAGCTCGCAAGGTTCCTTTGACACGAAAAATTGGCGGACGATCAACTTGAAGGTGAATATCGGAGCAGTTGTGTTTGATCGCTAGGCGAAAAATCTTGTCGATCTCAATTTCCTGTTTAGGAACGAACGTCGAATCTGTCCAAGTGTTAACCGTTGTTGTCATCACACAAGCCTTCAGTAGATATTTGAAAAATGAGAATCAAACCACCAAGATTGATTATACCGTCAAATTAAAGCGGACGGGAACCCCCTTTTCGGCAAGATACTGCTTTGTTTCATCAATCGTGTATTCATTAAAGTGGAAGATGCTCGCCGCTAAAGCCGCACATGCACCTCCTGCAGTCACTGCTTCATACAAATGATGGGGGCTGCCCGCCCCTCCACTCGCGACGACCGGGACTTGAACCGCGTCGGAGACGGCTTTGGTGATTTCGAGGTCGTAGCCATCTTTGGTCCCATCCGCGTCCATGGATGTCAGAACTATCTCTCCGGCACCAAGCTTTTCAATTTCCTGCGCCCACTCCACGACTTGTAATCCGGTCGGAATACGACCGCCATTGATATGCACGTCCCAAAATTCTTCGCCATTTTTGTCGATTCGTTTGGGGTCAATATTTACCACAATACATTGACTGCCAAACCGAAGGGCGGCTTCTTTGACAAAATCGGGATCTTTCACCGCAGCCGTATTGATCGAGACCTTGTCGCATCCAGCGCTCAACAATTGACGGATGTCTTCAAGTGTCCTGATTCCACCACCGACGGTGAGCGGCATGAAAATGACTTCTGATGTTCGACGCACCACATCCAGAATGATCTCTCGTTCTTCGTGCGATGCCGTAATGTCGAGAAAGACTAACTCATCGGCCCCCTCGTCTTCATACCGGCGAGCAATTTCGACCGGGTCTCCTGCATCACGCAGATTCAAGAAATTGACCCCTTTGACGACGCGCCCCGCGTGAACATCAAGACAAGGGATTATCCGTTTCGCTAACATGATCTCTTTACCAATATTATAATATTCAACGATACCAACGACATGATTGTTTGATTCAGATTAACAAATTCTTCGCTTGTCCGGTATTATCCGAATCAAATTCTCACTCTGCCAAAAGGTACTGCGAGAGCAATTCGATATTTTCACTGAACAATTTACTGGAGAGATACTGATCTCCCTCTCGGAATTTTGGTTGGCCAACCAATCGCTCTCCGTTGTATTGAGACATCCATCGCCCTCGATCATCAAGGTCGGTCAAAATTTGCTGAACTTTCGGTAGCAGGTTTTTCCGAGATCGGTCTGGGGCTTTCAGTTGGCCATCTCTGGTCAATTGCCGATAATGACCTTCTAACGTCTCGAAATTGGGGGTCGTTTTCCATCCATAGTGGTCGGGAAGATTGGAATCATCGTGAGTCAACTGATATTTTCCAGCAACTCGTTCCATGTAAAGAGGGCGGTTCGTATTAAGCTCGTAATATCGTGCAGAACGACCGTCCGGCAAACGAGACTTTTTCAGGTAGGCGATGGCGCTGGGGATTGGTTCCAAAAACCTCTCGTACCCCGTCAATTCGTAGGCTCTCATCAAGACGGCAATGGCGTCCTCCGATTCTCTTCCACTGATTGCTGGTGGTTCAAATGCACGTGCCCAACAGGGTTGCATGTCATAGTTGTATTGTTGCGCCCAGGCGGGTTGAGGGTTGGGCATTTGAGCAAGAATCAGAAAGTCTCCCAGAGAGACGATTGCGTCTCGATACCGAGGGTGTCGATAGATCTCCCAGGCATCGTTGAGTGTCTCAAAAACATAACCGCACAAATCATCATTGAGCGTGTAGAGATCCCAGTAGTCTTTAATGCGATTTTCGGTACGCCAATCGTAGTCCGGGTAGTTGGCTTTTTTGAGAGGCTGCACGCTGATTCCCTCTTCGTCCCAACCTTGAGGAAACGCGCCGTTTGGGAATTGTGCAGCGATTAAAGCATCGAGTGCAATTTGAGTCGCTTCATGAATCTTTTGATGATTAAACTGTAATGCACGATCTGTCTGCATCAACAAACGAAGGGCGGTCTGGCCGATCCCGTCATCCAGTGTTGAAAAATTGCGATTTCTGCCGCCACCTTGACCGTTTCGATAACGAGACAGTTGCGTTCCCTTGGGATCTAAATCGATCGAATTTGTCCAGCCTCCCGATTCTAGCTGACCGTAAATTAAAGATTCTGCCGCCGCGATCGCCGATTTCAAGTAGTCTTCATCTCCGGTAGCTTCCCAAGCTCGCAAGTAGGCCAATCCAACGGTCGGCGTGCCGGGAGGTTGCACCCAAATCTGGTCTTTTGTGGCAGACCCTTCACCCCAGCGTATCTTCAGGTCGGGAGAATAATGATAGACGTAGCCGCCATGCGTGGAGACGGTCTCGTAGTTGTACGTCGATGCTTTTTTCATCGCCTTTTGAACGTCATCGGATAACGAAGATGATTGTGCCCAAACATCTGTCCCCGATACCGAGCAGATGATTGCAGCAAAGAGGCCACCGAAATTAAAGAACAAACGCGCCATCGCAGCATTCCCCGAGATGAGTATGGTCGTTCTATCTTAACCCGGTTCTACGCGACCTAATAATAAAATCGCAACAGAATAATAGATCACGACACCAAGAATATCGACGATTGCTGCAATCAAGGGGTTTGACATCAGTGCAGGGTCCATTCCAAATTTCCGAAACAAGATCGGTAGCATCGCACCACAGCACGTCCCCAGAGTCACGACCATCGCCACAGTGACCGCAACAACAACTCCTTCAACCTTGCCAACAAACATCCAGCCGAAGCTGAATCCGATCAGTGCCAGAAAAGTTCCCAGCGTCAAACCCATAATTAACTCACGCCTAGCGAGCCGAAGATGGGGGGATTGTGTTTGTTGATCGTCAACAGCCAAAAAACGAATGATCAGCGTTGCCGATTGCGATCCCGCGTTTCCACCACTTGCTAATACCAGTGGCAAGAACAGAATCATCCAAGTGTAAGCTTCCGAAACCGATTCGTACTGCCTTAGCATCCCGGCAGTGGCCACGGCCGCCGCGGAGAGAATGCCCAACCAGATCCCGCGTTTATGCAACAGAGTGAAGAGAGGGGTTTCCAGATAACTGTCTTCTAGAGGGGCGACCGCACCAGCCATATGCGCGTCTTCGGTGGCTTCCTCTTCGAGAATATCCATGGCATCGTCGTGCGTGACGATCCCGACAAGACGATTCTGATTATCGACAACAGGAATCGCGATGAAATTATATTTTTGCATTTCACCGGCAACAAACTCCTGGTCGTCGTTAACACGGACCGAGATCACATCCCGCTTCATGAGATCTGTCAATACGGTCTCTGGTTTAGCCAAGATGAGATCGCGTAATGAGACAAATCCCAGCAGATGACGACCATCATCAATGATATAGACGTAGTAAATTGTTTCGCGATCAGGAGCCTGTTTACGAAGTTTTTCCAGTGCATCACGAACAATAATGTTCTCCGGCAGCAAGGCATACTCGGTCGACATGATTGCGCCGGCTGATTCCTCGGGGAAGGAAAGCAGCTTGCGAATGTCATTTCGTTCGGCCTGCGCGATGAGAGGTAATAATCCTTCGACTTGTTCATCGCTCAATCGGGATAACAGGTCGACCCGGTCATCGGACGACATTTCTTCCAACCAGCGAGACAGGCGTTTGCGATCATTACTCTCGAGGATTTCGACGAGTAAGAGTTGCATCGGAAGAGGTAAGAACTCGAGTATCTCGACCTGCTTGAGTAATTCGCAGGAGTTCAGCACATCGAGTATCTCGACAGCATTGAAACCTTCTAGAACCTCCGCGGTGACCGCAGGGTGGAGAACGTCGCAAAATTCCGACATCCCCGACTGATCGGATTCGATCAACATCTGCTGCAAATCAGGTTTTAAGAGTGAGTGATACATACTCATGTCTCTGGATCGCTTCGCAACTATAATGATGTTTCAAAGTGGATATGACACGACGATAAAAAACCCCTCGCGGAATCATCCGAAAGGGGTTGGTATTCAAACTGAAATGTGAACCAGAAGGTTCAGCGTTTGGAGAACTGGAAGCTCTTGCGGGCTTTCTTGAATCCAAACTTCTTACGTTCAACCATCCGCGAGTCACGAGTCAGGAAGCCGTTATGGGACAGTATGGAATGCAGTGAGGCATCCTGAACGTGCAACGCACGAGCAAGTCCTAAAATAACGGCACCACTTTGACCAGTGATTCCTCCACCATCAACACGTACCCAGATATCGACCTTCCCTGTTTTTTCAGTCTTTTCCAAGACTGCCAGGATTTTTTTCCGGTGACGTTCGACAGGGAAAAACTCGGCTAGTTCTTTGCCGTTGATAGTGAATTTACCCTTCCCCTTTTGTACGCGAACACGAGCAACAGAAGTCTTGCGACGTCCGGTCCCCATGGCAACGCCGAACTTGTCAATCTTCCCGCGAACAACGGGTTTAAAATTGGGGTCAACTTCTTCAGGGATGGCATCCGAGCCGATCTCCAAACCGTCTACTACGGATTCGGTCGTCTCTTCTTCCACTTCTGCGACTGCTTCTTCAGTAGCGGCGGCAGCAGGTTCCGTTGTCTCCGTGGACTCTACAGTGGGGGTTTCTTCCACTTGTGCTTCGGGAGTTTCTTCGACAGGATTGTTTTCGGTGTTGTCGGTCGACATAAAGAATCATCAATTCCATTTTAAAGTATGCTATGATTCAGAGAAACAAGCAGGCAGATTTATGGTCTGAGGTAGTCAGGCAAATCAGTCGGGCGTTGAGCTTGATAAATGTGCTCGGTGCCGACAACAAGTTTGAGC
Organism: Planctomycetaceae bacterium; assembly: GCA_029243145.1. Lineage (GTDB taxonomy): Bacteria > Planctomycetota > Planctomycetia > Planctomycetales > Planctomycetaceae > JABURQ01. The sequence goes on along the minus strand of JAQWSQ010000058.1, from coordinate 55,423 downwards.
TTGCGTAACATCTGCCGTCCCAGTTTGTTTTTGGGGAGCATGCGACGAACCGCTTCCTGCAAGATTTTTTCAGGGTGTTTTTCCCAAACTTGCAGAGCTGACTCAATCACACGACCACTCGGGTAGCCCGTATAGTGGTCGTAGGTCTTTCGCTCAGTTTTCTGAGTGTAATAAGGCATCTTAGGATTCGTGATCGCTTTGCCGCTAAAACGGATGCGATCAGCGTTCAGGACCACCACGTAATCGCCGGTATCAACATGTGGCGTGTACGTTGGTTTGTGTTTTCCCATCAGAACGGTGGCCAGTTTGGCGGCCAAACGTCCCACGATCATGTTGTCGGCATCGACAACAAACCATTCGGATTTGTGTGTTTCTTTGCGGGCCATGGTAGACTTGCTGGCAGTCATGGCACTTCCATTTCGTCGTAAGGTGTTGCAAACAATACAGATACGCCACGCTCTAGGGAGCAACAAAGGCGTCTGTGAAACTCTCACGCAATCAACTTGCGCTGGAATCGCAAAATCGTAGCGTTTTATTCAGAGCTCTTCAACGCAAACGGGACAAAAAAACCGTCATTTCTGGGTCTTAGTCGAGTCGTTTGATCGGCTCAAGTCTAAACTCTGGGCCATCTTCCGCTTTGCCTATCAGAGAATGCAAGAATAAAGGGAACAACCGAACTTACTTGGCGCACTGCGAGAAGTGTGGGTCACACTTCCTTCTCTCCGTAGGAGACCGCAGTCCAAAACCGAAACTTACGGTACTCCGTCCGCGTAAGACAACAGTTGAATTAACTTTGGCTTGCCCTCCGTATTGGCAAACGCTTCGTGTGTTCGGCCGTCCCCGGGGTTGCGGAGATCAGCATCTCGTAAAGCACTCGTGACAAGATGCCGCAAGTCATCATTCGAAAGAACGGACAACTCACCAAATGCACCATCACACTTCAACGAGATGTTCTGAAGATATCGCAAGCAACACTCATTGGAAAGGAGACTCACCAGACTTTTTGGGAGTTTTTAATTCCCATCAAAAAACCGAACTACAACCTTGATTCTCACTCGGTAATCTGTCTGAGAAAAACCTCTCATTACTCACTCAAGCGATCAGTCAGTCAATGTCCCTTTGGACGAGGGGACTCCACTCTGGCGAGGATCAATAGTCACGGCGATTCGTAACGCTCGGGCGCTGGCTTTGAATAATCCCTCAGCGATGTGATGACTATTCGATCCGTAATGCACGACTTGATGTAAGTTCATCAAACTGTTCGCCGCCACAGCAGACCAGAAGACTTCGACAAGTTCGGTATCAAATTCACCGATCTTCTCACTCGGATATTCCGCTTGAGAAACAAACCACATACGCCCACTCAAATCGATTGCGGCAGTCGCGAGTGTCTCTTCCATCGGTAAAGTTATCGACCCGTAACGTGTGATTCCCGCTTTGTTGCCAAGTGCTTCATTGATCGCACGTCCCAGGCAGATGCCCGTATCTTCGACTGTGTGGTGCGAATCGACGTGCAGATCTCCGACCGCTTTGACATTCAGATCAAACAGTCCATGACGGGCAAACAAGGTCAGCATGTGATCGAAAAAACCGACTCCAGTATCGATCTCGTGTTGACCACTGCCATCGAGGTTCAGGGAGAGTGTAATTTGAGTTTCGGCAGTTTGTCGTGTGATTGAGGAGCTTCGGGTCATAACAGACTCTTTATCAGAGATGATTGTTTGATGGTTGTGACTGGAACAGACTGTTATCCGACCAGTTCTTTCAGAGATTTCAGCAGCATGTCGATTTCCCCCTCAGTCCCAATACTGATCCGCAGTCCTTCGCGGTGTTCGTTTTCTTCAGGACCGCAGTACGGGAATTTCATGTAGCGAACGAGAATCTTACGTAATATGAGTTCCTCGTAAAGCTTTCCTTCCTCATGATCGGGATGAGTACACCAGACGAAATTTGCCTGAGTCGGCGTCACAGCGAACCCCATTTCTAACAAGGACTCAGCCAGACGTGTGCGGGTTGTCACGATCTTTTCCCGATTCGTCAACATCCAGGTTTGATCCTGAATCGCGGCAGTTGCGGCTGCAATGGCGAGACTGTCACAGTTATAGCTGTCTTTGACCTTACGCATGCCGGCAATGATGTCTGGATGTGCGATGGCAAAACCGAAGCGAATTCCCGCGAGAGAATAGGACTTGGAGAGCGTTCGCGTGATGACTATCCGCTTTCCGATTTCCGACTGAAGCAGCTCGGCTTTGTGTGGTTTGTCGGCAAAGTCGCCGTAGGCTTCATCAAGAACGAGCAACCCTTTTTCGGGGGTCAGCCATTGGAGTTCTTCATCACTCCAGCGATTTCCCGATGGAGAATTGGGGTTGGGAATAAAGGATACTTTGCTGGCAGCGACCCGCGGGTCGGTTACTTTCCAATCAAAATGCCAGTCGGGCGTGAGTGGCAATCGGGCAACCTTGGCCCCCTGAATTTCGGCCAAAGTTTCGTAGAGGACATAACTTGGGTAGGGGTACGCGATCTGTTCTCCCGCATCGACGAACGATCTCATCAATATCGTCAAGTTTTCATCACTGCCGTTCGCGGGAAGAATCCAATCTGCATCGACTCCGAACAATTGAGCCGCCGACTCTCGGAACGCTTTCACCAGCGGGTCAGGATAAATATTGAGCCGACCTTCAGAGGCTGCCACAATCGCATTCTTCACCTCGGGTGAAGGTGAATAGGGGTTTTCGTTCGTGTTGAGTTTTACCCAACCCGCGTCGGTCGGTTGCTCGCCCGGGATGTACCCTCGCATGGCATCGATCGCGGGACGAAACAGGCTCATGGTGTCACTTTCACAGGAAAACGCGGGATATCATTCAGGCAGGCTGCTATCAAATGTTCTCGCCTTGCACTGCCTCATTATGTCTTATACCGACAACTCTGACAGTGTGAGAGTTACGAAACCTCCACAGAGAACAGAGCCCGCAGGCTATTGTGAGGTTCGTATGGAATAATCACGAAGCGTAATATCGTTAGAACAGGCTTGAACGACCCGATGCGGAATCTTTCTCATCGTCGTCATCACTCAGTTTTTTGCGCCGTCCCGCCGACTTCTTGTTGGCATCGATGGTCGAAGACGCATCAAAATCGGACAGAACGGGGTTTCCGTCGTCATCAACGTCCGTCAATACTTTGATTTTCTGCTCGGCTTCTTCGAGTGTGGTGTGGCATCCACGTATTAACCGGACGCCGACCTCAAACTTCTGTAGAGACTCATCGAGTCCCAAATCTCCGTCTTCCAACTGACGAACGATGTCCTGGATTTCACCAATGGCATCTTCAAAATTGATGTCGTTGGGCGTTTCTTCAGATTTTGTTTTTTTCTTGGCCATTTGATTGCCATTCACTTTCCGAGATTTATGATTTGTCTGCAATGTCGTGAGAAGTGACTTGGATTACCAGACACTCCATTTCGCCGTCAATCAAACGAGTGACAATTTTGTCTCCCTCGACAACATCCGAGACGCCTTTGATCACTTTTCCGTCTGCCTGACGAGACACCGAGTAGCCGCGATTCAAAACATTCAACGGGCTTAACGCATCGAGTCGGGAGGCGAGTTGTTCCACTTCTTTTCGTTTGTTGATGAATGATCGTTGCAGTGATCGATTCAGATCGGCGTCCCATTCATCCATCTGTTGGCGTAAGTCGTCTATTCGTTGCATCGGTCGGGCAAATACAGGACGCGACGCCAGACTTTCTAATTGTAATCTTGCTTGATGAGCGCGATTGCGCAGCGCGGTCGCCATTTGATTTTGTAAACTGATCAGTCCCAGACTCAAATCTTCTGCAGATGGTGTCGACAACTCTCCCGCTTCACTGGGTGTCAACGCGCGACGGTCGGCCACCAGGTCCGAGATGCTGACATCAATTTCGTGACCAACGGCACTGATAATTGGTGTCCGGCAAGCAAAGATTTCCCGGGCGACAATTTCTTCATTGAATGGCCACAAGTCTTCGAGGCTCCCTCCACCACGCCCCGTGATGATGAGATCGACTCCCGGAATCCTCGGTGCATAATTGATGGCTGCGGCAATTTGTTCGGCGGCGCCCTCTCCTTGGACTGCTACTGGTAACAAAACGACATCCAAGCCGGGCCAGCGTCGGGTCATCACCTGTAACATGTCCCGGACGGCTGCTCCTGTGGGGCTTGTGACAAGAGCAATTCGACGAGGAAATTTGGGGATCGGTTGCTTGTGTTCGGCATTGAAAAGCCCTTCTTTGGCGAGCTTTTCCTGTAATTGCTGAAAGGCGAGTTCCAGCTCTCCCATGCCTTGCGGCGTCATGCGCGAGCAGATCATCTGATAGCTGCCACGAGCGGCATAGACTTCGAGCTTCCCAGAGACGACAACTTCCAGCCCATCGTGAACATCAAACTTCATCCGGGCTGCGTTCCCTTTCCACATGATGCCGCGGAGTTGAGCGTTTTCGTCCTTCAGGGTGAAGTAAAGATGCCCCGATGAAGCACGTGTGAAGTTGGAGATTTCACCGATGAGTGTCACTCTGTCGAAGTTGGCTTCGATCAGATCTTTCACCTGCTGAGTGAACGCGGTGATTGTCAGTGGTGCGGAATCGGTCATAACAATTAAGCGTCAAGGGAGACTTGTCGTCCGTGCAAGTTACTTGTCGATGGTGGTTCGCCCCAAGGCGGCATCAAATTCGCTGACTGTGGGGATCAACATAGCAAGCGTGGTAAAACCATAGGCGGCGGTAATCGCAAGAAACACGCTCAAACTTCCTCCGAGAATGAACTCAGTAATTGCGTAAAAAGTCAGGAAGGGCAAGATGCCGGCTGACAACGTGAGAGCTCCCGAAGGATTGCTATGAGTCAGTGAAGCGTACAAGCCGATCGAGCCAACTCCGATAAACAGAATGAATGATTGAAACTGAATGAAGAAGGAAGATCGTGCTTCCAGCAACAGCACCATGAAGATGAAAATTCCCACGAAGAGAAAAAACATGGTCCCCAAGCTATTGCCGATGGCCGAGCGAGAGTTCTCAAACCCCAAGCCCGCATGAAGCCCCAAGATTGTGGCGAAAGAGACAAGAATGAGGTATCCCAAGCAGAGATAGAGCAATGGCTCAAATCCCACTGAAAAGGAGACGGCAATGTAAATCAACATGCCGAGAGGCAGTAGAATCAACTCCTTGGAGTTATAAAGTATCCCGCCAATCTTGCCATACACAAACTCTTTGGCTGTCAGGTCGGTTGCCAGCAGTAGTACTAAAGTTTTGGCATCTTTCTCGGATGTAATCGCAGTCACCGCTTGCGCATTGATCAGTAACAGACTCAATATGCACAACCCGACAAAACAGAACGTCGTCGGTTGGACGATCCCCATCAATTGATCACCACCCGATGCCGCGCCGACCAAAAAATAAAACAGAAAGCCGGCAAGTAACAGGTAGGCGGCTTTGATGGCCAACATCTTGTTGCCGTAAGCCCGCGTACAGATTTCTCGCCACAGAACCGGGTTTGCCCAGATTTGCCGGGTCTTCACTCGGGTCTCGCCGGTGGCGGCTTCTTTCTCTTCCCGAGGACGTGAATAGCGGAGTGTGTTCCAATGTCGCAGCGACAAGGTGGTCGTGACATTCAGGATGGCCGATAATGCCAGCAACATGATGACCGATTTGGCTCCACTCACCTGAGCCAAGCCTGTGCCATTAACGGTGGTAAAAGGATCAACGAGCTGATTCAAAGCAAGATACGGATTGAGCCCGGCAATCCATTCTCCCGCCAATCCTGGGACGAATGTTGAGACTGCTTGAATTGCTCCGAGAAACAACACGGCTCCCAACACGCTGACTGCGAGTGTCTGAAATGTTTTTTCCCGCCAATAGGCAACCAAGCTTCCCCAGCTACCCGCTACAAGAACCGTGGCTCCCGAGATCGCCAATGACCATAAAATCTGACCCAGTGAGACGCCACCCAGCAAATAGATCGAGAGGAAGACGGGGATCGATGCGGCCCACGTCACCCCCACAATCAGCAACGAAGCAAACAGTTTCCCGAAAACGAGTTCCCGTTCGCGAAGATCGGTGAGTAACAAGAGGACCAGTGTGCCGCGATCTTTTTCTTGTGCGACACTCGATGCAGAAAACAGCAGCGCAAAGAACATCAACAGCGACAATTGTACGACGGAGGATATTTTGAATAGCAACGCGCCGAAGCGGGCATAATCGCCGACACCGATTGCCTGTTGCCAACCGAACGTCGCTTGAGAGGCTGTGTACATTAACACCATGAAGGCAGCCACATAGCCGACACGAATCAAAAAGTGTCGCAGCTTGCGTGGTGAAGTCAGAGCTTCGCGGCTGAAAATTGGTCCGGCAAACACAGATTCTCTCACAAAAAAAGGGGCCTGCCGTTTCGTACGACAGGACCCTTGGAATTGTGAGCTTTTGACCGAAATTAGTCAACGAGGTCGAAATTCAAATCGGTCACTTCTCCGTCTGCCGGAATGGTCGCCTTCAAATCAGACGTTTTCGCAGATGAATATTTCTCAGGGAGCAAATGCTCGGGGCCAGCAGAATCATCGGCTGCTTCAGGGTCGTAATCTGGGCTATCCATATCGGCAATGACTGAAGTCTGCTTTTTCAGTTTTGTGACGGTGACTTTATAGTCTCCGGCAATGGCTCCATCATCCGTTTCAAACGTCCGCAATACGAACATTCCGGTTGCATCAGTGAGTCCTGAAGCTGGTTTTCCACCTTCTGCCGTCGGAGAAAGAACAACCGTTGCACCTTCCACGGGGCTTCCTTTGTATGACACTTTGCCCGCAGCGGGTGTCCGGGCTGGCCTGTCGGCATCACCCTCAGCACCTCCACCAGCGCATCCGGGCATGGAGACAAGTCCGGCAAACATCGCTAACATCAGTAGACAAGAGCACTTATTAGTCATTGATCGCATTTTTTCCCTTTATGTATACTAAATTGTTGATATTCAATAATTTTGCGAGTTGAAGTTGTTAAAATAAGGTGAATAATTTATAAAATCAACTCTGAATATACTTTGATTCTCAAAGTCCGCCGAGTAAGTATCAACTTACTTAAAAATGCACTTTTGCAACTGATATTCATGCGTGATCCCAAGTGGGCCAGCGTTGGGCTTTGCATGATTAATATCTTTTTTCCTTAACGACGGAGATTTTAAGATGAAAAAACGAGGATTCACACTCATCGAACTGCTAGTGGTCATCGCCATTATTGCCGTTCTCGTTGCGTTACTGTTGCCTGCAGTGCAACAGGCACGCGAAGCCGCTCGACGCTCGAGTTGCAAAAACAATCTCAAACAATTGGGTTTGGCTTTACACAACTACCACGACACCTACGGCATGTTTGTTTTTCGCAAGGGCGGGACTGGCGACAGACCTGGTAATGCCAACCGACTGAGTGGATTTATGGGACTGATGCCATTTCTGGATCAGGCTCCACTTTACAACCAGGTCCAAGGTGGTGGTGGAACCAGTCCGGTTTCACCTCCCGGTGGACCGGAAGCTTGGAGAGGCTGGTCTCTTTGGAATAGTCGTATTCCGGGATTACTATGTCCCTCAGACGGTATTCATCAGGTAGGGAATAATGATGGGAATTACGTTTTCTGTACCGGAGATTCCGCTAACAATCCTCGGGACCGAACTAAGAACCGCGGAATGTTCGCATATCGGTTCTGCTCCCGTTTTCGTGACATCCTTGATGGTACGAGCAACACGATCGCTATGAGTGAACATGTGCGTGCAAGCTACCGGAATCAAGAAGAACGGTTACTGATTGAAGCCGTGGCACTTAATCAAGCACCTCAAACGAACCCGGCTTCCTGTTTGACACTCGCCAATGGGTCGAGGTTCAAGGCTGGAGTGAATACGAAAGGTTTTCATGGAACCCAAATTTGGGATGGACAGCCTGAGAGAGTTGGCTTTGGCACGATTTTACCACCAAACGGCCCTTCTTGTGCACAAGGAGGAAACACCAACGCAGATTCTGCACATGTAGCGATTGCTCCTTCCAGCACACACACTGGCGGAGTGCAAGTGTTGATGGCTGATGGTGGCGTCCGTTTCATTAGTGAGAACATTGACACGGGTGATTTGTCTCAACCGTCTCCCAATCCGACCTCAAGCGTTCCAAGTCCGTACGGTGTTTGGGGATCATTGGGAACTAAGTCCGGTGGAGAGGTTACCGGCGCATTCTAAGCTGCTTTAGCTTGCTTGATACGATTATGAATGACCGCAGTCGGAATTCACCGGCTGCGGTTTTTTTGTGCGCCCAGAAAATGTGGAGATTGCCAATATTCGGTGACATTTGCTCTTGAACACTCAACACCCGTTTCAAGAGTTCAAGATCCGGAGATTTGGGGACACACATTGACCGAATGTTGACCAAATCTTGAATCAAATGTTGTCGAAACTTGATTCCAAATCTTGTGTACCCTTGAGCAAGTTGTTGGCATTCATCGATTTGCGTTGATTGCTTCGTTTCGGTGCGATGTCACTTTTTGTCAGGACGCACCTTCTACGTCACGCGAGATCGCCTCCTTTCTCACGTTGCAGCGGTCGTCATTCTTCAACACGCTAATGGGTTGTGATGACGTTGAAATTGCCAAAGATCATGTCGCTATTCTGTTTTCGAACCGGACAATAGCGAGCAACTGAGTCCGCTTCGCTGTTGTGAAGATGCAGGACGAAGGCGCTAGAAATAGCACCTCCCATTTCCGGCTAATTTTGTCGAACAGGTATCGAACGCTGGTTGTTATTTTACGTAATCAGCCGCTTGGCGCTAGCCACGGTTAATGAAATCCATCAACAAACTACGAACGCTAACTCTGGTAGAGACAGATTGGCAAGACGAGTTTGAGCGATCTTTTTTTGACGCAAAACCGCCGAGAGGCATAAGAAACGCAAAGAGTGAAAGAGATCGTAGCTGCATTCGCAAGAACACAGCGAAATGGTTTTTACCGCAGAGTTCGCTGAGGACGCCGAGTAAAATGAGCAAATGATTGCGTTGTTGTAGGCCGACAATCCTCTGTCGGCATGTGTGATGTTGAATGCTTCATAATATTTCTGGCCGGTAAAATCGGCCTTACAACTATATCATTCATCCACAAACAGCATGTCTGGTAAGAACCGTTTGGCAAGATGAGTATGAATGATCAGCTTTTTGGCGAAAGGCACCAAGACGAAGAACTCCATGAGCCGATTTTTTTAGACGTTCATGCTGCCTAATGCGAATAGAGACGTTCGTCGCCTTCGCGAATTGTCAGCAATCGATCAGCCGTTACGTTATGGAAAACCTGTGTCTTACCGCTGGGCCAAGTGACTGAGAGTGATTCAATGACGCGGTTGTCTTTCAAACCAAACAACAACTGTTTCTGGTTACTGCATTGATAGCCGTCACCTGCCGTGAGTTGTTGAACTTGAACATGGTCTCCCGCTTTGATGCTAACTTCCGCTCCGATGGCATCACGAGAACTCTCCACTCCGATCAACCTGACTGCCAGCCAATGATGATCGGTGTTCGTTTTGTTTTCAACCAGTTGAGAAGGCGCATCCAGTAAGCTGGCCACAAAGTCTGGCTTGCCATCACGATTCCAATCGAGGCGAGCGGCTGACCGCCCGATGATATTTTTCTCAAAAAACGAGCCAGCTTGCTTGGGGGCTATCTGAGCGAACGAGTGCCCGAATTGATTGTGCAAGAATAGCGGGGGCATTTTCTCTTCTCGTCCCGCAAATGAAAAGTCATCGATATCTCCATTCAAGACGATCAAGTCCGGCCAGCCATCGAGATCTGCGTCCAGAAATTGCGTGCCGAACCCGAGCAGGTCATAGCCGGGTTCATGCAGAGACATATTCACGGTTTCATCGGCGAACAAGTGTGGTTGTTGTTGGCGATAAAAAGTATTCGACTCTTGAAAAAAGTTGGTCACAAACACATCCAGCTTCCCATCGCCATCTGCGTCTCCTGCGGCGATCCCCATGCAGGCTTCCGCGCGACCGTTCGAGTTAACGGCTGCTCCCGAGAGTAACGCCGATTGTTCGAGCTTCAATGCAGTCGGCGATTGATTGACCCAGTAATGGTTGGCGACAGCATCGTTGGAGATGAACATGTCCATACGAGAATCTCGGTCGAAGTCGGCCACGAGAACCCCCAGTCCATTCCCTTGTGCTGTGATGAGACCGCTGACATCCGTCTGATCCTGATAGTGTCCCGTTCCCTGATTGTGCCAAATTCGATCCTGTGCGGGAGAGAACACCACGGGGGTGCAAACACGAACCACGCCTTTGGAATAGCATTGCTGAGTTAGAAGATTGTCACCAGTCAGATAATTGACATCAAAGAGTTCTGGTAACCCATCACCGTCAAGATCGGCAATCGCACAACTGGTCGTCCAATCCGTGCCTTGAATGCCGGCTTCGTTAGTCATGTCAGTGAAAGTTCCATCACCGTTATTCTGCCACAAACGATTTCGTCCAAAATTAGCGACATACACATCGGGGAAACCGTCGTTGTTGATGTCTCCTATCGCTGCACCCTGACTGAAGTTTAATTCCCAAATTCCGGCTTTGTGTGTGACACTTTCAAATGTCTGTCCATTGTGATTTCGGTAGAGTTGATCACTTTCCGCGGAATCTTCTGTTGGTCCCTGATTGCCCCCTTGAGTCATGTAGAGATCGGGCCAGCCATCCAGATCATAATCGAGAACTCCGACTCCTCCACCGGTGTACTCGAAGATGCGACGCCCGTCGGTCGCCGGATCGGAACCGTTCTGGTATTGGAAATTAAATGCCGCCGATTCGCTAATATCCTCGAAGTTGACAGCGACCGAGTTTAGCTTGTTGGAGGAAGCTTTTTCGTTTGTTGTCGGGAAGAAGTCCAAGTCTTTCCATTCCGGTATGGAAACGTCGGAGAGATCGATTTTCGCTGCGGGTCCGGGTGAAAAGGAGATTGGATTGGATCGGTCTCGTAGCTGATCAAGTTTGGCATAAGTTTGTGCAGCCTCTTCGGAGCCAGGATCGACTTGAATTGCCAAAATCGCCCAACTCCACGCTTCATTCACCCGATTTAACTTTAGGAGTTGGTCGCCGATTTTGAGAATACCTGCGACATCGGGGGTGTCTTTGTTGATGGATCGTGACAGTGAAGACAGATGAGAAAGATCGTTGGCCCAGTGTGCCACGAGTTCGGCATCTTCACTCCGTCCTAATTCCCGTAACATTTGACTGAGTTGATAATGAGCTTGTATCTGGTCGGGAGCGATTATTGCTGCCTTCTGAAAGCATCGAGCTGCTGCACCGACCTTTTGATTCCTTCGACAGATTTCTCCCTTGGTAATCCAGTAGTCGGAAATATTCTCGACATCCGTGGGCTGCTGAGAAAGGAGCTTTCGAATTGTCTCCCGGTTTTTCAAACGAATTGCAGTGGCAAATCCTTTTGTCCAAGCGGCTGACAATTCGGGATTGATGTCTAGTGCAAGCTGATACTGTTGTAACGCGGCACGGTCATTTTGTTGCGTCTCTTGGACTAACCCTTCGGCCAGATGGACGAGCGGATCTTGCGGAAACGCATCAAGCCCCGCAGAGATCAATTCGTCGTTGCGACGCGGAGTGGACATATCACATAACAGCAGCAGTAACTCGGGATCGGCCTGACCAGAATTCACGAGCGTCAACATCTCTGGTAGGGACTCTCGAATTAGCCCTGCCAGATTGAGGACAAAGACTAAACGCCGGCGAACGTCTGGTTGCCGGTTATTATCTGCCAGAGACTCTGCAAACAAATCGCGTGCCGCGCTTAGATGGCCGAGACGCATATTGGCTTCGGCTCGGAATAATAAAGCCTCTGCGTAAATCTTGGGAGACACCTTCGAAATCTCACCCAGATACACAAGCGCTGACGCGAAATCGCCTTCGATGCGGTTGATGTTGCCGACAAACAACCACAATTCGTCAGGCACATCCCAAAGATTCAGTAGCGGCTTCACGGTCTCTTCCGCGGCTTCTAATTCGCCCGCTTCGACCAAGGCACTCGCCTCGGCGATTAACGCATCGCGATCCAGAAACATGCCGGTTTTCGTGACATAAAACCAGCATCCAGCCAGAATGATCAACACCGGTAAACTGAGTTTGAGTAATTTGATGTTCATCGCCTCGGCCCTCTGCCGGGACCGCCCCGTTTCTGAGGTCCGGTTCGTTGACCGATGTCTTTGAGCCGACTCATCTGTTCAACCAGACGTGGCGCTGAATCCATCCCCATCATAAACATTAAGACATACCGGAAGACGGCAAAGATATCGCCAGCTTCAGGAGTCCCCTGCGAGCAAAAACGAACCAGACAGGCAATGATCACCCCGAGGATGAAGAGTTCCATAAAGCCGAAGTTGACCGCTTCCGCATCCGAGAGGCGAATTCGCCAACTGGCGGCTTGGTCGAAGTGCTCACGCACATCTGATTTATCACCTTCTTGAATGATATCGATTTCGTGTTCGAGTTGATTGTGTAATCCTGTACTCAGTTTCAATGTTTTACGCGAATACCAAGTATTCAAAATCATCGCCGGGATGATCAGGCCGCCACAATAAACGACAAGCCAAGGGTCGTAGAGTCCCAGCATGACAAGAGCGCCTATAATCGAATATCCGCTGCGAATTATCATCGGTACATACCACTCGAAGAAATCGACATACTCTCGTGACATCGCCGAACGCGCTGCAATGCGAGAAACCGCTTCGTCTTGTGCTTTCTGTCGAGTGATCACATCGGTCGCAAGTTCAGAATAAATCGAAGTGAATGCGCGCGTATCATACATTTTGCGAACAGTGCCAATCAGCATGTGGGCGAGATGCTGAGTCACCAAGACCCAGACACCCATCCAGCGATCATTCAGCAGGTCGTTTATGGCCCATCCCAGCGCGGCCGGTTGTGCCAGACGTAACAGGTTCTCGACATTGAACAATGAATAAGTCAGCAGCATCTTGCCGCGATGCTTGCGAAAGAGTCCTTTGAGTGTGGTTCCGTTTGCAGTGATCTCCTGAGATTTGTCCAATTTTTTGAGATCAGGCTCTGACATCCCGGATTCCATCCGATAACAAGGTGATCGATTCTTAACTTTCGGAAGCCGGGGGACTTACGGACCACGGTTCTTCCAGATTTGGCTATGAATACGTTTATGTTTGACTATGATAGTCTACTCGGGATTCAACTCATGAGATAGGATGCGGTCCCCAAACACAGCCTACGCCACAATAGACACAACCTCAATGACTGACATCTTTATCTTGATTCCCGGACGAACCAGCAAACAGGGCACAACTCTCAATGAGGGTAAGTACACTGAAGGGTATCAGACCGAAATTAATACGCTCAAAATGAATCCCGACGACATGGAGCGACTCGACATTGCCGAAGGTGAAGAGGTCCGCATGTGGAACGATCACGGCTCGGTCGTGGTTCCATGTTGCACCGGCAAAAACGAACTTCCCCCCGGCTTGCTGTTCATCAGTTATGGTGACAAATCGTCTCAGTTGATGCCGGGAGAAACTCACGGCACAGGGATGCCCGACAGTAAAGGTCTCGACGTGCAGATTGAGAAAATCGCCACTTAACCAACTTCTAGTTTCTAATTGCTAGTGACTAATCATGAGTATCGCCGAACAGCCGACCAACGAAACGGATAATCCCCTTAAGATTGTCGAGGATGCTACCTGCACCTTCTGCGGATGTGTTTGCGACGACATCAATTTGACGGTGGAAGGAAACCAGATCACCAAAGCGCAAAACGCATGCGTGCTGGGCAAGGCTTGGTTCTTCAATCACCACATTGAAGAGCGGCCAGAGGCTTTGATCGATGGTCAACCGGCAACTTACGAACAAGCCATAGACCGTGCAGCCCAGATTCTTCTCGAATCACAATACGCCATTACTTATGGCCTGTCGGATACGACTTGCGAAGCACAGCGCGTCGCGGTCGCCATTACTGACTGGATTGGCGGATGCCTCGATACCACAACGTCTGTCTGTCATGGCCCATCAGGGATGGCGTTTCAAGGTGTTGGTGAAGTGACCTGTTCACTGGGAGAAATCAAAAATCGAGCTGATTATGTCATCTACTGGGGTGGCAACCCGGCTGAGTCGCACCCCCGACATTTCACCAAATACAGTCTGATGCCGAAGGGAGAATTTGTCCCCAACGGTCGTAAAGATCGCACCGCCGTGCTGATTGATGTCCGTAAAACCAAAACCGCTAAAGCGGTCGATATTCATCTGCAATTAAAGCCTCGATCCGATTTTGAACTCGCCTGGGCATTACGGGCTCTTGCCAAAGGGTTAGAGCTCGATGACAGCGTCGAGGAGAAAACCGGCATCCCGCTTGAACAACTCAAAGAAGTCATGGAGGGGATGAAGAAAGCCAAGTTCGGTGCGATTCTGTTCGGCATGGGAGTCACCATGACTCGCGGCAAGCATCTCAACAGCGAAGCAGTGCTCGCGTTGGCTCGCGATATGAACAAGCACACGCGGTGGGTCGCCAAGCCAATGCGAGGACATGGCAACGTCACGGGGGCCGATAATGTTGTTTCTTGGTCAACCGGTTATCCTTTCGGTATTCACCTTGGTCGGGGTTATCCACGATTCAATCCGGGAGAGTTCACGAGTTCGGATGTCTTGGGACGCGGCGAAGCAGACGCTGCTCTCATCATTGCTTCTGACCCGTATTCGAACTTCAGTCAGCCGGCCCGAGATCACCTCAAAGCGATCAACACAATTGTTCTCGATCCGAAACTTTCGGAGACCGCCAAGATTGCCAAAGTCGCGTTCACGACATCGACGTACGGCATCAATGAACCGGGGACCGTCTACCGGATGGATGATATTCCGATTCCATTGCGTCCTGCTTTCGATTCTCCCTATCGCAGCGATTTCGATATTTTGAAAGCCATCGAAGGGAAGATTCGCAAACATCAACTTGCCGCAGTTAACGCGGGGTGAGAGCCGGCGATTCCAGATTTGATTCGGGATGTGACTCAGCTTGTTAGAACGCTGCGTTCGGGACGCAGAGGTCGCAAGTTCAAATCTTGTCGTCCCGACTATACTTTCCAACCAAGCCCATCGTCGTTTTCGACGGTGGGGCTTTTTGCTTTCATTCTCAATGAACTTGATGCGTGTCGGAAATCGCCGTCTGTGATCGTTCGATTACTCCTGCTTTCGGAAGATCAGCATTCGCACATCGATAACGGCATCGCCGGGAATTTCGATGGCTCGCAAGGAAAGATCTCCACGCATTTTGGTCAGCTTTATTTGTCCCAGCTTCCATTCTTTGAAGTCTTTCACATAAGACTCGCTGCCGCGGTTGGCGCGGTCCGCTTCTGCTCCTCGAAGCGGAGGGTCGTGTGCTTCGGTGACAGTGGCAGTCAGAGATTCATCGCCTAAATTCAGTTCAAACGTGGCACCCACATTCTTGGCTGCACAGGTCGACATCATAAAGACTTCGTAGGTTCCGCTTTCGAGGATATCGACATCCCACCAGATTCGGTCTTCAGTCGATGACCAATTGGTGAAAAACGAACAGTTGGGAGCCCGGCCACTGCGGGCAACATTACCAGAGTAATCCCCATCGCGAGCGGGAAGTTGAGTTTCGGGAGCCGATGAAAACCCGACAGTGAGCGGTCGATGTTCATCGGTGGACTCACTCGCCATTTCAGCTTTCCAATCGGTCACTGCTCGGCGAAGCTGTTGGGTTAGTTCTGGCATCTGCTGGCTGATGTCTTGATCCTGTCCGGGATCTTCGATCATGTCATACAGCTTTCCGGTATGATCCAGTCGGTGTGTTTGAGTCCGCACACTGACTTTATTGGTCCATTTGGAAAAAATCATCCGTTCGGGCCAGCCTTCAGAATTCCCCATCAGTAATGGTTTCAAACTTTTCCCATCGAGAGCTTTCTTGCCGATGTGTTTGATGCCGGCCAGGTCAGTCAGGGTTGGTAACAGATCGATTGCTCCGGCAATTTGCGGAATTGTTTTCCCAGCCGGGATTTGACCCGGCCAACGGAAGAGACACGGAACACGGACACCACCTTCATCGGTGGCTCCTTTTTTTCCTTTCATGCCTCCGTTCCATCGCCAGGTGTTTGGGCCATTGTCGGTAAAGAATACGACAATCGTGTTGTCAGACAATTTGAGGTCTTCGAGTTTCGTGAGGATGCGTCCGACGTTTTTGTCAATGTTTTCGCACATGGCGAGAGCGGCACGTGTTTTATCGAGTTCCTCTTTACCGGGATCACGGTTTCTCATTTCGAGATTTGCATCGGCAAATTTCTTGAAATCCTCATCGGGAACCTGAAAGGGGGAGTGAGGCGTGTTGTACGGTAGATAGCAGAAGAAAGGTTTGCTTTGGTTCTCTTCGATGAAATCAAGAGCATGGTCGGTCAGGTCGTTGATGACATAGCCTTTGCCGCGCACAATCATGCCGTTGTGGTCAAGGATGGGCGAGAAGTAATGCCCCCAATGCCCTGATGTCATGCCGTAATATTCATCAAATCCGCGCGCACAAGGATGGTAGGGATACTGTGTTCCGTTGTGCCATTTTCCAAACGCGGCTGTGGCATAGCCGGCTGCTTTGAAGGTGTCGGCAATCGTGGTTTCATCAAGGTCCAGACGTTCTGCGCCGGTGCTCACGCCCTTTACCCCACCGCGTGGGTGATATCGACCGGTGAGAAATTCTCCACGGGTTGGTGCGCAGACCGGACACACATAAAAGCGATCAAAAGAAACGCCATCTGTTGCCAATGAATCAATGTTGGGTGTGGAGAGATTCTCGTTGCCATTCATCGAGAGGTCACCCCAACCCTGATCGTCGGTGAAGACGATGACAATATTAGGTACACTTCTTTTCTCCGAAGAATATGCATTATTCCCCGATGATATTGACAACAACGCCAGGAGAAGTCTAAGACTGAATGTAGTTACTCTGTGTCGTAATATCCTGGGTCGTTCGCTTGGGGATAAGTTTGCCCGATCGATTGAATGGAACATTTCGGCTTCTCCGATGGTTGGCCAGTGGGGGGAACTCGAAAGAGAGATTGATCTCTAGTATTGATGGCCGGAGACTGTAGATCAACGTGTAACCCTCTCAGAGTGTGCAATTCAACGAGGTCGAGATCAATGGGAAGAAACCTCAGAAAAGTCGCCAGTCACATGGATCCGCCTGGCATTGGCAACAGACTGACAGTTGGTACTTCACACCGCCGGGAACCAAGACACGTGTCCCCTTATTCGATCAAGATGGGCAGCGTATTCGCGGTCAACAAAACAAAGAAGCCGCCGAAGTTGCTTTGGCACGTGAAAAGCTCTCCTGAGAAAATTCTTCCGGAACACTATCGACTGGAGGTGGCGAGTGAATTGTCGCGAGAGTCTGCTCCGAGTACCTGCAATACTGTGAGTAAGGCGTGTCGCGATTCTTGAGAATCAAAAAGACATTGGGCTGGGAACGCGATCCGATCAAAAAACACGATTCGAGTTATTCCTGTCGTCACACTTTTGCTCATCGGATGCTGGCAGGATATTGGAATGAGGGTGCAGGCTGTTCGGTCGAGGTTTTAGCAGAATTGATGGGTGACACTCCCCAGGTTGCGTTCGATTATTACGGCAAAGAGTGGGGAAGCATTACCAGGCTCCGCAGTGGAAGGCGATTGGAGTCCCGGAGGGCGGAGCAAAATAATCTGATCATGATGAGGTTGCTCCAATGGAACCGATAGGCGGAAAAATATTTATCGGGACAACCGAGCGTTGCAGTGATCCCGGAATATTGCTGAGGACGCATTGGCAAGCGTCGCTGCAATTGCAACTGGGGATGAACGCGCATGGACTCCCTCAATCGCTCGATCTCTGCTTGTTCGATTTGGATTCTGCCCTGGCCCTGTGCGCCACCTTGAAAATAATGGATCGTCAGCGACTGTCCCCGCAGCACAAATTCTCCTCGGTTGGAGCGCGAAAGCCATTCGTACAGACTCAGAACCGAAAATCAGAGTTGACGAACCGCTTCTTGGCTGGAGAGGAGTTCTTCTGACATGACCGCCGCGATGTCATGTCCTTAGCCGCCCGTAATAAGCATCGCTTTCAACTCATCTTTAGCGATCAACTCAATCAGGATGCAAATGCAGGTGGTGAGCTTTATTGGGAAGATCGTCGAACGTCGATCCCCGACCGAGTCGCTTTCTTGATCGACTACCCATGTTGGCTCCAGACACTTTCGACCACAAAGCAACGGGTGGCCAAAAAGTTGGCGGCAGGTGACTCCGCGGCAGAAGTTGCCCGATCTCTCGGGATGTCGGCTGGGAGAATCAGTCAGATTCGTCGAGAACTGGCGGGAGTTCCTGGCGGGAGTTCCATGGTGACAGCCAGTCTAAAGAGGGAGCAACAACGCAAATCGCCGCGTAGTCTCCAGTGGTCCCCGTCTCTCTCAAAGTCCTGAAGAGAGCCGGGAGCCCGTTTGGTGACATCGATGCGTTTTTCGCATCTTCCTAAAAGGCATGAGACAATGAACTTGCGGAAGTATCCCCAAAAAGTTAGATGGGGCTTAGTCGCATCCTCGACTATGCGATTTTCAACTTTGCAGAATCATTTGTGACAGTTGTCATTGGGTAGGACTGAAGAAACGACTACTTCTGATAGATCGGAAGATAATGATACTTCACAGACAGACTCAAAACGGCCATCGAAGTCGCATAAACCGCACCATGATCTCGTTCTGAGCCGTTCCCTGCGGTCCACGAACCGTTGCCCGCCTGCTCTTTTAGCAGCATGTCTTGCACAAGCTGTCGTGCTGTTTTCGCATGATCACCGCCGCGTTGGTACATCCCCTGGGCGTAATAGTATGTGCCGTAGAGACAAAACCGTTCCTTCCACTTGGGAGGATGTTCCAGCAGCCAGTCAGAGGCACCAGCCACCAAAGGAGATTCGTACTCACCGCAAACCTGCATGGCCAGCAATCCGGCTGCCGTCATCGTGAATGTGGGATGGTTCTGGTGCGGTTCGTAGGAGAAGCCGCTCGCTTTTTTATCGGGCAATCCATTGCGATCAAGTGGAGATGCATAGGAGCGTTTGAGGTATGCGACGGCATCATTGATGGCCGAGGCGGGAACCTGCAAATCATCGTTTTTCGCGGATCGCAACGCCATCAACTGCCAAACCGAGGCTGACAAATCAGAGTCTCTTGAATCGGGCGTGTACCGCCAACCCCCACGATAATGCGTCGGTTTTTCGATTTTTTGCGAACTGAGAATGACGTCAATCGCTTTCTGACAGCGATCATGAATCAACTGGTCCTGCTCGTCACTGATTCCCATTCCGAGCATTTCTGTTAACATCAGAGTTATGATGCCGTGGCCGTACATGCGCGAACCATCGTGCTTTCCGAAATACCCTTTGTCGTCGATACGGTCATCTTGCAAAACGAAAGCGAGAGCGCGTTGCATGGCCTGTCCCTTTGGGGAAAGGTCGGAAGGTTGTATTCCGACGCTCGCCATCGCCATGATCGAAAGGGCCGTCATCGTCGTGTCGTGTCCTTTATCGATAATCGCGCCGTCTTCGCGTTGCTGGGTGAGTAGATAGGCGATCGCTTTATCGACCGCCAAATCTACCTCGTCCTTCTGGAAGATGGACGGTGTCTTCTGTGGCTCGTTTTGTGCGGAGGAAATTGAGCTGCCCCACGTACTCCCCAATAAAACGATGAGAACGGTGATTTGAACTTTGTTCATGATGTGCGTTCGGATTTGTGGTCCTCCTCTAGCGAGAGACCGATCAGAGATCAGTATCAATTGACTGTTGTGATTCAAAATTCTTCCTGTCAGAAAACTCCTCTTGGGTTCAAGAAGGTGTTTGGTGATCTTATTGGTTATTTCTTGCACGCTCAGCAAGGACTTTGAAGTAGGTTTCAATGCTTTTGCGATACTCCTCTGACATCGTGGCAGAAGTTCCTTTGGTGACATCCTCCGCCGACTTACTGCGAAGTCTGCCCCACTTTTTTTTGTCATCGCGATTGACTGCAATGACCTCAAAGTCTTTCATTGGTCCCGTCTCAGGAGGTGTGCCTGTAGAATCCGTAGGTTTCTCACTAAGAGCCGCCGTTGCCTGCTGTTGTCTCGACTGAGCCATCGTGGCCTGCTGCGTTTGTGCGGCTTGGGCCAGAGAGTCGAGACGACTTGGGGGTTGTTCACCAGACTGTGATCCAGTGGCTTGCTGTTGATCGAGTTCATCAAGTAATTGGGCCAGTTGCTGACCGCGAGCCAGCTCATCGGGCGTAAATGATTGGGGTGGACCTGATTGGGCAGTGTCCTCTTGGGGATCACCCGGCTGGGTGGGAGTCTCGGATGTTTCCAGAAGTGGTTCCACAACATCGCTAAGCTGGCTGGCTTGTTGAGCGATGGCATTTTCACTGGCTTCCACAGCGTTTTGAGCTTCCTGCGTTTTTTGATTCGGACGATTTTGAGTTTGCCCGTTCGTTGCTGCCTGTTCCGCTTCAGCAGTTGCTTCCGCGAGTTTTTCTCCAGCTTGCGTAGCCTCAGTCTGAGCCACCTGTTCAATGTTCTTTGCTGCCTGATCGATGGATTGGGCTGCATTTTCGTTGTTCAAACGGCGCTCGTGACGTGCTGCTCGGGCGATGTCATCGGCAGTTTTCTGGACATCTTGTGTGACGTTCTTCTGATTCTCAATCGCCGAAGCGAGGTTGTTCTGGGAGGGGGCCAATTCGTTTTGGAAGTTCGCATTTTTTGCTAGCTCCTCGACTTTCCGGTTCAGGTTTTCGGAAATCTTGATCGCTTCGCCCGTGAATTCATCGGAAAGTTGCGTTGCCGGGTTGGCGGCATTCAGGGGAGGCATCGGCTTGCGGTTAATCTCATTTTGCTGTTGCTTGGCGGCATTGATTTGGTTTTGCGCCTTCTGCTGTGTCACTTTGGCATTCGCCAATTTTTGTTCCTGTGCGGCTTTTTGTGCCTGTTGTTGTGCGAGTTGTTTTTTCAAACCCTCGTTGTCAGGATTCTCATTGACTCGTTTTTGCGATTGCTGGACTTGCCGTTCGACGTTTCGAACCTGATTCTCATTATTTTTGACATTCTGATCGGCGTTTCGTTTCTTGGCCTCGGCCTGCTGCACATCTTGTTGTGCAGCCCGTTTCTGGCGATCATGAAATGACCGGCGTTGATTGTCGGCGTCTTTTTTGGCCGCTTCACGCTGCTTATCGTCTTGGTGGATTTTCTCGTTCTTACTTTTGTTCGTATCGTTTTTGGCTTGTTTGAGAACTTCTGTGGCCTCGCGCAGAGCGTTCTTTGTCTCTTGAGCTGTCTGTTCCAAATCAGCCAGAAGTTGATCTTCTCTGGCCGACTGAGCTTTTGAGGCTGCTTCGTTCAGTTTTTGCTGGGCTCGTTCAATCTTCTTCTGAGCTTCCTGCGTCTTTCCTTTTGCGGCGGTGTTTTCAGCCTGTTCCACGAGATCACGGGAGAGTTGTGAGATGTCGTTCCCCGTTTCTCTCAGATCTTCCGCGATCTCCTTTTTCTTTTGTTGGAACTGTTCGTCCGCCCGTTCATTGGCACGTTGGATGTTCTCTTCATCCTGTGCGGCCTTCTCCAATGAGTTCTGAGCGTTCTCTAACGTGTCGTGTGAGATTTCCGACAACGCCTGTTGCATCGCGGGATTCCGCTGCAATTCTGCCTCCAGTTCAGACAGTAACTGCTGGCTTTCCTTGTTCGCTAACTCGGACAATTCCGTGGATGCCTCAAATTGCTGATCCATCTGCCGAGCAATTCCCTGATCCTGTTCGATCTGGCGGAGTTGTTCGCGGGAATCCGCCACATCAAGGCCTTCCTTCAATTTATCGAAATGTTCTGCGACAAATTCGAGTGCTTCGGCCGTCTTTTCCTGTTGCTCCGCGGCGTGAGCCAGCTCCTGAGCCTGTTGTTTGTTGTTTTGCTGCTGTTGGGCTTCTTCCAACTTGCGGTTCATCTGTTGGGCTGGTTCTTGGATCATGGCGATGCTGTCATCTGCGTCACGCGCCCGTTCTAGCTGTTCTTCATCCAGCAGATTCTGTGAATTGGCCTCTACGACCAACGCATCGAAGAGATCTTCAATCTGATCGTTCACCTGTTCCTGTTTTTGTTCGAGTTCTGTGACCACTTGTTGCGTCTCGGGAGTCTTTTGGTTTTCAACTTGATCGGCGGCCTCAATGGTTTCCTCTTCCAATTGGCGCAATTGATCTGCTGCCTGTTGAGCCATTTGAGGAATCGTGGGTGCATACTTGGCAATCGTTTTGCGGGCGTCGTCCATTGTTGGTTCGAGATTAGTGACCACGGAGTTCAGGTCGTTACGAATCTCTAGAAGTTCGTGTGCAGCGCCGACAATGAGATCACGATTCCAGCGTCGCTGGGTGAGTTTCTCATTGGCATCACGGACCGATTGCGACCAGCGAACCTGATCGGCATCCTGAACCAGTTTTCCTTCCACATGGGCTTCGCGTAAATGTCGGGACGCCAGTTCCAATGTCTGTTGGAACAAGTCCCACTGACGCGGATGATCAATGTGTGCTTGCAGACTCTGATGATTCCAGCGTTCCATGCGTATTAAAATATTTAAAACATCACGAGCGAGTATCAGTTCGTGACCAGCTTCCAGAGTGCGATAAGCGGGCGCAATCTCCAAAAACGCTTCAGGAATCTGTGATTCCGAAACGGAAACCGTTCGATGCTGGCTCAGTAGAAAAGTGGCCGCCCGCAATGTGAGGCCTGCATCAGCCGCATATTGAGAATCGGCATCAGCACGAGCCTGCGTCAGCTCTTTCCGTTCGCGGAACTGGTTCATATTCTGTCGCTGTTTTAAATCGACTTCGGCGATGTATCGTTCGGCTTTATTGAGCAATCGACTACTCTCAACAGAATCATCTGATTCGCTCGCCATCACCACCAATCGATTTTCCTGCCGACAGGCTTGGCCCAATTGGTCGAGTATTGGATAAAGAGTCCCTGAACGATTTTCAAAATCTTTACGGATACTAATGATGCGGGATGGCAAATTTCCATCGAGCGCGTCTACACGTTGCTTGCCGACCAATTCTCTATGAAAATCTTGGGACACTCGTTGTAACTGTTTCAGTTTATCTTCAGACTCCATCGATTCCGTGAATTTTGTGCGGTATCCCTCAGTCCACCGCAGTAGTCCGACAATCTGGTCATCAATGGAACGGGGCAATTGAGTGCGATGATCGTGCATTAATCGTTCCAGAACTTCCAATTGCTCGACCACAACCGTTTCTTGTCGATGTAGGCGTTCCCATGTTTGCGTCGGGCTGTCAACTACCAGTTGTTGCTGTTTAAGCAGGGCATCAAAATCAACAGCCAGAGCACTCAAGTAGTTGTGAGACGCTAGCAGTTGATAGTGAGTTGCAACGTTTTTGGCATCATCAGCCGAGCGATTGAACGCTTGTGCGAGATGATTAAAATCGTCGGTTCGCTCTTGTTCATTTTCAGCGTGCAGCATCGAGGTAAGTTTGTAAACTGGAGTGCTCGCGTGTTCTCCTTGAAGTCTGGCGACAACGCGTCCGGTCAGCTCGAGGTCGTAGGCGTCTGCTCCTGCTGGCATTTGACTTTCAACCGCCTTAATCTCTGCCAGTAATTGTTCCGCTTGCGTTCTTTGTTTTGTCGCCAAGTCAAGCAGGGCGATACGAGACACTGATTTCTCTTCCTCACCCGATTCGGGGTTCTTCAAACGCTCTATGGCTTCAAGGGCGGAGGCTGATTGCTGTTCTGTTAAAATCGCGAATTTTTCAATTTCATCATGCAGGGCCAACTTGCGTTCCATCACGAGGTGACGCTCGGGATCAAAATCGGGAGCGGCCACCACAATTCTGAGCGGAATCGATTCCCCCGTGTTTCCTTTTCGGTCTGTTGCCACCAGCTTTGTCATGATCTGGTCGCCCGACTTTAAGTCGTGTGGCAAAAGATCCCACTGCCAATTGGCCGTAACTTGGCGTCCCTCTCCGTCATCTGTCGCAATCAATTCCAGCGGCATCACTTCCCATTCGCGTCCATTGACTGAGACATGCTGTTCCAGACTCACAAGGGGCAGATCGTCCTCAGCCATTCCCTTGAGAGCTAGGATGTCGTTCGGTGGCAAAAGCAGTGTTGTGTATTGTTGGTCGACAAACCCGGAAAGGGGAATTAAATCCGGCTGAGGACGGATTTCATATTTAGGGCTGAACAGATTGTCAAAACCTGTCTCGCTCGATACCAGATGCACTTTATAGACGCCTGACTGATCGATGGGGACTGTCGTTTGCCACAATTGTTTATCAGAATCGTCCGATGTGACGTGTGCTAACGGTACAACTTTCACTTCGTCGGAATCCTCCAGATCGATTCGTAGTTCCGCCGAGGAGACTTCTTGATCGAGCTCAAGTATGAGAGTTACTGAAGTGTCTTCCAATACGATCAAATCACCGTGAGGCTCGCTCACAGTAAGATTTGCTAACTGGCTATATTCGGGGTAGTCATAAGTTTTGTGGAACTGCTTCACCCGTGGACGTGGTCGGGATTCAATCAAATAACGCTTCGTGATTGCGTCACCTGCAAAGATACGATATTCGATTGATTCGTCAGCGACATGAATATTGGCTGCGAATTCGGTGTCTGTCCGGGCACGCATTGCTTCCCGCACGACACCTTTGTTGGGTGTGTAGGTTTCCAGCGTGACTTCGCCCACTTTGCCACCAGAAATCTCAATGACGACGGCTACTGTTTCATCTTCCGCCAGTACCAGAGAATGCGGAGTGGGTTCTAAGATCTCGACCTGAATACGGGAGACGCGGGCAATATTCGCACCTGGGAGAAATGCGCGTCGGGCCAGTTGACGGAAACGAGAATCACCTGAACTCAACAGAAACATCGTGATGCCGACGAGCAAAATTGCTGCCACGGCCCATTTGGCAACCAGCTTGAACGGGAGCAGATTCGTGATTTGTACTTTTCCCATGTACCCGGCCACTTCGCCCTGAAGCAAGCTGCGAAAGGTCGGTGAATCGTGTAGCGAGTTGGGGTCGTCCGTTGCCAATTCGACTGCTGAAAGTAATTTTTCGTGAAGTTCTGGCTCTCCTTGTTCCATCTGTGCCGCAATGAATTCTTGGGCGGGGCGATGAATCAATCGCCGAACGGAAGTTCCCCAAACCACGATCGCAACCAGTAGGTATGCCGCACCGCTCAGACACCAGCGAGTCGAATCGGTCACTAGCCAGTACCAGTCGACAAAGCCAATGGCGGCAAAACAGAGAAACGCTGTGATGAGTCCGGTGCAGGCTCCGCGAGCCATCAACAGTCTGCGCCGACGTTGGCTGTATTGTTGCAGTTTTCTCACAACGACTGGATCGAGGCTGATGCTCATGTAACTACCCTTAACAGTAGGTGATGTACAACACGCTTGGTACTATAACAAACCTGCTCGTTTTCTTAGAATCCATTCTGCCGTGAGCAGCAACAGCATGGCCCCAAACCACCAATAACTCTGCCAAATCAGAGTTTCTGACTCGACGACTCGGCCCGAACTCAGCGGACTCAACAACTCAGGAAGCCGTTGGAATTCTTCCTCTCGGAGAAACCTTCCTTCGGAACTGCTTGCCATTTGGTTCAGCAATCGTTCATTCGCGGCTGTTTCAACCATTTCCCCCGATTCTGCTGGCAAGACTATAAAATTCGAGCGAGCATTAAACGCCTGTTTACTATATCCAGACGCTCGGATAGAGACTTCGTAGTCTCCTTCGGAAAGAGCATCAGAGCGACCGCGATAAATACCAGGAACGTCTCGGTCGCCAGTCAATGTCACAGTGGAGGAGACCCGTCCTTTGCTCCAAATCAAAGCATCGACGGTCGCATTCACAG
This sequence comes from Planctomycetaceae bacterium, assembly GCA_029243145.1. Classification (GTDB taxonomy): domain Bacteria; phylum Planctomycetota; class Planctomycetia; order Planctomycetales; family Planctomycetaceae; genus JABURQ01. The sequence continues at coordinate 29,483 of JAQWSQ010000058.1, read as the reverse complement.
ACGGTTTTCCATCCAGTCTCATCAAACGCACGCGAATATCGACGGCATCTCCAAAATCGTAGCTGACCGGACCGGAGTCGATGGAAAGGTACTCATCACTGACGGCAAACGGTCGCGGCATGATGGCAATCGCCAGTTGATTCCAGATGCGTTGATGCCAGGTGTCGGCTGCTTTGTAACGCCAACGCCACGTTTCGTCGAAGGCGAGATACAGTACTCGTCCTGCACCGACACGCCGAGTGACCATCGCGGGGTACGTTTGACCATCCACAACCGCCTCCATCAAGACTTCAGCTCCCTCTAATGCTTCGACAGCCACGAGGGAATGCGGAGCTGGCAGCTCTGTCCAGAATTTTTGGTTTGGTTGCTCGTCTGCCATCAATCTCAAGGCACTTTCGGATGTTCCAGCACTTGTGAGTTGCAACGAAGTTGGTTGAGAGGCAATATTTTCTGCAAGCCAATTAACGGGGAGTAAAGATCCCAAGCCTAGTTTGGCCATCTCTTGGAGTTTACCGCGCTGCCCATCGATAAAGATAATCCCTCCGCCCTTCACCTCGACGAACTCCCGCAACCACTCGTACTCGTGTTCTTTCATCAAAGTGGGAGCGAGTTCTCCCAGAATGACCAGATCGTATTCAAACAGAGAATCTCGATCGGTCGGGAACTGGTGCTCGCTCTTGCCGCGTGGAAGGCCAGATTGATCGGTTCCTGGTCCTGCAAGAACGGCATTAATGTGCCATTGTTCGTCACGTTCAAAAGCATTGCGAAGGTATCGAGTTTCCCAGCGTGAACGCCCATCAATCAGGAGCACTTTGTAACTTTTTGTGATGGCTGCCAACCGAATCTGTTGATGATTGTTGCTAGTCTCCGACTCTTCGGGAAGAGATGTGACCGAGGCGTTCAAGGTCAACGGCAATGCATGTAAAATCACATCGGAGGCAAATTGTCCCCCCAATTTGTCGACCAGTTCTTCAATCGGGAATTCAAATTCGATACGCCTTTGAGAACTGTTTTGCGTAATCAGTTGTTCCTGCCAAAGTATTTCATCTGAATGACTGATCTGAGCCATAAATGGTTGCCCAGGTTTCATTTGATCGCGAACAGTCATGACTCCTCGCACACGATCCTCTTTAAAGACCATCTGAGGAGATTCCACGGAAAGCACTGCGAGATCTGGAGCTTGCCGTTTGGCACCAGTGCTAACGGTATAATAACCGACCCCTTGACTCCCCAGCACTCGAGAAGTTTGCAGCGGTGAAGGACCAGCATTGTGTTGGCCATCTGTGACGAGAATCACGGCTGTGTTGGGTTCGCTGGGTGATTGCTCGGACTCATCCAGCGCGTTCACCGTTTTCTGAGTTGCTACGATTCCGGAACTCAAATCAGTCAGACTGGTAAATAATGAATCCTTCTTGAGGCTCATCGTTGGCAAAGTGCGAGGATCGGCTGCCAGGATGATTGGCTCTGCTTTGTTACCGCTCAATATCAGAACTTCGACTTCGTGTCGTTCACGTAATTGTTTAATAATACTGTCAGAGGACTGCAAAAGTGCGATCTCCGTTCTCTGCCAGCGTGTCGACTCATCGAACATAGTCAGTGCCGCTTGCAGTGACTCATCTCCTGTCTGAAGTTGCGCCTGAATCGATTTATCAAACGCCTCATAAACGGTCGTCTCTATCGTGAGGCAGCTTTCGAGACTTGCGCGAAGTTGGGCATCATCGACCAGCTCTATGTTCTCAATTGCATTTAAGGGGTCGATGACATCTGACTGAATCTGTTCCTGCAGTTCCTGTGACAGTTTGGGCTGAAGCGTCTGATAGGTTTTCAGAAACGACGCCATCTCGCGTTCGGGGTAGCCCTCTTCAATAGCCTTACCAAGTAATTGACGAGCTTTGGAGAGTTCTTCGGCCAGATGGAATTGTGATGTATCGACCGTTCCTTCGGTCAACCATCCTAACTGTTCACAAATCAGTAATTTGCGACCGGACGACATATGCTTGTCCTGCATCAACATGCTGTTGGACGCATCGAGGTAGATTTTCACACGTCCCAACTGGCCAATCACCGTGCGATGATGCACAACGGGGCCTGTTAAGATCATGATTCCTAGGAAAAAAGCAGACGCACGCAGCATCGGCAGTCCCCAGCGCAGCCGATGAGGAAGGTCGATGCTTTCGCGACGATAATATCTCCACGAAAGGACTGCTACGACTGCGGCTAACGACAGGCCGACCCAGAGCGGGAGATCACCGACAAAACGAAGACTTGTCATGTTCGGAACCTCGCAAATCGTTGTTGCAAAATTAGCTCTAGAAACATGAATGCCAACAATGCTGCCAGAATGTATTCCCAGATTTCACGACCGTGCCGGCGCAATCGATCCTGCTTCAAATACTCGGTAGGAGAGTCGACCACGCTGGCTGAAATCGACTTTGAGAGTGTTTCGATTGCGGCGTCGTCCATCAAAGTCAAATCCGATTCACTGCGTGATGATTCCACGACAAAGTGTATTGTTTCAGCGGAAGGAGTACTCATGATATAAGTCCCTGGACGTTGAGTTTGCTCATACCGGGCGAGTCGAATATTTCCTTGTGTCGTTGTTGGGATCGTTCGACGGGACTGATCGGGCAACACGATCGAAACCGTTTCTTTTTGGAGTCTCTGCTCTTCATTAGTGATTTGCTCGACAATTGCCACTGCAGGGTCACCCGTGCTGATGTTTCGGGGCGGAGAAATGTGAGAGGCCATTGTTGAGACCAGTTGTTGCATCATCGGTACGAATACTGGTTTTAGCGGCAGATCGGACCAGTCAGCATCACACGCCGTCGCCATCTGTACGACGACTCCTTCACCAAACGAGCGCTCAACGAGAAATTTGTCACCGGAGTCCAAGCGGGCAAGCACCAGAGTCTGATCGTCGGAACCATCGTCTCTGTCACCGAGTGTGTACCACTGTCGTATCTCTGCGGAAGAAATATTGCCATTGGCAGGTTCGTTAAAGAATTCCAGCGCAGGGTGCTCGAAATGCTGGGCCACGATCCGCGAAGGAGCGCCCGACTTTGACTCTCCCTTCGAAGTTTCTGCCATTCCTTTCATCGGTCCAAAAGGTAAGGGCAAGAGCCCTTTTCCTGTTTCGTAGAGCGATGTGTTGTACCAATTCAAATCAATCCGATTGCCAGCACAGATGAGAAGCGCGCCCCCCTGTGCGACATATTTTGTGAGTGATTCTTTCTGAGAATCCTGAAGTTGAGAAACATTTGCCAATATGACCACCCGGCTGCCGTTCAATATTTCTTCATTGAAATCCTTGACTGATACTGTTTGCGTTTCCATCAGATCGGACAGCCGTACTCGACCGAAAGTGAATGGAGACAGGGCAACCGAAAGATAATCGGTCTCTCCGCCGAGAGGACGAGTACTGGGATCTCCATCGACAAGCAAGACTTTCACACTGTCCCAGACAGAGACCGCAGCCGCATAACGATTGTCCGTAGACAATTGATCGTTCACGACGACTTCGACTTCCATGACATGTGAACCCGGTGACTGGAAGGTGCAGGGAAACAAAACCTGAGTTTTTCCCTTCGCTGCCAGAGAGATTTGTGTGACCGTCGATTCAACGTCGTCAATCCGCATGATGACACGTGCCGTTTCATACGGAGTGTCGCCGTGATTGGATAGGTTTGCTCGCACCGATAAAGGCTGCTTCACACCAATCGCACGTTGCGAAAATTCGAGTGATTCTACGGAGACATTGCCGTGGGACGGACTGCTGATCGGCAACAAAGTTAGTCCAGGTTTAATGTTCATCGATTCGATTTGACTTTGTATCGATTCAGAACCCAGGTCAACCGCTCTCCAGTCTTCCGATTGAAAGTCACTGATCACTATCAATTCGCGACGCGGGTGCGACATACCCGACAAGGTGGTAAATGCTTCATTCAATGCAGACGATATTTGGCTCGCACCATATCCGCCCTGGAGCAGTTTCACTTTGCGAACAACCATTTCTGAATCGAATAACGGTTGATCAAACACATGCGTCGGGCTACCTCCTGTAAGTATCACGGAGATCTCAGAACCCCGGCCAGTTGAGCTGACAATAGAAGACGCCGCTTGAATTGCCTGATCGAATTGCGTCCCGGATTCACTGGCAACGTCCATCGAGTAGCTGTTGTCGAGAAGTATCACCATCGAGACTGGAGCGTCCCCTTCTAAAATACGTGACCCCGTCAACACAGGCCGCGCCAAGCATAACGCCAAGAGTATCGGAATGGCACAACGCACCAAGAGTAGAATAAGTTGCTCGATTCGGAAACGCTTGTGGTTGACTTTGATTACTGATTCCAGCAGATGCATCGCCCCCCAATCGATGGTCTGAAACCGACTGCGATTGAGAATGTGAATGATCAGTGGGATTGCGAAGGCCGCCGCTCCAAAAGCCAGAAGCTGATTGAGGAAGATCATTTCGACTTCCTCCTTAAGGCCAGATATGTGGCGAGCGAATCGGCGTAAGGTTGATTTGTCAATAAGGGCACGAGAGAAATGCGATGGCGACTACATCCATTGGCCAATTGCTCTTGGAACTCTTTAAGTTTGTCGAGATATGCCTGTCGAATTTGAGCAGGATCAATGAGGTGCTGGTCATTCATCATTTCCAGCGATTTGAACTGCGTCCATTTCCGAAACGGAAAATCGAGTTCGTCGGGATCCCAAATCTGAAAGATAATGATCTCGTGATTGGCATGACGGAAATGGGCCAGAGATTTCATTAATTGATCGACATTGCCGAACAGGTCCGAAATGATGATTAACAACCCTCGTCGATGCAGCTTCACCACCATTTCGTGAAAAACATTACCTAACTCGGTTTCGAATTCCGGTTTTTGCTGTTGCAGTTCGTCGATAATCACACGCATGTGTTTCGGGCGGGCTCGCGGTGGAATATACTTCCGCACTTTCTTGTCAAATGTCACCAGGCCAACGCTGTCCTGTTGTTGCAACATCAGATAGGAGAGACAGGCGGCAGTGCGTACCGCGTAATCATGTTTCGTATTGCCGTTGCTACGCGAACCGCTGTAGGACATTGATCCACTGGAATCAAGCAGAATGGTACAGCGTAGATTCGTTTCTTCTTCGTATTCTCGAATAAACAGCCGGTCAGTTTTGCCGAACAACTTCCAGTCAATATTGCGAATGTCATCTCCGGGCACGTATTGCCGATGTTCTTTGAACTCGACACTGAATCCCTTATGTGGAGAACGGTGTAAGCCCGAGCAGAACCCTTCCACCACCTGTTTCGCAAGCACTTGCAGGTTGGTGAACTTGCTGATGTCTACGGCAGAGAGGATGTCGGAAACGTGAGGCATTCAGGTCTCTAATTAGAGGGATGTTTACAAAATATGAGATGAATCAGCCGAAACTCGTTGGTATCTCAGGTGTCTTTCCTAAGCCGTAAACGTAGTGCACAGCCGGAAATTCCTAACGATTGAGTATCGGAAATGATTTACAGAATCTGCTTCGACGTTTCGGGGATCTCTTCGATCAGCCGAGTGATCAAATCGTCGACGCTGACACCTTCTGCCTCGGCATTAAAGGTAGGAACGAGGCGATGTCGTAATACCGGATGTGCCAGAGCGAGAACATCATCTAGAGTCACATGATAGCGGCCATGCATCAGAGCCCGCGATTTTGAAGCCAAAACAAGTTGCTGGCAGGCTCTTGGACCAGGCCCCCAATCAATCATCTCTTTCACCCAACCAGCCACGTCACCTTCACCGGGACGTGCCGAACGGACCAGATCGAGTACAAACTGCTTAACATGATCGGGTAACGGCACCAACCGTACCGTTTTCTGGCACTGAATAATCTCCTCTCCCGTCACGACTGCTTCGATGTCAGCCATCATTGTGGAGGTTGTTCGATCAATAATTTCACTTTCCTGATCGCGATTGGGATAATCGACGATCACATTGAACAGGAATCGGTCACGTTGCGCTTCCGGTAACGGATACGTTCCTTCCTGTTCAATAGGGTTTTGAGTCGCCAACACAAAGAACGGTTCATCGAGCTGATAGGTCGTCCCGCCCACGGAAACTTCATGTTCCTGCATCGCTTCAAGCAGTGCGGCTTGAGTCTTCGGAGGAGTCCGGTTGATTTCATCTGCCAGTAGCATTTGAGTAAAAATAGGCCCTTTGTCGAAGACCAGATCTCGATGCCCGGTTTCCTTATTTTCCTGAATAATATCAGTTCCCGTGATGTCGGCTGGCATCAGGTCGGGCGTGAACTGAATGCGGTGAAACGAGAGATGCATCGCTTCGGCAATCGAACGGACCATCAACGTCTTGGCCAACCCGGGGACACCTTCCAAGAGACAGTGACCGCGTGCCAGAATTGCAATCAACAGTTGTTCGATCACGTCATCTTGGCCGACAACAATGCGGCCAATCTGGCCTTTGATTTTGTCGCACGCTTCCACAAGTTGTGCGGCGCGCTGTTTGTCCTCAATCTGAATGTCTTCAGTCACTTCGGGCATGAGTCACTTCTTTTATTGGTGGGTTGGAGAGTGGGGTAATCAAAATGTAGGTAGGAACAGTGTCTTACTTTGGAGGGTTGTGTCCACTGGTAGGCAGGTAGTCAACGTATCAACGTCTGTTGCAAAAATCTATAAAAAAAAAGCGATTCTTCCTGTCTCATACCAAGACTATTGCGTGATGGTTTGTCCTGCGGCTACCGTGTGTTTTGTCGATGTTGGCGATTCTTGTGTGTTAAGCTGCGCTCATATTCAATTGAGGAAATGAGTGATCTATTTATCAAAATATAATATTTCATTATCTCCTCATGGACCTGCTCTCTGTTGTGGATCCCTGATTGTTGCTCTACCGCAGATGATTACTCTACCGCAGATTGTGTATTACGCTTAAACAACAGCATATTGTGATTGTGTGACACATACTTGTTTCGCGATCCTATTGAGTATTGACTGCCACAAAAATCTACAATAAATGATGACAACTAACTGCACTCATCTCATGCGACTTGGCTTTGGTTGTCCTTGAAATACCGTGGAATCTGGTTATGGAAATTCGCCCCGCCACTGATATTGTGGAAGACAGTTTGCATGGCCATTTTTTAACGCTCCGGTGCTTACTCTTTTGTCTCGGGAAGCACAGTAATTGTCAGCGGTTGGCTGGGCAAAGAAACAAGAGTGTTCGGCCGATCTTTGGATTCTGGATCTTTGTGAAAAGGAACTTGAGACTGTCCCAAAATCGCTAACGTATAATTGCCGGGGCGTGTTCCTGGCTGCACGGTGAAGGTGACTGTTTTTTCCTTTTCATCACTTTTGAAAGCACTGTTCGACATTTTGAAATTCCCCGGAAACGCCAGAGGCTGAATGGAGACATCGTTATTCCAGTCAGCCAGACGGCGTGTCAGTTTCAACTTCATGTCCACCGTTTTGCCCGCTTCCGCTTCAATTATGGGGAACTCCCATTCCAACCGATACGGAGCCCCATCACGAACGGCGATGACCAGTTCACGAACGGCCTGACTGGAATTCATCCCAGCATCAACGCGTGTGTACGCGCGAACTTCGCGACGTAAGATTTTATCGCCGCGTTTTCCAGTTGCGATTAAATTGATCGGCCCAGTGAAGTCTGCCGCATCATCATCAGCCCACAAGACGAATGTGCCGCGCGAGTTGTTATTGATGACCGTCGGACGGCTATGAACGCCAGTCGGTAAGTCTTCAGCAGTTAAAGTAATTTCTTCGTTGTATCCTTCTCGCTGATGAATAACGACATCCAGATAGACAGCCCCGCCGCGCCAGAGATTTGTGCCTCCCGGACCGGGGTTTTGACTGTGAATTACAGCAGGATAGAAGTCAGGTCGTTGTTTATGAATCGTGAGAACATATTGATATCGTGCACCTCCGCGCTGGTAACGATCCTGTACAAGCACTTTGTACTTCTGTTTTTCGTTCAAGTTCACCATTCCAGAGGGATCACGCAAATGTCCATCGAAAGCGTTGATCCGATGACCATAGTCATCCAGTTCATTGATCCGATTCCCTTGATCATCAACCACAACCAGATATGGGTCCGCGGCGCCTGAGATTCGTTCGCAGTAAACATCGAATGAGTATTGTCCGGATTCTGTAACTTCCACCTCGAACCAATCTGCATCACGTGCCTGATCAAAGCGACCACTGAGCGTCGCAGGGATACTTAAAGCCTGTGCTTGATCCGTCAGATTGTTGGGCTCGGTTTCTAAAGTCACCGCAGAATCTGTGAGCAATAGGGTTTGTGCATGGAACGGAAATCCGCCTGTCGGTAATCTCGGCTGAATTTGAAATCCTGTCAATGTGCAGGTGGCGGCTGTTGGTAGTACACTGTGCCCGCTGGGATGTTCTACAAACTGATAATCAGCATTTTCCAAGACTCCATCGGGTGCAACAATTTCAAAGGGGTATTCCTGAAGAGTGAATTGGCCAATCTGCCACGTTGAAGGCTTAGATTCACTGAAGTTGCGCCCATAGGCGGTAAATGTGGCCGTTTGACCGGACTGAATTGCACGTGGAAAAACATTCTCAACATAGGGACGATCAGTAATCTGCAACCGATACGGTAACCCTCCTCGATAAGAAAGATCATGTACGAGGACTTCATATTCACCATCGTCGGGGACTGGAAAATCAATGAATGGGTCGCGCCCGTGATAGTCACTGCTACTCAACAACAGTTTCCTGCCAGAGAAGAGAGACATTGTAGCATCCAAACTGGAATCGAGGACGCCGGCTCGACAATCGATCACAATATGCTGACCGGCCTTCGCAGTGAAGCGAAACAAATCCTGCCCGTTGCCATCCGACATCCCGTTCACGGCACTGTTGATTTCGATCTGTTGTGCGTGCTCCAAATCGTTATTCGGTTCTGCCTCTGCGATGTCTTGCAACCCGTGAGTGATCGCAAATAATCGCGGATTACTCACTCCCCAGCGTCCGTTCAGTCGTACGTCGTAGGTGCCTTGTGGCACGTTGTCAGCGACCGTAATCCTGAAAAAACGTTCCTTCTCTTTGATGGGTTCAGCAGAGAGACCTGCATGGTCGAACCACAGAGAATCGACATCTTCTATGTCAGAGCCTGCAATTTCCACTTCAATGGTGGAACCAGCGGATGCTCCCAGTGGAGAGATTCGGTCGAAACGAATCGATGGTAATTCGGCATTGACTGTGCTCGTCAACAAGAAAACTATGATGATCACTCGACTGACGCTCAAGATTGTCTCCCTGACATTCAAGATAATGAACTCAACAGGCTGATAAAAAATCATCGTGCGGGAGGTCTCTCCCACGGTTAGATTAGCTCTTCTATTGGACTTCCTTCACTGAGAATCGGCAAAGGCCGTTGAGCGTGATCAAAGAAGGCGTGTTTGTAGTCGATACCCAAAGTGTGATACATCGTCGAGAGCACGCAACCGGGAGAATAAGGCTTACTCGTGGGATATTCGGCATTGCGATTCGTAGAACCGATTGCTTGTCCCATTTTCAATCCACCTCCGGCGTATAAAACGCTCATTGCGCCGGGCCAATGATCTCGACCTGCTCCCGGATTGATTTTTGGCGTGCGACCAAATTCGCCAAAGGAAATCACCAACACATCATCCTGCATCCCGCGATCATGCAGATCCTGCACTAATGCTGCCACACTTTGATCGTACTTCGGCAGAAGATTGTCTTTGAGTTGCTTAAAGTTGTCGCCGTGAGTATCCCAGCCGCCACCTGCTTGAATTGCTACGAATGTCACGCCTGCTTCTACAAGTCGTCTCGCCAGTAAGCAGCTTTGTCCCAGATCATTTCGTCCGTATTTTTCGCGAAGTTCTGCGTTTTCACTTTTGATGTCGAAAGCTTTCAACGCTTTGTCGTTGGTGACCATTTCGAGACCGTCACGATAAAAGGTGTCCAGCCCTTTGATGTCTCCATTCAAATCGATATCACGGCGAATTTGGTCAAGTGATCCGAGCAGTTCACGACGGCGATCAAGCCGAGGTAAATCGACACGTCCAGGAAGCTTCAGATTGCGCACTTGGAATCCATCAGAGTTGGGGTCACTTTCTGGAGAAAAGGGGTTATAAGAAGCTCCAAGATACGCAGCTTTGCCGAACGACAACGGCCTCGGAAGATTTACATAAGCAGGCACTGCCGGGTCATTTGGCCCGAGTCTTTGAGCGACAATTGAACCGATGGAAGGGTAGATGTTGTTGTTCACTTCCAGAGTCGGCTGATATCCTGTTTGCATCCATTGTGAACCCATGCCGTGTCCACCATTGGTATGGAAGGCTGATCTCACAATGGCCAGCTTGTCCATCATGGCCGCTTGATGAGGCAGATGCTCGCTAATTTCAATTCCAGAGACATTTGTGGGAATTGGTCGAAACTCACCACGAATCTCAGCGGGCGCCTGAGGCTTCAAATCATACATATCGAGATGACTTGGACCACCAGCAAGCCACACGAGTATCACTGATTTCTTGTTGATCGACTGGCCCGCTTCAGTCGCGATCGCTTGATGTTTCAACAAGTCTGGCAATGTCAAACCACCAATTCCCAGTGATCCAACCTGCAGAAAGCTGCGACGTGAAGCGTTGTTAAATATTTTCAGCATAGTGTCTCCGGTGGAATAGTCTTCCATTTATCAGCAGGCTGCTAATGATTGAACATAAACTCTTTTGAATTCAATATCGTCCACAATACATCTTCAAATGCTTTGTTTTTGTCTTCTTGAGTTTCCACATACCCAACCGTTTTACTCAGTTCAGAAACAGTCGGTGGACGTGAAAATGCTGCCAGATACAACTCCTCGATCTTTTGAGGTATGGTCTTTTCTGTCTTCATGAATTCGGCGATTCGTCCACTGCCGTCAGCAAGTTTGTTCTCGATCTCGTCAGAGTTTGCCAGCAGTAAGACCTGAGCAAGCGTGGCACCACTGGATCGTTCGCATTCACAGCCAGAGACCCGTTGTGGTCGATCGAATGTGTCGAGGAAGTAGGAGCCGAAGCCTTCATTCGGCAAGTCAACAGCTCGTGCATCATCACTGATTCCCCCAAATTTTGTCTGCGTGCCACAGGCTTGATCGACAGCATCGTGAAAGACTTCGGCGATCAGTCGTCGTGCGTAGAAACGCGCGAAGCTCTGGCGATCATTTTGATTGGCTTCGGTGGGCTCACTGCTCAGTTGATACACGCGACTATTGACGATCGTGCGAATGATATGCTTGACATCAAACTTGTGGTCGACGAAGTCCTGCGACAAGGCAGCAAGTAGCTCTTCGTTCGCAGCAGGATTGGTCGCCCTCATATCGTCAATTTCATCGACAAGTCCACGACCGAGAAAATGCCCCCACATGCGATTGACCAACACACGCGAAAAGAACGGGTTCTCGGGCTTCACCATCCAATCGACAAGTGCGTGCCGGGGATCTTCTTCGGGTGTAAATTTGGCATACTCGCCGTCGGGAAACTTGGGTTCAGGCACAGATCCCGTCAGAGGATTCTTTTCACCCGTTGTTGGTTTCGATGATGAATAATAAGGTGGTGGCTGTCCGAAACTCTTGCGGCCCAAACGAGCAAAGAATCCCGCTAAACCGTAATAATCTTCCTGACTCCAGCGTTCGTAGGGATGATGGTGGCAGCGGGCACATTGAAGACGAACCCCCAAAAATACCTGGGCGGTATCGGAAGTGACTTGATGCAGTTGATCGTCTCGCATCTGCCAATACCAGTTGATTGCCGGAGCATCCTGCCATTCGCCGGCAGCAGCCACGACACCTCGCACCAGTTCGTCATACGGACGATTGCGGGCAATCAAATCTTTAATCCAGTTGTGAAAGGCAAATGATGCCTGTTCCGCACCCGCCAGTCTTGAATTGCGAAGAATCGCTCCCCACCGCATGGCAAAGAAGGCAGGATAGTCGGACGATTCCAACAGGCGGTCAATCAGGACTTCGCGTTTGTTTGCCGCGCTGTCATTTAAAAACACGCGAGACTCGTCTTGTGTGGGCAACCGTCCACACAAGTCAATCGTGACACGACGAATAAATGTGGAGTCATCGCACAGGGGCGATGGATGCAGGCCAAGATTCTTCCATTTCTCCACAGCCAGTTCGTCGATGTAATTGTTGGGGAGGAAGTTTGGGATTTCGGACAGTTGTGGACCATGTGGAACCATGGCGCGAAACACGGCAACGTGATTCAGATATCTCACCATGATGGCCGCTTCGCCGCTTTGCCCGGTGGCGTTGACGAGTGCATCTGCATTCACGTTTGCCACGGGATCGAGATTACTGGAATACTCCGCCTGCTGAGTGACATCGCGAAGCGTGCCATCGCTGTACTTTGCCCGGACTGTTAACTGCTGATTGTTGCCCGGAGTGAATGACTGCTGAGTCGGGGAGACTTCCAGACTGACAATCACGGGGGCATCAGGCGACGATGCTGGTGCGCCGTTGGCAATCCAGGTTTGGATCAGTCGATAGGCTTCGCTATCTTCCGAGAATCGAGCTCCGCCGCCATGCGGAACCGCACCGATGGCTTTCCTTAAAATTAAACTGCCCTCAGGCGAGGCTTGAGACAATCGGCGTCCCCGAGCTTCCTTGGCAATGGCTTCGTAATCAAAATCCCGATCAAACCCAAACAAAGACAGTTTGAATCCATTTTGCCCGCTTGCCTTGCCATGGCACCCACCCGAATTGCACCCATAGCGACTCAAGAGTGGCTCGATATCGTTTCCAAAATCGACAGAGGCGGGCGATGAAACATCCTTCGCGGGGAGATCTTCAGCGTATGAAGACGAACCTGCAAAACCACAAATCACAACAAGCAGGGTTAGAATGGACTTGCGTGTTTCATAACAATAATCGAGTTGCAAAAAAAACATATGCAATGGGTGAAACTGTGTGTCGTTGAAATATGCCATTGCTGGTCTACCGCACCATGTGGAATATCGGAGAGAGGAAATGCAGTAGAGTCGCTCTGCAGTTCTGGCTGAAACCTAACGCATCAACTCTAGCTCATAAGTCCCTGTGAATGCAATTACAAATTATTGTAAAGAATGTTCGATAAATGGTACAAACCCAAAAGAGCCCTTGTCTCACCAACCGTATCGTTATGAGAGAATGTCCTGCGCCACGTGTCCTGAAACATCTGTCAACCGATAGTCTCGTCCGGCATGTCGGTAGGTCAGTTTCTCGTGATCAAACCCCATCAGATAGAGGATTGTGGCGTGAAAATCATGTACATGCACGGGCTTTTCGACCGCTCTAAGACCATGTTCGTCAGTGGCGCCGTGAACAATGCCTGGCTTGACTCCTGCGCCTGCCATCCATGAAGTAAACGCCCAAGGGTGATGCTCGCGCCCTTTTGCATCGGCGGTATTGTTGAACGGCGTTCGGCCAAACTCTGTCGTCCAGACAACAAGTGTGTCTTCCAGCATGCCGCGTTGCTTGAGGTCTTTGAGAAGACCGGCAATCGGTCGGTCCACATTCTTTGCCAGAGAAACATGGCTCATCATGTCTCCATGCGCATCCCAGTTTCCTGATGAACCGGTATCGATCAGTTCAACAAACCGCACGCCCCGTTCAATGAGCCGTCGGGCTGCCAGACATTGCCAGCCAAAGCCGGTTGTCTGTCCGGGTTGAAGGTCATAATTGTCGAGAGTGGCAGCCGTCTCCTGTTTGAAATCAAAGGCGTCTGGTACTGCCATCTGCATACCGAACGCAGTTTCAAATGAGCGCATTCTCGCTGTCAGCACCGAATCCTGACGAGACTCCTGGTGTGACCGGTTGAAAGCATTCAGGGCAGACAATTCGAGTTGCTGTCGTTCGAGAGAGACGCGTGGAGTGATATTCGCAATTGGTTCTGCTCCAGGCACAACCAATGTTCCCTGATGAACACCGGGAAGAAAATCGTTGGAATAGACTTGAGTCCCGGCATACGTTTGCTTGGGAGCAATCACAACAAAACTTGGTAGGTTGTCGTTGAGAGTCCCTAATCCATAACTCGTCCACGAGCCGAGACTGGGCCTCGCAAATGAAAACGAACCGGTATGCATTCCCAAAGTGGCATTGTAATGGTTTGAGTGTGAAGTGTGCATAGAGCGAATCATCGCGATGTCATCAACACACGTCGCGACATGCGGAAATAGCGTGCTGACGGCAGTCCCAGACTCACCGTAGTTCTTAAATTCCCATTGCGGGCGTTTGAGATAAATCCGTTCGTAACCGGGACGGTCCTTAATTTCGGGATGGTCCGCCTTGATCTCTTTACCATGGTCACGCATTAATGCGGGCTTGGGATCGAAGGTATCCACATGCGAGACTCCGCCCGTCATAAACAGAAAGATGACCCGCTTCGCTTTCGCAGGAAAATGCGAAGCGCGATTCGTGAAAGTCCCGTCCTGTTCGGCGAACAGTTGCTGAACAATTCCCGGAAACACAACGGAGCCAGCGACTGCTGATTTCAGGAATTGTCTCCGTGGGAGTATGGAATTCGGCATTTTGTTTTAATCCAGGTAAAGAAACTCATTCGACGCCATCAAGACACGTATCAACGCTGACCACTTCTCGTCGAAATTGCCCGGATACTCCTGAAGAAAATGGACTGTTCTTTCCATCTCTGTCATTGTAGGTTCACGTTGATACAGCTTTTGAAATGCATTGTTGATTCGTTGCTCATCACTCTGTAGGGATTTCAAATTTATCGCGAATGCGGCTGCTTGCGAGTGAAAGAAAGGATCATTGAAAAAGTAAAGTGCCTGTGTCGGCACCGTGGTGACCTGACGCGTAGCTGTACTCGAATTCGGATCCGCTCCGTCGAATAAAGCGAGGTATGGATGCCGCCGTTGCCGCTGCACCATTAAATAGGCAGATCTCCGATTCGATTCATAGACAGCGTTAAAGGGATCGTGCTGCGTGAATTTCCACGACGATTCTGGAGGAAATGGATGGGCTCCATCGATACTCAGGTCAAGTCTCTGAGCTACGAACAGTAGGCTATCACGAATTTCTTCTGCCGATAGGCGACGGCGTTCAAAGCGACTCAGATAGCGGTTTATGACATCTTCTTCAACCAACGCCATCTCCTGTTGACAGCTACGCTGATAGGCCTGACTATTAAGAATAAGTCGATGCATGGCTTTGATGCTGTAGCCATTCGCCTGGAATTGGGCTGCCAGCCAGTTCAATAATTGTAATTGGGTTGGTCGATTTCCGCGAGAACCGAAATCATTGGGAGTCGTGCTTAACCCTTGAACAAAATGCCCCTGCCAGATTCGATTGACCATGACCCGAGCAAAGAGTGGATGTTGAGTGATCCACTCCGCCAAGTCCTCACGACCACTTCCTGTCTCCGTCGAGATCGGCTCGCCCCCAAACATCGAAAGCCAACTTCGCGGGACAACATCACCCGGTTTTTCAGGATCGCCTCGTTGATGGAGAGAGGCATTTTGGGGTGATCCTTCAACGACAGCATAGGCAACGGGAACAATGGACCCCGATTCTGACCCAGGAACAGCCCCGATTTCTCCCAATGCCAACAAGAAACCGCCCACTTCTGGCGATGTGACATGAGAGAGTTCAAAGGTGACACCATCCAAACCGCTGGGATGGGCATCCGCCACTCGTCCAGTAACATTGACCACAGTGTCGACCGGAGCAATCCAGGCAATCCCCACAGGATCTTTGGGACCAGGATGCACAAAGAACGATGTGGGCGGTAATTTGGTCCACACACCAACGTCCTGGTCTGATCGATTCACAAGGACAGACGGAGTTTCGCCAGTGCTCCACGATTGAAGTTCGCTACGTTGCTCGACTGTCGGATATTTTTCCGTCAAAAAACGAGGTCGTCCGTCCGTAAAATACAGGAAGCACCATGTTCCGTTCTCAGAGACATTCGGGTTGCCGTGCAGCAGGGTCGGGATCACCGCTGAGAGATTCCACGAACGATTTCCTTCGACCTCCGTGATCTCCCATTCCACAAGAGTTGTGTCGGCTCCGTGTCCTTCGTTGGGCAATACTTTCAGCAGGAGGACTTCCCCTTTTCGCACTCGAACCTGCTGCAAGTTTTCGGACTGATCAGCAGCCAACAGAACTGATCCCCCTTCTGCCACTTTGGATTGAGAAAGCCGTTTCGACGACTCAGAAATCTGGCTTTGTGCTTTCGCCTCCAAATCGAGTCGTTGCTGAATATTATTTGCGATCAATGTTTGTTCGATCCCGGCAATCAACGGAACTAAATCACGTGGTTGTCCCTTTGCTTCACAGCCTGGAAACGGAAATCGCGTACTTTGAAAAATGCCATAGAGCGCGTAGTAATCCTTGGCAGAGATCGGGTCATACTTATGGTCGTGACACCGCGCACAACTAATCGTCAGCCCCAGAAAACTCTTACCAAGATTGTCGATGACATCCTCATGCATCAGATGGATGTCTTGGTCGATGTCATGACCAAAGCGTCTGGCGATGGCGAGATAGCCCGTGGCAATCACGCCTTCATTTTGTTCAGTGGCACTCGCGTTTTGGCGAAGTCGATCCCCGGCAATTTGTAGCGACACGAACTGGTCATACGGCAGATCGCGATTGAAGGCATCAAAGACCCAGTTGCGGTATCGCCACGCATGTGGTAACGGTCGGTCTGTATTTTCTCCCGCTGTGTCTGCATAACGCACGACATCCAGCCAGTGCCGTCCCCATTTGACACCATACTGCGGAGAATCAAGTAACCGGTCAACAACTTTTGAGAACGCATCAGGCGAGTCGTCCGAGAGAAATGCTTGTACTTGTTCGGGAGTGGGAGGTAAACCTGTCAAGTCGTACGTTACCCGACGAATCAATGTCCGTTTATCAGCACGAGACGTTGCCGTAATCTGCTGAAGTGCCAGTACCTGATCGATCAATGCGTCGATTGGCTCAGAAGATGCTCTCATCTCAACTTGTGGAAGCGGCTGGAAGGCCCACCAGGACTTCGCCTCGTCAAGGCTCATGCCTTCAAGCTCTTCTGTCATCGTGCGAGGATCGAACGCTCCCGCAGCAATCCACTGCTTGAGAATTTCCAATTCTCCATCATTCAGCTTGTCATCGGCATCGCCGGGAGGCATTTGAAGATCGGGATTTGAGCCGTTCACCGCTGTCATCAGAAGCGATTCTTCCGGTTTGCCAGGTACAATGGCAGGGCCAGAGTCACCCCCTTTTTGCCAGCCTAGGCGACTGTCCAACGCAAGTCCACCTTCGGTTGTTTTTCCACGATGACATTTGTAGCAGTGCTTCACCAGTAGCGGGCGCACCTTCGACTCAAAGAAAACTTCGTCCGCTGATATTTCAGGTCGAATACAAAAGAAAACAATTGTTGAGATCCAGAGCCATCGATTTTTCATGATGTTACTTCAGTATTCGTTTCATCGTACATTCTATCGGTTTCGCCCAAGGAGACTTCGGTCTCAAGAGACAACTACCACGATCAATCGCAGGCTATTTGCAGCACATCGATTGAGATCTGGTGAATGATCCGAATTTCATGCTAACGGGAACTCGGCTTGTCTCGCCATAAATTACGAAATTACGCAATATTATTGTGATATGTTAGACGTTTGCTTGCGTTATAATCTTGAAGATTGGCAGGTTTCCTGCATTACAAACAATCTCACTCACCAAAGGTCTCGCAATGGCAATTCAAACGACGCGACGAGAATTCCTTGCCAGTACAGTTACCACAATTGGTACTGGGGTCTGGTTTTTGACACAACCAACTCAGATTTGGGGAGCATCTCCCAACCAACGTGTGAATGTCGCTTCCATCGGCGTCGGCGGGAAAGGTTCCAGCGATACCGATGACGCAGCAAAGTTCGGACAGATCGTGGCGATCTGCGATATTGATGATCAACGATTGAAGCAGAAAGCGGCACAATATCCAGACGCGAAAACCTACCACGATTTTCGTGTGTTGCTCAGCGAGATGGGAGACAAGGTAGATGCCGTTACCGTTAGTACTGCTGACCACACACATGCGGCTGCCAGTGTCAACGCGATGCGATTGGGTAAACATGTGTATTGCCAAAAACCGCTGACACATTCTCCTTCTGAAGCACGGCTGATGCGTGAAACGGCGCAAAAGTACAATGTCGTTACACAGATGGGGAATCAGGGTACGGCTCACGATGGCTTTCGGGCTGGAGTTGAGATGATTCGTAGCGGGGTCATTGGCGATGTGCGGGAAGTTCACGTTTGGACGAATCGGCCGTATTCGGATTGGAAAGCGGGGAAGATGTACTGGAAGCAGTCTCCTCAAGTTACCTCTCGACCGCTCGAAACACCGCCAGCCCCGGACCACATTAAATGGGATCTCTGGCTTGGACCGGCACCAGTTCGACCTTATCACCCAGCGTACCATCCACACGATTGGCGCGGCTGGTGGGATTTCGGTACGGGGGCACTCGGCGACATGGCCTGTCACACAGCCAACTTGCCCTTCATGGGGTTACAACTTGGTTTGCCCTCGCGAGTGAGCGCCATGAGTAGCAAAGTGAATTTAGAAACCTACCCAGCTTGGGCAACGATTACTTATGAGTTTCCGGCCCGAGGTGATTTACCACCGGTCAAACTAATCTGGTACGAAGGATCGGAAAACGGCAAGCGAAATCTTCCGCAACAGAAAATGCCCGGAAATCAAGTACCGACAGACAGTGGAGCACTCCTCATTGGCGAAAAGGGGCGACTCTATTCTCCTGGAGATTCGGGAGACCAACAGCAATTGGAAGTGAAAGGTCAAGTTACAACTCCCGAACAAACCCTGGAACGACTTGGAAGCGATGGCGGCCCCGATCAGAACCAGAAGCGTGAGTGGATTCAAGCAATTCAAGGTCACTCAAAACCACTAAGCAACTTCGATTATGCGTCTGTCCTCACCGAAGCAATGCTGTTGGGCAACCTTGCTGTCCGTACCGGAAAAGCAATTCATTACGATGGAAGCGCTGGCAAATTTACCAATCTCCCTGAAGCGGCCGCTCTCATCTCCCCTCCTCGCCGCGTTGGTTGGGAACTCTGAAATCAGTCAATACTCTGACGAATTAAAATCTTTCACAAAGAAAAATGTCTCTTCTGATAATCACTTTCCATATTTCTGATACGCCCAGTTTTTGAAGACTCCCTGAGCTTTGTTGCCGTCTCCGGGATAGCCACTGTGTTGCACCATCCAGATGATGACAAGGTCCTTACCGCGATGGATTTCCATGTTGGTGGCATGTGCTCCGCCATGTCCGAACCAATCACTTCCGACCGCAAATCCTAAGCTGTAACTGTTCTTGACGAGATCGGGAGTCTGGCGATGGGTGAGTTCCTTCATCGCGGCTTCACTCAAGAAGCGTTTCCCGCCGAACTCGCCGCCTTTTAGCAACATTTGGCAGAAGATGGCTGTGTCTGTTGCGGTTGAGAAGAGTCCTCCCGCCGGCATCGGAAAACGATTGCAGCGATCTGTTAACGGTGAAATTAACTGACCGAGCCCGAATTCAACGAGATTATCTTTCGCTTTATTGGGGCGGTACGATTTCGCCAGTCGAGCCACCTGTTCCGCGTTGGGCCAGAAGGTTGTGTCCTTCATTCCCAAGGGAGTAAACAACCGCTCTTGCATGAAGTCTTCGTACTTCTTGCCTGACACAACCTCCAAGACCCGAGCAGCAGTGTTGATGCCAGCGTTGGAATACTGGTAGTGCGTGCCCGGTTCGGTTTGCAATGGAGTCATCGCATAACTGCGAACGGCTTTTGCCAACGGCAGCCCATCGAGAGTGGGTTCTTCAATCGCCGATTTAAATGGCAATCCACTGACATGGCTGAGTACCTCACGGATGGTGATTGGGTGGGCTGGTTTACGCAGCAAGACATGGTCATCGTCTTTTTCTGCAACAACCGTCTGGCCGCGAAATTCGGGCAGATACTTCTCAACCGGATCGTCGAGAGCAATCTTACCTTCATCGACTAACATCAAGACGGCGACGGCCGTCATCCCTTTAGATTGCGAAGCAATCCAAAAGAGTGAATCCGGTTTCATCGCAGCGTTGGCCTCAATATTTGAATATCCAACGGTTTCAATAGACAGAATTCCATCCTGATTCGCGACCAGTGCTACGGCTCCCGCAAGTTCATGCTTCTCAACAAATGGTTGTAGCAGAGTTGCAGACGATTGTGGCGTCTCAGCCGACAGATTGTGGCCGTGAATGATCATCAGCGACAACGCAACGCAGGTGAGGGTCGTGGTTCGAAACATGAGTGACTTTCGCAGATTGGAGATTCATGAAAAGATTGAACATGGGTAGTAGGAAATGAAAATATTATGATCCATCATACTTCGGCGAGACGTTGGTTTGAGTCGCCGAAACGATCCCGTTGAATGCCGCATTTGTCCATCATCGATAGATACAAACTGCACATTTTGCGGTTTGGTTGGTCGATATAATCGAGGATACGACCGGTTTTGATTTGCCCGCCACCGCTGCCAAGCATAACGACAGGGAGTTGGTCGTTATTGTGACTGCCCGTCATCATGCTGGAGAGGTACAAAATCATTGAGTTATCAAGCAGCGTTCGTTCTCCTTCTTGAATCGCATCAAGCTTGCCCGCGATATAGGCGAGTTGTTCGACAAAGAACTGGTTTACTTTGAGCCAGTCGCCATTATTGGTGTGTGAGAGTAAATGGTGGATCATGTAGTCGATCCCCTGAGTCGGACCGCGATCAGAGATAAGGTTGGGGAATCGCAACGAGGAATGATCGTTGTTTAACTTCAAGGTACAGACGCGCGTCGTGTCCGTTTGAAAAGCTAGTACGAGAATGTCACACATCAGTCGCATGTGCTCATCAATGTCTTGAGGAACCCCATCAGCAGGGCGACTAATGTCGGGGTTTTGCAATGTCGGTCTCCAACCCTGTAGCCGGCGTTCTTTGCCAGCACTCTCGATGCGTCGTTCGACTTCTCTGACCGATTCCAGGTACTCGTCCAGTCGTTGGGAGTCCGACTTGCTGGTTTGACGTTTCAAATCTCGTGCCTCTTCGAGCACTGCATCTAATACGCTCGCGTCTGTGCGACTGACTTCATCACGAAATAACCGATCAAAAGCCAATGCAGGATAAAGTTCCAGCGGAGTTGGTGTCGTGGCAGAACTCCACGAAATATGCGAGCTATAAATCATCGAGTAGTTTTTGTGGAGAGCGGCAATCGAATGTTCACAACCCAGCACCAAGCTATCGACTTTCGTTTGACCGGAATAATGTTTGGCAACGACTTGATCCATGCTGATGTCGGAGCGGATTTCTCCTCCATCCGCCAGATGCGCACCCGTTAACAAATTTCCCGTTTGACAACTATGAATACCACCGATGCGTGCTTCTTCATTGTAGAGTCCACGCAGGAACAGCAGTTTTTTACGAAACGGATGCAACGACTCAAGCACTTTGCCAAGCTGCATTTGTTGGCCTTCACCCTTGGCCCACCACTCTTCACTATGAAAGCCGTTCCCAGAGAACAGACACGCCAAACGTACGGGAGGTGTCGCATCGCTGGAATTGTTTTCGGCCCCGAAAGCCGAAAGAGATTCGAGCCACGGCAACGCCATCGTCACACCCAAACCGCGAAGCATGGTTCGTCTTGAACAGGTCATGGAAGTTCTCCGACTTCAGAGTTACGAATGTTTTGAAACTGCGGGCTGTTGACAATGAGAACAACAGCATCGGCAACGCCGTTGGAATCGAGTTTCTGGCTCATTTCGTCTATTAAGATCTGATCAGAAATCGTTGTAGTTCGACCTAAAGCGTATCCGAGTAATCGTTGACAGAACAGCCGCTTCACCACATTTATCTTGTTGGTAAGCAGATAGTCTCGTAAGCCTTCAATCCCTTCAAACTCGGTGCCATCACGCAACTTAGCATGAGCGTTGATGGGTAAGCTGTTTGCATCCTGTTGGCGTAAACGACCTATGGCATCGTAGTGCTCCAGTGAGTATCCAAATGGATCGATCCGGCGATGACAGACCGCACAGGCTTCGTCTTTGACGTGACGTTCGTTGATTTGTCGCATGGTCAACCCCTCGGTCGCGGCTACCTGTTCAGGAAGCTGGGGAACATTTGGTGGTGGTAACGGCAGCTTCTCCCCGAGTAATGTTTCCACAATCCAGTTACCGCGAAGAATCGGACTTGTTCGTGAGGCTCCTGCTTGTTTTGACTGTACGGCTGCAAAACCCAAGATACCGCCACGTCCAAATTGCTCGACCTGATCGACCCGACGAAAATGTTTGCCCTGCACATTGGGAATTCCATAGTGCTGCGCCAATCGCTCATTCACAAAGGTGTAATTCGCATTCAATATTTCGTCGATTTGAGCGTTATTAAGAAACAACTGCTGAAAAAATTGAATCGCTTCTTCGTTCATTGCCGTGCGTAGTTCATCGTCAAACGTCGGAAATCGTGTTTCGTTCTTTTCGTTGAAGGCATCGAATCCACGAACATGAATCCACTGCGTTCCAAACTCAATGGCGAAGGATCGAGCACGATCATCGCGAAGCATTCGGCGAACTTGACTGGCGAGCACCTCGGGCTCCAGTAATGTCCCAGTGGCGGCAAGTTGACGGAGTTCCGCATCCGGTAGCGAAGACCACAGAAAATAACTCAACCGACTGGCAATTTCCCAATCGTTGAGCGGTAGGGTGTCAGTCACCGCCGATGGCGTCTGATCACCTTGGCGCACGTGGAGCAGAAATGAGGGGGACATCAACACACGTGCAATGAGACTACGAAAGGCTTCTTCATGTTCGATTCCTTTCGCTCGCAAAGATTCATAGAGGGAACGCAGCCCGCTTCGCTCCGTTTTGGTTAAGGGACGACGGTACGCATGCATCGCAAACTGTTCGAGTTGCAGCAATTGAGACGATGCCGCATTATTGAAATCCTCAATAAATGTGTCCTCGCGATCTTGGAATTCTGGGCGTTTTCCTTCGAAAAGGTCCACTAATTCTTGCGGTTGATCCTGTGTGACAAATCCGATGAACAATGGCAAGTATTCATTTTCAACGACGGGAAACTTGGTAATGAAGCGATGTTCGCTCCACAATTGTTCGAGTTCGGCAGCTTGTTCTTCATTCAGAAACAAATCGATTAGAGGCTGATCTTCGCGATGAAAAGTCTTGAGACAAACGACTTCATCGAGCGGAATGACATGCGGATAGCAGATGTTTGGCGGAAAGATGCCTCGGAACTCGGCCAGTCCAGTTAATACTTCATTTCGAGCATCGCTCTTGTCAGACACGACGACAGGAGCAACAGCTTCCCACATGAGATCACCGGTCGGTTTGCCCGTCGTGATTTGAAATTGCACGGCCGCACCATCATCCAGACTGCCATCGACGACGAACTGATGATCGCGAAACAACCCCAGCGGCAATCGTACAGCGATGGCTTTGCCTGTCGTGAGCACTAAGTCATCACCATCGAACATCTCGGGCTCCAGACCAAAACGGGACACTTCAAGTGGTGCGGGTTGAGGCTGTTGCGGGAGAAGAGCTTTTACCCTCTGTAAATCGAGGCGACTCAGCAACGGACCATCAAAAGACACAAGATGGTCGTACAACTTTCGACTGGCGGCATCCGCTTCCATCGGCTGATTGCCGGTCAAGAGTGACTGCAACTGCTGAGCATACTTTGCGGCCTCCGCTTGACCGTTGGGAGACGATGCGGCTGTTCGCCATTTTGCGAGCAAGATGTTATTGTCGAGTGCAGACGCGGTTGCCGGTTGGCGATTTTTTGTGCTGCCTCTGACAAAACTCCAAACCGTGGCATTCCCCATTCGATCTGCATGCGGGTTTCCGACTGTAATATCATTCGCAACATCCGCAGCCAAATCCCAAACCCGAGGTTCTGGCCTCCCCAGTTCGGTAATCGTGAAGGCAACTTCGGTCAGATCGCAGACATGGCTGGTATCCCGCGCGGCGATCGCGAGAAAAATCTGTTCCCCTTGCTTGATGGTAATTTCTTGCGACTTGAACGACGACTCTTTCCCCAAGTCGACGTTCCCTTCTTGCAAAACAGCAGCTTGATGATTCGTTTGTGCTTCGAGCCACCAGCGTACACCATTGCCGCAGGATGGATGTGCGTGGGCAACCTTTCCCGCCACTTGAACACGACCGGTTATGGGGCTTTTCCAAACAGTTGCGACGAATTCCGTCGGCATCGGGTGTACCGCCATCGTATGTCCCGAAATTCGACCGGGGATGTGTTCCGTTTTATCCGACGCATTCGAGATCACGATGGGCAAGTCAGCTCCCTTGGGCCGCCACCCAGTGATCAACTTGTGCGCAGGATTAGGAGCCACCTCATCGAGCAGTTGCATTTTAATCGGTCCAACCACGCGCCCTGGTCGTTCAGGTTCTGAGCCGGGGGAAATCGGTTGCACATTGAGAACGGTGACCCAGCGACTTAACCACTCTGGATCAAGCTGATGCTTTTTAGCCAATTCTTTATTGGTCAGTGTGCGGTCATTTGCCCCTTCGACCGCAGCATTCAAATAGTCGGTCGTTTGAGCGAAGAGCCGAGTGAAGTCGACTTCAAACTGCGGTCCAAAACTTTGGTAGTCCCGAAGTTTGAGAACCCGACCATCCTCTTTTTGAAAACGTGGATTTGCAAAGCGAACGGTCGCCGATTCGCTGCCAAGGCTGCGCGATTGCAAATACAACGTCACCTCGGATTGGCCCGGTGTTGCATCGAGTTTGAGGGAGAGCATTTGCGACGATTGAATGGCGGTATCTTTGCTCTGTTGACGATGCGTGTTGACGTAACTGCCAATGCGAGGGTATTCCCACAACTGATCGAACGACCTTGAAACCTCGGCGACGATCCCATCGACGTTGTTCTCTACCCAAAGTTTGCAGACACGGCTCATCGGATAGGCAGGCTGCGCGGCGTTTAACTCGTTCCACAAGATCGCCAGATACCGGGGACTTAGGTTTCTTTCCTGAGCGACCTTGCTGATGGTTGTCTGCTTCGCTTGCAGAGCCGCGCGATGATCGACCAGAGCAACAACGTAGGGTTTGAGTGGAAGGCTCCCTTCGTGAGTGAACTGGCGGTAAAACTTACGCAATTTTGCGAGACTTTCGTCGGTCCAGTCTCGTTTCGTTGTCGAGGCTGAAAATCGAAAACCGTCTGGCAGTAGTATGGCATGCTGACTGACCTCTTTCGCAGCCTGTATGTATTTTGACATCATGGCCGGAGACATCGACAGTGATTCGGCCGCATTTGTAAAACCTTCGCCTGCGGCTCCGTCTGCCGGAAAGGTGTTTGCAGGTTGCAGATCGATGCCCGTCAAATCGCGAATGGTGTTGTTGTATTCCGTGTTACTCAGTCGGTGTAGCGGTACGAAACCGGGATCGCCTGCGCGCTTGATTGCTTCCTGCTGCAATGTTTCTTTGATCCAGTCGATCAACTGTTGTCGTTGCGCGTCGGTTGGTTGAGGTTCATTCTTTGGGGGCATCTCCCGCGATTCGAGCTGTAAAATCATTGCTTGCCACGGCTCCAAATCTGCACGCACATGCTCAATGGAAGCAAATCGTTGCAAGTCCAACTGCCCTTCCTTCTGCTTCGTGTTATGGCAGTCCAGGCAAAATTGCCCTAGGACATTTTGAACATCCCGAAATTGTTTATCGTGCTTATCATCACCAATGACAAGTCTTGGAGGCAATATGAATGCCGATGTGACTAGCAGAAGCAGCAGTTGCAATCTCATACGTTTATTTCACTGAGAGTCAGATACTCGTTAACTCACCTCAGAAACATCCTTCCATTACTCTACGCTTCGCTCTGTCACGAAATCAATCACGGCTACACACACAATGGGCTTTTTAGTGTTTGTCTCGAATCCATTAAACTCCGTTTTGAATTGATTGCTAAATCTGCTTTGCCCCGTGTGGCGAATATTCTGACTCGCCATCTGTGTAGTCTATCTGGTCTGCCCTTGTTGCCATTCCGGACAGATGTTGAGTAGGCGCATTCTCATTCCAAATCGTCTCGTTCGGGCACGAAGGAGACTCCCCGCTGCTTGAGGGTGTCTTCGAGTGTTTGACGGTTTGTTTTCGTGGAATCGATCCAGGTGGTAGCGAGGCTGTCACGAAAACTTGCAGTGGTCCGCTCGACTCCTTCGATCTTTGCCAGAATTTCATAGACAGCCAGTGAGCAGGCCATGCAATCCAGCCCAGTGATCGGAATCTCAATCCGTTCTAATTGATCAGGAGGGACTCGGCTCGGTGTTTTCGCTCCAATCGTGTGATTAGAAAGATGACGAATGCGATTGTTAATCCGGTCAATGGCTTGCTCTGGCTTTGCATTTCGAAACTCATCTGAATCGGTCGAACAAACAATCGTTGCTATGGCCGTTTCAAAATTGATCTCTTGTAGCCGGGCTTCTGGAAATTGCGCCATGAAGGATTTGAAATCGTCAACCCGCTGAGACATGAACAATCCCGTCACTTGAACAGTCACGGTCAACGCATTGTCGAACTGATACTCACGAGCTTTCGTCTCCTGAACAGGCTCCGGCTCACGAACGACTGGTCGGTCAATATTAGGCAACGCGGTTGCCATCATCATTCGATGTGGATGTTTATTGATTGCTGCAACTGAGCGAGTGTCCGCTGAAGGAGGAGATTCAATAACCGTTGTTTGACCAGTGAACAATGTGCTGGCAATCACCTCGTGTAACAAAGTTCGTATGCCACCATTTCGAGATTTTGTTCGACGGACAATTTCATCGATCTTTGCCCGATCACTGAATTGAATACTGTGTCCAGTCGAGTAGACGACAAATTGCTCAGTCAGATTTCTCAGCAACTGATCGTTGTTATTCACTAGAAGAGCCTGATATTGCTGAATATTTTCAAAAAATTCCCCGGTAACGAGCTCGCTCGAAGTATCCACTGTCTGGCCCAATCGAAAGCTGATACCGATCAAGGGGTCAATTGAGCCGCGAGGAGCGGAATCGCCTTCGCCGATGGATCGATAGCGATCTCGAAATCCACCAATCACGTCGAATGCTTCCAGTGCGAACCCGGGAGGGTCAATGCGTCGATGGCAGGATGCGCAAACTGTGTGGTCACGATGTTTTTCCAGTTGCTCTCGAATAGTTGTCGTCCCACGCACATCTGGCTCGATGGCAGCGACATTTGCAGGAGGTGGCTCGGGAGGTTCGCCCAGCAATCGATCGAGAACAAAGGCTCCACGCGGGACTGGCGACGTTGTTGTTCCATTTGCGGTAATCTTGAGGATTGATGCCTGCGTTAGAAAGCCACCACGTGGGCAGTCTGCGGGGAGCGGCACGCGACGCATTTGAGTTCCGTGAACACCGGGAATGTCATAGTGAGTGGCGAGTTTCTCGTTGACCATGACAAAGTCAGACTTCATGAAATGCGAGGCGTCGAGATCGTTTTCTAGTAATTCACGAAAATAGGCTCGCGTTTCAGCAACCATTGTGTCTTGTAAGTACGGGCTAAATTCCGGGTAGAGCTTTTTGTCTGGGTCCGTCGATCCGATTTGGGATAACTTGAGCCATTGACCTAAAAAGTCGTCAATAAATCGCTGTGATCTTGGATCGCTGAGTAAACGCTCGATTTCAGAATGAAGAACCTGTGGCTCTGTCAATGTTTTGGCTTCGACGTGTTTCAAAAGCTGCGCATCTGGAAGTGAATTCCATAGGAAGTACGAAAGTCGACAGGCAATGGCATCATCGTCGGGTTTCTCAGTGGGTTCGATGTGATACAGGAAATCGGGAGAGACCAGAGCATTGCGGTAGGCAGCACGCATGGCGAGTTCAAAACAATCCCCCGCTTCAATTCGTGATTGCACAATGTCAACGTATTGTTGTCGCACGTTATTAGAAACTGCACGACGAAATAGACGTGGCAGGAAGCTGGAGAGTAATCGATCAGCATCAACCAGAGGGGCTTCACTTTGCACCGACCACAGTCCCGGTTCGGGATCGGGACGGTTTCTGCCTGCCCCAATTTGCGGCGGACGTTTTCGTGATGGTAGTCGTGTTTTAGGATGCTTGCCGGGAACAAACTCGACCAAGGGTTGGTGAGCAAAGAGGATCTGATGACTCTTCGGGGGCCAGGAGTTGTAAAGCGGACCTTCAACGTCGAGCCAATCAACGGCAACTCCAGGGCCGGTAAATTCCATCGCTCGACGCTTCTTGTAGTAATTTGCTGCGGGAGCAAGTGACGCGGTGTTGAAGCCGATCAGCTCGTTGTGATTCAACCAGACCGTCAATTCGTGTTCCTGAGCGTGGGTCTCGGGAGCATTGAAGTAACCAAGCACATAGCTAGGATGCTGTCCACCGCGACCATCGCCAGTTAATTGCACGACCGACAGTCTCGCAGCTTCCGTTCCACGACCGGGAAGCATTTTCCCTTGATCCCATTGGAACCCCCACAACGAAGTTTGAACACGATATCTCGCGGGGTAGATCGTCACATGTTCCATAAAATACGGGCTGACCGATTCATCTTCATGGCGGAACAAGCCAACAGTCGCACCATTCCGAAAAGAACCCCAACGTTCGTGAGCCCCCTGATCCAGATGATTCTGTTCCGCGGCTGGTGGAAATTCCGGATCGAGTTGTTTGTTTTTCAACAACACTCCATCACCATTCATGACAATGTGGGCAACAAATCCTCCACGATTCACGAGTGAAATCCGCCGCTTGTGAATTGTTGGCGGTTTT
This sequence comes from Planctomycetaceae bacterium, assembly GCA_029243145.1. Lineage (GTDB taxonomy): Bacteria > Planctomycetota > Planctomycetia > Planctomycetales > Planctomycetaceae > JABURQ01. The sequence continues at coordinate 691 of JAQWSQ010000058.1, read as the reverse complement.
GGACGTGTGGCGATGGCGTAGTCGAGAATGTGGTCCGCGGCTTCGAGGTACTTGGCGATATTCACATGTGAGATATCGAGAGCTTCAACATGCTTGTCGAATCCTTGAGCCGATCCATCTGCGGGCAGGTTGTTCGCCAAGGCGATTCCCGGCATATCAAAGAGATCGCGGATGGTGTATTCGTACTCGGCGCGGGTGAGCCTTCTTAAACGAGGAGCACCTTTAACAAGTAATTGCTCTGCCGCCTGTAGCGATTCTTTGAGTGAGGATAGTTTGGCGTTTATCTCGGCAGAGGTTGGTTGTTGGGCGTCTTTGGGGGGCATTTCTCCAGAGGAGATGCGGTCATACACCTTCACCCAGCGACGAAAGCTTTCTTCGTCAGTAAAGTCGGATGACAAAGACGTCAAATCAAGCGTCGCTTCTTGAGTCGTCGTGCCGTGGCAATCGTAACAATACGATTGAAAGAAGTCTTCAGCCTGACTCTGGGAAGAGGAAATGATGCCCCACAGAGTGATCAATGCGAGAACTGTGGTTTTGTACGTTGCCATGCTGTCGCCTATCTCATTTCCATGCCGCGCATTGTGCTTGTTCCGGTTGAGAAGTGATTGGTCTCGATGCCCAAACGTTGCAACATGGAGACGTAGAGGTTCGATAATGGGTAATTGTTCTCGCGGTCGAAGACGCGATGTTG